>JBFJVZ010000006.1:0-45128 GCA_041623895.1 Pirellulaceae bacterium | reverse complement strand
GGTAGCCGGATTCGCCAGAATTCGGGCGCCGTCCCCGATACAACCGAAGTCTGGCGACTCCGGCTACGAAGAACAGCCCGCGTAGCACGAACAAGAAACGCTTAACGGCGTTGGGAGAGGGGGCAAAGATGTGTAGAGATCATGGCCTTCGGGGTCGGCTTAACCAATAGTGGCGCTGTCCAAACAAACACCGCTTACTTACAGCCTTCGCAGCCCATCTTCGGTCATCGGCGTTGGTATCTCCGCGTCGATCTGATCGATTCGTTGCAAGGTTTCATCATCCAGAATCAAATCGACTGCTTCCAGTGATTCGTTCAATTGCTGGACGCTAGTGGCTCCGATGATTGTGGAAGCAACAAAATCATGTTGCCGGCTCCAGGCCACCGACAATGCGGTCACGGTGGTGCCGATTGATTGTGCGATCTCGGCCAAGCGGCGTGTGGTTTCCAGAGTTCGATCATTGACGAACCGGTAAGCCATTTGTTTTTGCCGGTCGTTACCCTCTTTTAAGTACGCGCTGAACCGGGCTCCGACGGGTGCGCCGTCCTGGTACTTGCCGGTCAGCACGCCGCCGCCCAGCGGGGAATAAGGCAACAGGCTCATCTTTTCCTGCCGCAAGCATTGGGCAAGTTCACTTTGGCAGCGGCGGTTGATCAAACTGAAATTATTTTGCACCGTTTCGTAGCGGTCGACACCGTGCTTGTCGGCAGCCCACAGACTCTTCATCACCCCCCAGGTCGTTTCATTGCTGGCGCCGATCACGCGGACCTTGCCGGCGTCACGTAGCTCGCTGAGCACGCCGAGTACTTCCTGGTACGGCATGCCGTGATCGGGCCAATGCGTTTGGTACAGGTCGATATAATCGGTGCCCAGTCGCCGCAGAGAATCCTCGCAAGCGCGAATGATTTGCCGCCGGTCCAGCGCCGTGCGGCCATGACGCACGGGTGGTGTAAACCAACCGTGTCCGGGTCCGGTGATCTTCGTGGCTACAAAGACCGCATCGCGCGGCTTGGTTTTCAGCCATTTGCCGAAGATTTCTTCCGTGATCCCGAACGTTTCCTCCTTGGGCGGCACCGGGTACATTTCAGCGGCGTCAAAGAAATCAATGCCGGCATCCCAGGCGCGATCGCATATCGCGTGACTTGTCTTCTTGTCACATTGGCCACCAAAAGTCATGGTTCCCATGCAGATGTCGGTGACCACCACCCCGCTGCTGCCCAATCGTCGTCGCTCCATGGTCTCTTTTTTTCTTGCGAACTTGCCTGGCTTGCCGGAGGAAACATCTACACCCGGCGCCGAAATGGTTGGGCTGCTAGAATAACGTCATCCCGCCTCGATTCCTTCCCCCCATGCCGCGTGCTGTGCCGATGAGATCTCTGGTTATTGTTTCCTGTTTGATGATTGGTTGGTCGGCCTTTGGGGAGGAATACCGACACGGCCCGGATTCGATGCCCAATGAAGCGGTCCCGCATGGCAAAGTGACGCAGCACCAGTGGCTGAAAAGCCGCGTCTATCCGGGAACCAAACGCCGTTACTCGGTGTATGTCCCGGCGCAGTATGACGGTTCGACGCCGGCGGCATTGATGGTTTTTCAGGACGGGCACGCGTTCGAGGGAAGCAGTGGCGATTTTCGTGTTGCGGTCGTCTTTGACAACTTGATCGCCAAGGGCGACATGCCGGTGACGATCGCCGTCATGATCGATCCAGGCCACACAGGCCAGTTGCCCGAGAAGCGGGGTTGGCAACCTCGTCCGGCTAACCGAAGTATTGAATACGACACGGTTAGCGGTGATTACGCTGAATTCTTGTTAACCGAGATCCTGCCCGAGGTTGGCAAGAACTATCGCATCACCGACAACCCTGAGCTGCGAGCGATTTGTGGCAATAGTTCGGGCGGAATTTGTGCGTTCAGCGTTGCCTGGCATCGCCCAGAAAAGTTCCGCAAAGTACTTAGCCACATCGGTAGTTTTGTTGACCTGCGGGGCGGACACAACTATCCGCCGATGATTCGCAAGAACGACCGCAAACCGATCCGCGTCTTGCTGCAAGACGGGGAAAACGACTTGGATAACCAATTTGGCAACTGGCCGCTGGCCAATCAGCAGATGGCCAAAGCACTTCAATTCAAAGATTATGACTACAAACTTGTCTTCGGCAGCGGGGCTCACGACGGAAAGCATGGCGGTGCCATCTTTCCCGATTCACTACGTTGGCTTTGGCGGGGTTGGGAAAACGAAACCTTGTAAGCTCGACCCCGGTCGATTCCGTCCATTCGAATCAACTCAATCCATTCGAATGAACTTCAGTCAAGCCGAATCAATCACGCCACGCGACAACCAAACGCTCCGATCCTAATGCCAGACGGCGACAATCGATCACTCGACATTCCTTTCTCGGTGCCATTCGTGCACCGGCTCAGGGTCACCCAAGAGGTTGCCGGTGATGATTTTCCGCAGTTGCTGGGCGTCTTAGACGGCGGCGATGCGGGTCCGGCCAAGGTATTGCTGGTCGCTGAATCGCCGATCGCCGAATCGACATCCAGGCTGAAAAGAATCGAGTCGCAATTGGCCGCTGCGGAGAATGTACAACTGGTCGCTCCCTGCATTTGGGTGGACGGCGGCGAGGCGGTCAAGAATTCTTCGGATGTTGTCGAGCTGATCCTGGAGCAGATCAATGCCCACGACTTGGATCGGCGGAGCTACGTGATCGCCATCGGCGGCGGTGCGATGTTGGACGCTGTTGGCTATGCCGCTGCGATTGCCCATCGCGGCATCCGCCTGGTGCGGCTGCCGACCACGACGCTGGCCCAAGCTGACTCGGGTGTGGGTGTCAAAAACGCAATCAACTACTTTGGCAAAAAGAATTGGGTGGGCACGTTCGCAGTCCCCTGGGCGGTGATCAACGACTCGGGATTGTTGCAGTCGTTGCCGGATCGCGACTTCCAAGTCGGCTTTAGTGAAGCGGTGAAAGTCTCGCTGCTCAAGGACGCAGATGAATTCGAATGGCTGTGCGCCAACGCAACGCAAATCCGTGATCGCGACATGGATGCCGCCAATCGAGCGATCCACAAATCATGCCTTTTGCATCTGCGGCACATTACCGAGGGCGGTGATCCGTTTGAGATGCGCGAGGCCCGGCCATTGGATTTCGGACATTGGTCCGCCCATAAGTTGGAACCGCTCACGAACTACGAAATTCGACACGGCGAGGCTGTCGCCATCGGTGTGGCGATTGATTGTTTCTATTCAAGCCTTAAACTCGGTTTCCCAGCGTCCGATGCACTCCGCGTTTGCGACTGCATGCAGACGTTAGGGATGAATTTGTGACATGACGGCCTGGAGCCGGCCGATCGATTGATGCAAGGACTGGAGGAGTTTCGCCAGCATCTGGGCGGACGACTAACGATCACGATGCTGCGAGGTGTAGGCGATCCAGTCAATGTTCACGAGATCGATACGCAAATCATGAAGGCTGCGATTGAACAATTGCGCCAAGTCGTGTGCCAGTCCAGTTCGCACCAGTAACTTGCTTTTCGAGTGACCATGCCGCACGTCAGTTCACCGCTTCGACTCGATTCCGGCCGCAGCGCTTTGCTGGTCATCGATCTGCAGGAAAAGCTTCTTCCCGTCATCCCCTCGGGCGATGCGGTGGTCCGACAAACACAACGCTTGCTGCAGGCCGCAAAGCTACTGAGTATCCCCGCTGCGGCGACAGTGCAGTATCCAAAAGGTTTGGGGCCACTGGATTCGTCGCTGCAGGAAGAGTTTCCCGATGCCGAAGAGAAACTTGATTTCTCCGCAGCCGTTTGTCGTCGCGAATTGGATCCCTGGTTAGAACAAGGCCGTGATCAAATTGTGATTGCCGGCATCGAAACACACGTCTGCGTGCAGCAAACGGTGTTGGATTTGTTGGCTGAAGGCTTGCGACCGTATATCGCTGCCGAAGCGGTTGCCGCCCGCGGCCGCCGTGATCACGAAACCGCGATGATGCGGATGCAAATGTCGGGAGCGACGATCACGACGGTCGAATCCATCTTGTTTGAATGGTTAGGAACTGCGGATCGGCCGGAATTCAAAGCGGTCAGCAAGCTGGTCAAGCAACATCGTCCGGATTGATGGGAAGTTTCCCAACCGCCGGGAGGGCGACGCTCCCGCGGAGCTGGGAGGGCGACGCTCCTGCGGAGCTGGGAGGGCGACGCTCCTGCGGAGCCGCAAAGCTTCGGCTCGGCGGGAGCCTCGCCCTCCCATGAGACTCATGTTGTCTTGGACGCAACAAACGGATGTTCGCTATTGCCTGCTGCGTGTGGTTTGATGTGCAGTTCAGCTACAGCGATCTGAGAAACCAATTGACGCGTTTACTGAACTCAAAGCTTTCGATGCCCACGATCTTCTCGAAATCGCGAATCCGATCGGCACGTTCATAGGTCTGAAACGGCGGCCTGGTTGCTGTGTGGTTCAAGAGCTTGGCGAATTTGTTTGGTTGCCGTTCCGCCAGGTAAAACATCATGGCCCAGGAAACCGCGTACGCTGTCTCGATCGACGAGTCGCTGTCGAACATCGTGTCGTCACCGATCAAGCGGAAAACCGCTTCACTGAACGCTGGGTCGTTGCGTTCTTCGTAGGTGTCACGAATGAAACGAATGCTGTCACGATTGACACGCTCGCGGGCACGAGCACCGGCGCGCGAGTCGGTCATGTTTGCTGGCTCGAACATTTGACCGATTCCTTCGGTGATCCATTTGGGCGTGTCCGTGACGCGACTGTGCACACCGTAATTGAACGCCGATTGGTGTGCTGCTTCGTGGCGTACCGTCTCGGCGATCAAGTCGATACGGCCGCCATCATGTGTCATCACACGGTTGCTGCTGTTGGAATACAAGCCCGACACACGGGTGACATCGATCTTCAAACGATCGAACTCGTCGTACATCGCTTTTTGGTCAGGAAAGACAACGGCCACCATCGGGAATCGTCCCTCACGTACATTGACTCCTCGCTTGCTCATGTAGGTCACAAAGGAGCGATGTGACTGCTCGAATAAACCAGGCCATCGTTGGCCACGACCGCGAGGCTGCACCACCAAAAAATTCTTCGTCGTCAAAACCTCGAAATCGCGCCCGAACTCCGCCCTCAGCTCGTTGCGAATTTCAATCGCCGATACGGGCGAATACGCGCCGCCGACATGTCGAATTGGCGAGCGACCGTTTGGATCCAATGAATGCAACCATCCATCGCGTCCCAACACAACGACTTCGTGAGCCAATTCCACGAGCGCCAATCCACGCTTGGTTTTTCCGGCCGAGAAAAACTCGACCAACGCGGGAGCCTGTGCCGACGCCGTGGAAGCACAACAGGCCAGTGTCAGCGGAAGCCCAAGCAGTAAAGAAATGGGCAGCGCGAATGACCGACTGGTGACATTTGGCATCAAAGCATTCCGATGGTGAGAGAGGCTGCCAGGGGCGACTTGGCTGGCAATCTTGTGAAATCAACCGCGATGCAGGAAATAATCCCATACATCGGAGGTCCGCCCCCTCTGCAGCTGAAGCCTAGGTTAAAATCCATGATCAGACTTCGGGGCCTCCCCCCTAACTCAGTCTCGGTCCCGGTCGATCGATCTGACGCGCTCCCACTTGTAAGGAACATGACGAATGCAACGCCTGGGCTTCATCGCTGCAACGTGCGCTGCCGCTGTGGCACCCATCATGTCTCTGTTTGCGGTGGTTGCTGTTTGCGGACCATGCCTTGGTCAGGATGTGGCTGAAGGCTCTGCGATTGATCTTAAGTCCGATGTGTTGGAGTGGGTCGACCAGCTGGATGCTGCGAGTTTGAGCAAACGAAAAGCAGCGGAGAAAGCGTTGATTGATGCCGGACCGAAGGCCTTGGACTTCTTACCGGAATCGAAGCCCGGGATCTCAATCGAAGCAGCCGAGAGACTCGCGCGGGTGCGGAAGACGTTGCTGTCGATGCGCACCGAGACCCAGTCGGCAGCGATCAGCGTTCGACTCGATAAGATTTCTACGTTGGCAGAAGCGCTCGAGGCCATCAGTCGCGACAGCGGCATCGAATTCGATCACAACGCTAACGAGTCAATGGCGATCGATCCGGTCGCCACACCACTTTCGTTCTGGCACGCGCTGGATTTGGTTTTGGACCAGGCCGATTTGGACATCAACTTTTATGCTGGGGACCGGGGCACGCTGGCACTGGTGCCGCGCGAAGAGGAACGTCCCAGCCGCGTCGACTCGGCGGCCTATGCCGGTGTTTACCGAATTGAACCGATGGCGATCATGGCCTCTCGGGTGTTGAACCAACCATCGCAAAATCGTCTGAATATTCGCATGGAGATCGCCTGGGAACCGCGGATGACTCCGATCGGATTAAGCATCCCTGTCGGACAGCTGTCCGGCAAGCTGGATGACACGTTCCCACTTGCCCCCCAATCCACGGCTGACACGATCGACATTGCGACCAACAGCGACATTGCCTTTAGCGAAGTTTTTCTGCCGATGGAATTGCCGGCCGGACAGCCTGAGAAAATCGAGTCCCTGTCCGGTGTGATCCGCGCCATGCTGCCGGGCAAGAAACAAATCTTTGAATTGGATTTGGTCCAGCCGAATGCAAAGAAAACTATCGATGCCATGACGGTGGAAGTCGAGCAAGTGCGAAAAAATGGTCCCCTGCACGAAGTCCGCATTGCCGTGGAACTGGAAGATGCCAACAGGTCGTTGGAAAGTCACCGGCACTGGATCTTTGAAAACCCCGTGCACATCATTCGTGAAGATGGAACGCGAGCGGATCATCTCGGGTATGAGGTCTTTCGCCAGACCAAGACCGGTGTGGGCGTCGGCTACCTGTTTGATCTCGGTGATTCGGTGGGAAAATCCAAGCTGATGTATGAGTCGCCGACGGCCGTGGTTAACAACGAAGTTGAATTCGTGATTCAGGATATTCAGTTGCCGTGATCCGTATTCTGTTTGTTTGCCTGTCGGTCGTCTTTCTGAGTCTGAACGCGCACAGCGAGGACAAGTTCGGCCCTGATGATCCGATCGCGTCGATCAATGGCGAGCCGATTTTTTTGGGTGAGTTGAACCTGATCCTGGTCGAGCGGCTGAAGATTCGTGATTTGGACAATGCCACGCTCGACGTGCAGCGGGCGACCGCGTTGATGTTGGTTCGACAACACCTGGCATTGCGTACGCTTCGAGAACAGGGTGGGGCCTCGCTGGAATCGATCATCGATCGGCAGATTGAAGCATTCGCAAGTGACGCTAAACGCCGCGGCAGTAGCCTGGAAGATTATGCGAAGAAACGAAAATCCAATGAACGCTCACTGCGTGCTGATTTGACCTGGCGGATCGCTTGGGCACAGTATCTGAAGAGTCGCTTAAACGACAGGGTGCTGAAGAGTTACTACACACGGCATCGCGACAAATACGCCGGTGGCAAATGGGAGGTGTCGCAGATCTTCCTGAAAATGGATCCCAAAGACGCGAACTCCGTAGGCATCGCCGAAAACCGCATGGACAATATCGTCTCGGAGCTGCGCGATGCGAGTTCACTGGAATCGGCCTTTGCCGCCGCCGCAAAAGAAAACAGCGATGCCGGGTCATCCACCGACGGCGGCAAAGTTGGCTGGGTCGAAGGCAGTGGCGATCTTCCCGCCGTGGTGATGAAGGCTGTTCGTGAGGCTAAGATCGGCCAGCTCGCTGGACCGGTACGGAGCCCATTGGGATTGCATCTGATTCTTGTCCATCAATTCAAGCAGAACGATGTGCCCTTTGAAGAGTTAACCGATCTTGCCCAATTGCGCCGCGATGCCGCCGATGCGCTCTTTGAGTTTCTGCTTGCGGCGCAAAAAGATGCCAAGATTTCCTGGTACATCAAAGCATTACAGCCACCGGGCATCGCCATCATTCCGCAGTAGCGTGAGCCGTCTCTTGGCAGCTCCGCCATAAGTAAATGGCCGTCGCTAATCCTGACGCACCGAAAGTCATGCACATCACCATGATTTGGTAGCGCGCCGCCACCAGCGGGTTTTCCCCGGAAAGAACCTGTCCCGTCATCATCCCGGGAAACGACACCAGGCCAACCGCAAACAGCGTGTTGGTAATCGGAATCAGCGCGGTTCGCATCGCGGTCGCACGCGAATCGTTGCTCGATTTACCGTCCGATATTTCTGACTGATATCTCTCCGCCGCCAGGCTTACGCTGTTCATGCAACTGGAAAAGATCATTCCACCCAGCGGAATCAGAAACCGCGGTGAGTACCAGGGTGTCAACTCCAGCACGCCTTGAGTAACGAGTAGCAAGGTGGCACCGCCGGCAAGACCTACCGATGCCAATGCTCGAGCAAACTGCTTGGTGCGCAACTCCGGCACGCTTCGCAGTGAGATCCAACTGGCCGCGGTCGCCATCACCAGTAAGACCCCAAATACGATCAACCAGTGATCGGCTTGAAAGATGCCCAGCAATACGTAGCCGACAATCATCAACTGAATCAACATCCGACTCATCGCGTAGACCGATGTGCGAATCGGTTGCTGCCATGCCCACAACACGATCAACACTCCGGCCACAGGAATGAATGAAATGGCCAATCTCCAGATTGGAATCAATTCGACGGCGCCAAGAATCATCGTTCTACGTGAGGTTGATTGGGTGCTGAGGAGGAAGAGTCTATGTCTAAAGCGGTGAGCGATGTCCGGAACTGTCGTTTGCTTGAGACTTCGTTTTGCTCGGAAAAACTATGAAATACCGAACGCTACGAAACAATCCGGAGTACCTGGCCGAGCGGCGCCGCGAGGCGGAAGAGGAGCGAGCAATGGGTACGGCTGAGCCGCGGAACCCGGGATGTGTCACCGCGGAGCCCAGTTCCCAAACATGACCAGTCTCAGAAACCTTGCCCGAATTTCTTCGACTTGGCGAGGTCGATCCATCATACATACAAATGCAGCATGGCGGTTATCCGCCAAAACGAAAACAGAGGGTACTTCATGTCGCCATCGAGAACCAACAGTTTTACGAACCTGGCCTGACCAACAATGAACTGCGTTGGCTGGTCGCCAAGGGGTCTTGTCGAACACGCTCAGGAATCGTCCGCCTGTGGCGACGGGCTGCCGAACGATGGCCTGACCTTCTCCGAGACCAGTGCACTGCTGCTGACCGAGTCGGGCACTGCCTTCGCGTCGCAGATTTACGAGGCATCGCAGGAAAGCGGGGAAGCCGCGGCCAGAGACAAGACGCTGTGGACTGGCCTAACACCCCGGGAAAGACCAGCGAAAAACGGAAATGGGGATCCGCAAGCGGCACTCAGGCCGAGTTGGGACGCGGATCGGCGCGAGTTGCGAATCGGCGGCGAGATCATCAAGCGGTTCCGCGTCCCCGCCGCCAGCCAGGAAGTCGTGCTCAACGCCTTCCAGGAAGAATCGTGGCCCGACTACATGTAGTCTTCCGGGCAAAGTAATCCCGTGCTCGGACTCGAAAGCCTCAAGCTCGTCGGCACTGAGTGGCGGGTTCAAAACATACTCATGTGAGGCCGCACCAAAGACCTTTCGCTTGCTGTCCTTCTTCGACAGTTGTTTCAGTCGATCTCGTACACCTTGTGGATCGAGTTCCATCGTTACCAGTTGTTCCAAGTGATCGACAGTTGCAGTACCCAAACCTCGGCGTGGGTTTGCTCGACCATGCGGAAGAACTCAGCGACCTCTACCTAAGCCGGTTTGCTTGACGCAAACTCTTGCCATTCATGAAGATACGAATCTTGGCCAGCGGATGGGGTGGGATTCGAACCCACGGTACGCGCAAACGTACGCCAGTTTTCAAGACTGGTGCCTTCGTCCACTCGGCCACCCATCCGGAGAGCGATTCCTACAGTAAATCGCGGTGTTTTTCACGTGCTGATTGGTGCCGACTTTCGCCTGCTTTTCACCCGATCGTATACCTTTGTTACCTGAAACGACCAAAACGTGGCGACCACTCATCGGTTACGAGCGGACGACCCACCACCACCTGACTCGCCAGAACCGAGGTGATGACAGGGCCGATTCTAACGGCTCCGCAAATGCCGGGGAAGCACGACGAATTCACAGCCTGTACGCAAAGTCCTGGTGAAAACCTGACGCTGACAAAAGACGCTTGCTCATGCAGTTTGCCGCGGCAAGTAGAGATCAACTTGGTCCTCGCCAAAGATTCGATACTTCACGCCGTGCAGCCAGAGCTGAAAGTACGGTTCGAAAGGATCAGCAACCGGTTCGGCATCGTCGTCCTCCCGCGCTGCGGCGTAGAACGGCCACATCAAGTAGTCGCGCAGCATCGGATCGCAGGCGACGAAATAATAGGCGGACCGCAGCGCCGCTGCCGCAGCGGGCGTCGGCTGGATGCGATCCAAGAGCACGGAGGCTTGATCCTGCAGGCATCGCAGCAGTCGCGATTTTTCCTCATCCGCTTTCGGGTGCTTGGGTGGAAGCCCTTCCAACACTCGAATCTTGGGAGCGGGATTCAAGGAAGCTGCCAAATCATCGTCACCCACACGCTTTGCCAAGACCGACAATCGCTCCAGCCACCCGCTTGCCAAGTCACTTGCTTTATCTGGATCGATTGCGGATGGACGCCTGATCACAAAATATGCGTCCCGTCTCCCGTCAGGCCGCCGGTCATCACCGCAGGCAGCATACAGGCGATCGAGCCGCTGGTGTAATTGATCGCCGATATCCAGGTGGTCAAACAGACCGGCCAAGGCAAGGCCATCGGGGCGAAAGACCTGGAAAAACCCGATTAGGGAGTCGGTGTTCAGCTCCACAACTTCGCTGTTACAGAAGCGATGGCATTTCTCGATCATGTCCTCGGTCGTCAACATATTGATCTTTCCAAAGAGTGTTCGGTCAATGACATGATGCCTTGGTGTCAAGCCGCGGAGAATGCTGGTGACGGACAATGCTGGTGTTCGCGCAGACCTTCAACCAAGGCAACGAGTTGACTTGTCAAGACTGCTCAGCGGCGACGGATTTGGACGCCAGACAAGATGGGTGACCCTTGTTTGGGGACGAAGCGAAGATGCAGTTCGTTCTTGATAGCGATGTTTTCCAACCGCAGTTCGGCCGCCGCATTGTCAGCGCCTCGCTGGACGGTGACGTTTTCTGCGACAAGTTTGCCTTGAGCGTGAACATCAAAAACGCGAACGCCTTCGGGATGATGCTTTGGCACGGCAAAGAAAAGTTGCACATCGTGCATCATTGCCGGGCCAACAATTTCTCTGACCGTAGTTTCGGCATCGATGACCAACTTCGCTGCTTTGGGGGGCCCACCTTTGGATGACACAGCCACGCGTTTGCCTGTACCGGTGACCAGAAATGCCATCGAGTTACCGGGTTTCCAGTCGTCGCGATTGACAATGGCCTGCACCAACGGTGAAAGATCCGGCGTACGCTGATTCGCTCTTGATTCTCCGATCGTTTTCCAGGCACCGGGCTTCCAGCCGACCTCTTTGCTGGTCACCGATCGTGACGTCAAATCGTGTGATTGATCGCTAAAGGCAGCAGCATTGCCAACGTCTTCGGCGGCGATGATCAGCGATGTTTCCTGACTGGCTGGTTCATCGCACGTGAATTGGATGTAGGCGCTGCGGATCGGCGTGTTGTGAGCAATGTTGAGATTGTTGAATCGCATGCCAACGACTTGCCTTCCAGCATCTTCCACCAACTCCAAATCACTACTGGTCAGATTGACTTTGCCGTTCTCGTCTTCCTCTGCATCATCGTTAACATGCTGGACGGGAAGCCCATTGTTCAAATTGTACTCGTCTTTCAACTTCAACTCGATGCGCAGGTCCGTGATTCCTTCAACGCCGGAAGCCAACATCCACGGCCGATCCGAGGCTGCCAGCGAAGAAGCATGATGTTGAAAGAAATGAGCCGCTGGATTTGTGTGAATCGACAGCGGTGGTGACTCTCCCGCGACGACGGGATACTCCAGCCACAGCACGCCATCGGCGTCACGGCGATCTCCGGGAGCACCAAAGTTAATCGCCAGATTCTCGATCATCTTGCCGTGCGAAGACTTGGCAGCAGTGTTGTGAATGCTCCACGTTTCCATTTCCGGCATGTGAACCAACGCCAAGGAGGTTTGATTTTGGTAACCACAACTGCACGTCCGAGTGTAGTCGGGCGCATTTAAGACGCCGTTGGCGACAACCAGATTTGCGGTGCAACCTGATTTGAATCCGCCAAGATTTCCAGTGCCGGCATCGGTTAGCAAGTCATAAAAACCAGCGGCACCCGACCGGAACGTCAACAGGTTTTCACTGGCAATCATGCTGTTGCAACCGTATGCTCGCTTGATCGTCCAGATTTGCGATTCGCCCGTTAGTGGATTCCGGACAAACTTTGGCTTGCCCGTGCTTAAATAAAATGCGCCCGCTGACTCTGAATACGAATTGGCGTTCGTAATGATCAAGTCGTTGTGCAAAATACACGGGCCGGAATACTTCAGTGAATTGTCTTGCCAGACCACGGATCCGTCGGAGCCTGAATAGACTGCCATCCCTTGAGCGACTTCGTCCGGCAATCGATCGCTCGCTTTAGCACCGGCCTGCAACAAGAGATCCTGTTGTTCGGAGTAACCAAGCCAGGTGCCGAAAATGTTGTCTTTGATTTCCCACAGCCGCTGGCCCGTTTGGAAATCGAAAGCCACGATACGATAACTTTCGGGGTTTGATTTTCCACGTCGGCGGAGCGCGTCTTCGATTTGTTTGGGACTGCGATCCAGGCAATAGACCTTGCCGCCGCCGGCAACGATGCCGTTATGCCAAAAGCTGTGGTTGGCATCGACCTTCCATAGCTGCTTGCCGGAATGACGGTTAAAGCCGACCAGTGCTACACTCGCGGCGCGATCAAGACTCTTGGTTCCGAAACCGGCTTTGGAGGCTCTCAATTGTTTGTCCGACTCGAACACCAAGCCGTGTCGATCCCGGTACATGGCGAAACCGAGACCTCCGATCAGTACGTCTTGATAGACGCCCAGATAACCCCAGTTCTCTTCCTGGCCTGACTCAGACTTCGGCAACTGAAAATCGGCAAGCGTTTCTCCCGTCGCGGGATCGAGCGCATGACAGACATTGGCTTCGACAATGTAGACGCGATCGTCGGTCACGACGTAATTCGTGCCACGGGCGTTAGCGCCCGGGATGTGCACCTGGTTGTACTTGGGATTTAGCGGCAGATTCTCATACGTGTTGTCGTAATAGACATCGAAGGTGCCCAAGTCGGTAAAGTCACGTTTCCATAAGACACGGCCGGTGTAGACGTCCCGCGCACTCAAGCAGTTCATCCCTTGGATGAACAAGCGGCCACCGACAACTTGCTCCGGCGGTCCGTGCCCATGACGCGGAAGCACGTCCATATTGCTGCTGCCGCCAAACCAGAGGATGCCCAAAGGCAGTTTGACTCGCGAATCATTCGACTTGATCGTATTGGCGATGTCGCCGTACTGGTGCGTCCAATCCGCTGAACCGGGCAGCGCTCCTTGGCGTCGGACAATCACACCGTGTTGGCCAATAGCAACGTTGGCTTGCTCCAAATCCATCGCTTTGATGTGTTCGATCAGTGTTTGTTGATCACCGTCGGTCAAGAGGTACATCACGCCGCCGTAGGGTCGCACCGATTCGTACACAGATTCGATTGACAGCGGGTCCAACTTTACTGCTGCGTCGACAAAGACCATGTTGGCGACGTACTTCGGCGGCTTGAAATCTGTGGCCTCGCTGTGATGAACCGTGACGGCACCGTACAGGCCACTGTGGTCGAGTAACTCGCGCGTGGCATCAATCGAAGTTGATTCTGAATCAACGATCGCCAATTGGGAAAACGGTGAGTTCAAAGCCAGTGCGCGTGCTCGCAAGTCACGGCAACTTCCAAACCAGAACGCGTATCCGGAGGCATCGCCGGCAGCCAGCAAATCACGGGCAGTCTGCTCGATTTCCGCGGGCACAAGCAGCTTCTGGGGCTGATCGTCAAATTGGGTTTTGTCGGACTTGCCGCCGCCGAATGCCAACAAGCTCCCACTGATCGAAACCGCCAGCAGTTTGTGGTCGGCAACGATCAGCCGCTCGATTGATTCGTCCACCGAAATCGATTTTACGACGCGGGCGGGTCGCTGCTCAGTTGGGATCCGAATCAATGAAATCTGTTTTTCGCCCGCGGCAATCAACAGGTCCCCGGCCAGGATCAAATCGCCTGTGCCATCGGCTTCGATCTCCCAAACGACTTTTTCATCAGAGCCGTAAGCGCGAACGAATTTCTTGTCATCCTTTGTTTCGGCTGAATAGATGGTGCCGCCACTGAGGACGGGTTCATTGGGCATAAAAGCGGTCTTAACACCGTTGTCCAGATGAAATGCGCGCGTACCCTTCAGCCGCGTGTGTACGTAAAAATTGTTATCGTCGACGGCGACAAATGAACCTCCCGTGCCTTTGCCGCCCGCGTTCAGTTCAAAGTAGCGAAGCTTCCCGTCAACACGGTCAAACACCGCTGGCACGCTGCGACCGCCGGGTACGACCAACAGTGACTCGGTCGCAACCAGCGCTCCTTGCGGAGCAACACCAGCGAATGAGGGCGCACTGTGTGGTTGTTTGATGTACTGCGAACCGGTGCTGTCGTTGACCCAAACAACTTCACCCGAGGTCGCATCCAGGGCGTAAATGAATGTCCCCATGAACGGCCAAATGCTGGCGGCGAAATAAACGGTGCCGTCACGGACGACAGGCCCACCCCGCGCAGGCCATGCGGAAGTCAGCCGGCGATTGCCGATCGCGTGTTGTGAGTTGGGTGCGCCGTTGAACTTCCACGCCAGCTTGCCGTCCGCCGCATTGACGCAATACAAGAAACCATCATCGCTGGTAAAGAAGACGTGCCCATCGCCACCAGCCGGCGGCAATCGAATTGGACCCTCGGCGTAGAATGTCCACAACTCGCTTCCCGTATCAACATCCAACGCCATCAGCTTGTCGCGGTCGTTGAAGCCAACAAACATGCGACCGTCCATTACGATCGGTTCGAAGACGCGATCGTATGTCATCAGGTCCAGATTAAGCGGGTCATCCCACGCTTGTTGGCGACTGGCGAAGTCTTTTTTCCACAACAAACTAAGGTCGTCGTCCAACTCATTCGCGCAGGCAGCCGAGCGTTCAGCGTCGTATCGCCACATCGGCCAATCATCGGCCGACAGTAACGGCGACAGTAACAACGCGAACGTCGCGAACAATTGCAATCGAATTGGTTTCTGACCCGCCGACATTGCTGTTCCCAGTTACATTGATCGATTCGTGGGATTATTGTAAACACTCCCCGGCTGGACGGTACCTTGCCAGATCACAGGAAACATGTCCCACGACCTCGGCTTTCATGATGGTCAATCCTTATGAATCGTTCCCGAATGCGACGTTGCCGCCAGAACGAGTCGCTCCGAGGCTGCTTGATCTGCTTGCTTGGTTCTACCCAGGTCTGCTGATTTTGTCGCTGTATGGCACATGGCTGATGGCATGGCTGACGCTTGGGCATATGCCGCGACCATCACTGGACGATCCAAAGCGAATTGGACTTGGCGTGGACATTGCATACCTGCTTGCCGGATTGCTGCTGATTGGGTTTCCCGCTGCCGCTTTGCTCGGTGTGGCATCGCAATTCTTTGGGACGCATCGGTCATGGACAAAAAGAATTTTGCTTGGAATTCTATTGGCACTCACGTGGGTAATTGTGATTATGTTTCTTCGCTGGGATCCATTACTGGTAGGCACCTGGTACATGGATTAAATATGGGGCGTATTTGTTCGCCGGTACCTGCTGGAGCGTCGTTGCCTGAGTCCACGGGCCGCTAGAATTAGGGACTTCCCAGTCGCATCACAACATCCGTGGAACACCGATGAGAGCTAATGTCCTACTCAGCCTGGCAGCCGTTTTTTGCTGGCCCAATGTTTGTAACACGGTAAGAGCAGACGATTGGCCGATGTACCGCCACGATGGCGGACGTCGTGGTGTGACGGGTGACAGTCTGCCCAAGGATTTGCAGCTCGCTTGGGTTCGAGAATTGCCGCCGCTATCACCGGCATTCAACAACAGCCGTTTGCAGTTCGATGCGGGTTATGAGCCGGTTGTCGCAAAAGGGCACCTGCTGATCGCGTCGTCGCGAACCGATTCGGTGAAAGCGTACGACGCGAAGACTGGAAAACAGCTTTGGACATTCTATGCAGACGGGCCCGTGCGATTCGCACCAGCCATTTGGCAAGACGTTGCCTGCTTCGGATCAGACGATGGATTTTTGTATTGCGTTGATTTGGCGACTGGCAATCTTTGTTGGAAACATCGTGCCGTGCCCAGCCAGCGACGCTTGCTTGGCAACAAACGATTGATATCAGTTTGGCCCGTGCGCGGCGGTCCTGTGGTTCGTGACGGTACCGTCTATTTCGCCGCCGGCGTCTGGCCCTTCGAGGGTGTGTTTGTTTATGCCATGGAAATTGCCAGCGGAAATGTCGTGTGGCGTAACGATCGCATGGGTTATCTGTTCGGCCAACAACCGCACAACACGGAGGCTATCGGAGGCTTGGCCCCGCAGGGATATCTGGTGATTAATGACGACGAGCTGATTGTGCCGTGCTCGACGGCTTACCCGGCCCGATTGAACCGGCATACCGGCGAATTGATCGAGTTTGAATTACCTGGACCCGGTAGATATCCAGGCGGTTGGTTCGCAGCCCTCGATCCCGATCAGGCGCGAGCACTCAGGCGAGGCAAATTGACGTTTGACGAAGCCGTCAATCGGCAACAGCACGAAGACAAGATTCACCAGGGCCGTGGCGGCGTCGAAGGCTTAAGCCGCGAAATTCGCGCCGGCGTTGCAACGCTGCAGTTTGATGAGCATCGTGAAGGAGTCAAGGGTAAGATTCATTCGATGATCGTCGCCGACAATGCATTGTTTGTCACCGCCGGAGATGGGCGGGTCTTGTGCTTTCGCGCTAAAAATAATGACGCCGGCGCAGGGCCCGTCGAATGGAAACGTGAGACGCCTGAGCTGATGACGTCGGACGACGCGATGGCGGCGGCACTGAGGGCTTTGGAAGCTTCCCGCAGCAAGCACGGGCTTGCGATTGTTGCCGGTTTGTCGGATGGATTGCTCGCCAAAGCATTGATCAAAGCGTCTGAATATCACGTTGTGGTTTGCGATGACGATGCAGATCGCGTTCACCAATTGCGCAAGGAGTTGGACGAAGCGGACTTGTATGGGCATCGAGCCGCAGTCATCCATGGCGATTTACAACAACTCGACTTGCCGCCGTTTATCACCACGATGTTGATGAGCGAGCGATCCGACGTCGAACTCGATCGCTTATTGCAAACGCTCCGCCCATTCGGTGGTATCGCAATTAGCGAAACGCTTACTGAACAGGCAATGCGGACGATTCGTCCGGGCAATTTTTCCTTCGAAACCAAACCCGGCTCAGATTTCTCGGTGATCCGTCGAGTTGGTCCATTGCCCGGGTCGACGCAGTATCAGGGAAACTGGTCGGCCAGCGCAGACGAATTGGTGCGATTTCCCTTGGGGGTACTGTGGTTTGATGACACGCTGGCGCATTTCAAGCGTTCTCCGCAGCCACAGTTCGTCGACGGCGTCATGATTTCACGACCCAAGGATTGGCATGCACCTCGCAAACCGGGCGAACACAAAACGGATTACCCGTTGCTACCGCCAGTCTTGTCCGACATTTATACGGGCCGCGTGTTGGATGATTCAGAACGAACCGACTTGCGAATGAAATTGCAGGCGACTTCGCCATCGATCGCCGAGCCAAGTCAGTACCGGCCGCCCAGGCAAAAAGATGCTTGGAAACCAGATCAACCCATGGTGGGACAAAGAATCAACCCACTGACTGGCGAACTGGAACCCCGTTCGTTTCCAAAGACTTATGGTTGCGACGGCGGTGTTGACTACGGTGATTTTTACACGCTGCGATCCGGCACCGCGGCTTTTTATGACAAGACGGTCGAAAGTGGGACGGTCTTTCTAAGTGGACCACGGAGCGGGTGCACGAACAGCATCATCCCGTCCGGCGGATTGTTGAACGTACCCTACTACTACGAAGGCTGCACCTGCAGTTATCCGTTGCCCACCGCCATGTCGCTGGTCGCGATGCCGGAAAGTCACGAGCAATGGTCGTCGTGGGGTGAAAGTGAAATCAAACCAGGCAAAATCAGTCGCATTGGAATTAACTTTGGTGCACCGGGTGATCGTATCACGCGCGAGGGAACACTTTGGCTGGACTATCCGTCGGTTGGCGGTCCATCACCAAAAATCAATGTGGATGCAACGGCATCAACACGTTTTCGCTATCAACACAGTGTGTGGATGCGAAAATCCGAACGCTATCCATGGGTCAGTGCCTCCATGGCAGAAGGGCTTGATCGATTCGTGATCAAGGATCTGAAACCGGGACGATATTTGGTTCGCCTCTACTTCGCCGAACCGGATGACAATGCCGCCGGAAATCGGCTGCAGAACATCAAACTTCAAGGTCGAATCGTCGGGCAAAACTACGACATTGTCGACGACGCAGGCGGCGTGATGCGAGGCACCAGCAGAGCATTCGACGGTATCGAAGTCAGCAATGCTTTGACGTTGGAACTCTCGGCAGCCATCGGAACAACAATCATCAGTGGGATCGAACTGATCCGCCAGGATTGAGTTTGCTTTGGATTGATCCATTCAACGCCCCAATCGTCCGCTTAGCGATGGGCTCGCTGATTGGACATCGCCACTTTTTGGGTTAAAACGCGGTAAATTGCGGTCTTATTAGCCGCTGGGCATGAGCCCACGGTTTGTTCGTTTCGTGCCGCAACAACCGGGTGCTGTCTAACGCACGGCGGCTGACAAAAGTGGCGCTGTCCACTAATCATTCACGAAACAGCTTGGCGTCTTTGAACTGTGTTGCCCATTGGCGAATGGTGGCGGGATTGCCTGGAAATGCGTTTTCGGATTCGGCGGTCAGGATTAGTGACACGTCTTTGCCCCACGTCGATTGCGACACTCGAGCCAACGGGATGCCGGTCAGCGGCTTCCACTGGTCGTCGATGACGATGCCCGTGTAGATCTGCTTTTTCAGGTCAACGCGAATTTCAAACGTATGCCACTGTGTATTGGCGGGAACGACAATGCCTGTGTCGATTAGCTTCAGCGGTTCGCCGCTGTAGACTTTGATGTGCTGAAAATCATCTGAATGCGGATTGATGTCCCAGTAGATCGCGCCTTCGAGAGTTTTTCCGCGGCTATTACTGATGCGGTTGGCTCCGTCCCAGAACTGAATCATCTGGTGGACAGCTTCGCCGCAATGGATGCCGTCTTTCTGAGGAAGCTGCGGCAGGCGGACGGCATAGATGTAACGGTACGTGCCCAATTCCAGCGGTTTGTTATCCGGGGTGCGATCGGTAAACCGTTTGCGAGCGATGGCATTGACGAAAACTTTTCGCTGTCGAGTGTTGGCGGTCACGATTGAGAATTCATCTCTCTGGTGTTGAACACCGACGTCATCGGGCCCACATGGCAGACGGGTCGTATCGCCGGGGTTACATTCGGGAACGACTTCGTAATCTTCCAACGCGCCCCAGTTGTGATAGATCAGCGTCCCCGGGTCGTCGGCACGTAGAACGGACAGACCAATGGTATTGGCAAACAGCAAAAGGCAGCGGATCAGCATGAACGTATTGATTACGCTTCTGGTCGGATTAACCGTCACATTCCCGGCGTATTTCGTCGTGGCAATCGGTTTATTTCTGTGCACGTTCTTTTCGCCAAGCAGGTTTGATCGCAGTGGGGAAGGGAGTGAATCCTGAGCCGGTTTTTCAATATGCCTGAGAGCTGTGGAGCTGTGCGTGCTGCTCAGACGTCTTGGCTTTCGGCTACTTCTTGCCGATAGCTACCAGGTACTCTTGCCGCTGGCCGCCCGATCCGATGGCGGTTCGCAGGTAAAGCCGATCGTCGACTGCAATTGGACTGGCAAAGATCGCATCGCCACTGGGGTTCTCGGCCAGTAGGTCGAAACGGTCCGGCGACGCGGCGAAGACAAACACCGTACCGCGTTCATTGGCAATGTAAATCCTGTTGCCGACTAACAGGGGCGACGCGCTGATGCCCCCGCCGAACAACCTTTTCTTCCACATTTCTTTGCCATCCTGGGTCCGCCAACAATAGGCAACGCCAGTGTCGGCAACAGCGAATGCGTAATTGTCGATGGTCAACAAAGATTGCTCGTAGCACATCACGCCGTTCTCCCACAACAATTGCCTGGAACCGTCGCCCGTCACGCACCAGGTACCCGCTGCTGGATTGCCTCCGCTGATCAGAACTCGACGGCCATCCCAAACGGCGGTGCCGCAGATCGCTTCGGTGCTGGCGTCGACTTTCCAAAACTCGCGGCCTGTTTGCGGATCGTAACCGATGATGGTTTCGGCACCGCACAACAGAATCTGTCGCTGCCCAGCAATGGTGGCCACGATTGGAGAGGCAAAATTCAGGTTCACTGGACGCTGAACTCGCCAAACGCGTTCTCCGGTTCGCGTGTCCAGCGCGTACAGGCCGCTGGAGTCGCCATCGTATTCGGCGGCAACGATCACTAAATCGTCTTCCACGATCGGGCTGGCTCCGTAGCCGAATTGGAAAGAACTTGGCTTGAAGTCGCCGACTCTCTTGCTCCAAACTTCCCGGCCCTTCGGCGTCATTGCGGTCACCCAGATCGCATCGTCGGTATAGAAAGCGACGATGATGTTTTCGCCGTCGAATGCCGGCGAAGGCGAGGCATGTGTATTCTTGGGATGGATTCGACGCGGCAGTGAACCACGATGGATCACCCACTGGTCGACAATCAGTCCCGTCTCACGCTCGACTTTTAACAGTGACTGCGTTTCTCTTTCTGTGTCGCAGGAGGTCATGAAGATGCCATCTTCGATCACGATCGGTGTGGAATGGCCGCGGCCGGCAAGTTTAACTTTCCAGTGCACGTTTTCGCCGTTGTCAAGATTCCACCGCAGCGGCACGTGGGTTCCTTCGGCAGCGTGATTGTTTCCTTCCGGTCCGCGCCACTGAGGCCAATCGTCAGCGGAGGCAAATCCAAACCAAATCAACGTGAATGTGAAGCTGAGAATTGGTCGAAACATGATTTCGGACTTCCAAGTTGCAGTTAAAACAGCGACACAGTTTTTGAGCCGATGGGCGACGGTGCTGTGTTTCAGATTGTAGGCCAGGACCGGGAGAGTGTCCGGCTTAGGAAGGAATTTAAGCCTGGCTACTATCAGTCACCAACTTCGCTGTCGCTCGTTGGTTACACCCCAGGCTCTACGCTGCCACCACTTCGTGGTTTTTTCATGATTGTTGAGCAGAAGTTCCTAAGCCGGACGCTCTCCCGGTCCTGGCGGGCCTACTGCCAGGACAGGTCCTGACCTACGAAAATTATAAAGAGGCCGCGGCCGTATCGCTCGATTCCATTTTCTCGGCGGATTCAGCGTCTTTCATTTGGGCTGCTGCCACTGCGTGGCCGGGCTGATCGGCCGTGACTCCAGCGGTTGGGGCGGCGGGCGGGTGAGTTTCAGGGGTCTCATCCACAATGAACAGGCTGATCGATTCCAGCAGCGTTCCTTTCTCGAACTCGACGTTCTTGGCGGCGATCGTGTATTCGACAATCGCCAGGTAATACTTGCTCTGTGCCTCGCTGACACGGCGCTGCGCGTCCAGCAGTTGTTCCAGATTCACGGGCATCCCGGCCCGCCGATTCGCTTCCAGTGATTGCATCGCATCGCTGGCAGCAAGATACCGATTCATGTTGGTTTGCATCTGTGCGAATGCTCGGTCACATTCGGCGACCGTGGCCGTCAGATCGTGAAGAACTTGTCGCTCCTGTTCCTTTAACAGGGCCCGATCGCGAGCGAGTTGGAACCTGGCGTGGCGAACGGCCAAGTGTCCCTGGCGGAACCCGACTGGCAGTTTTAATTCTAAACTTCCTTCGTATTCCTGCAGATCAAATGTCGCCAAATCACGGAACGCGGAGTCGCTGCCTGCCAAACGTTTGTCGAGCCCGCGAAGGCGATAGACTCCAACCAGATCCAATTGCGGCATCAGGAAGTTCTTGGCCGCCAAGACTTCCATTTCTCGCTGTTTGACCAACAGGCGTTGTTGCTGTAGTTCGCTCCGCAAACGGATTGCTTCGACGGCAATCGCGTGCCAGTCGAAGATCAATGGAGCGTCCAAGGGTTCATCGACTGGTCGCAGTAAGTTGTGATCGTTGATGGGTAAGCCAATCAGCAAGCGGAAGCGTCGTTCGGCTGCCTGCACACCGCTGAGTCCGGCGAAAGTTCCCCCGCTGGCCGCGTTGTTAACCAGAGTGCGCTGCACGATCTTGCCCGCAATCGCATCCTGCAACTCCGACTCAAAGCGGTAGAACTGCTCTCGCGCCAGTGCTTCTGCGGCGCCGGATGCCCGGCTACTGGTCTTTTGTGCCTGGTAACTTTTCCAGGTTTGCCGACTGCGTTCCAAAGCTTCTCGTTTGGCATCCAGGTCACGGTAGGCGAAATATAGATCCCAGTAAGCATTGATCACGTTGCTGATGTAATCCCGCGTGTCTTGTTCAAACCGCGCACCGGTGATGTCGTTTCTAACTTTGGCGATCAAGATGCCGTTATAAACTCCTGGTCGCGCTCCAGGTCCGGCGATTCGATTGAATGTCAGCCCGCCTCCTTGTAATAACGGCTGCCGGACTTCGGCGTGGATTTGCGTTTGCCAGGCGCTATCGGTCAGGTTGCCGGTCGCATTGTTGGCGTCGTAGTCGATGATGCTGCGAACCGCGAATTCGGCACCTGTCGCCGTCCGTTTGGACATTTGAAAGACGTAATCGTGAACGTCTTGCTTGAATGCGTTCGCACCGCCACCGAAGAATCGGTTATTGAATCGGCGGTCGTTGTTCTGCCACTTCCCGAGGGCGTAAAACTGCGAGTCAAATTGCGCCAGTGCCGCTTCCATGCTGTCCTGCGGCTGCGTTTCGACCAGTCCTTTCACTTCATCGGTTGCGATTCTTTGCGGAAACCGCAGGATGGTCGCCCCCAAATCGCGCAGCACCTCTGAATTCGCTAAGGCAATTTGAATCGCTTCTTGCAAGCCAATATCGCGATAGGAAACGCTGTCCAGCGCGGCCGGTGAACGCAAGGTCAGGGGGGCTTCCGGGATATCCGTGATAATTTTCGGTGGCGCCCCAACGTCGACTTCGCGCATGATGGCGTCGATCGCACTGGTGTTATTGCCGATCGTTTCGGGCAAATTGCTATAAGGGTGCTGCATCTTGCAGCCAACGACCAAGATCAAGAAGGCGGCACAATATCGCTGCCAACCGCGCAGCCGACATCGCTCCGTCCCAGGACGCGAGTCCCCGCCACAGTGTCGCCATACACGTTTGGATGCCAATTGGTTCAAGTCGGTTCCATCAAGACCGGATCGGTGGTTACCATCACATGCGCAATAATCATCACAGTTTCAATAAAGCGCACCGTTTCTTTATCTCGTACAACCGGAAGCACGCGGTTGAACGAAATCAGGCTTTTTGCCTTGGCTACCGCGAATCTCGTGAAACAAAAGCTGTAAAACTGCCTTCAGCAGGAAAGTGGTTAAGATGGAAGTTCTGGAGCAACCACCGGCACCGCGGTAGCGCTGCTGTGCTCCGGTAACGACTGTTTTTGCGTGACTGAGAACTCCGCACTTCGGGAGCGCGAGGCTTGAGCCGAGCCACGACTGCCAGATCTCTCCCGGCTCGGCAGGAGTCTCGCCTTCCCGGACAACGTGGCTCCCAGAAAACGCCGCTGCCGTCAAGAGACCGCTGATCCAACACCATGTCCGATTCGCTTCGCATTACCGATCACCTTTTCGACGACGCCGAAGCGTTAGTCCAGCGGGTCGAGCATGCGTGCCGCGTCGAGACTTCTGAACAAGCTGTATACGAGCAAATCACGACTGAGTTGTTACCGGTTTCTGCTGCCGTGACCGCGATTCTGTGGGTCATCGATGAAGGCGAAACTCGCATCCTTGCCCGTAACGGGATCGGAGTTTTGCCAGATTCTGAATCCCTTCACGGTGTTTTGCTCCCCGAAATCCAAAGCCGCCACAGCACAGACCCACGATGTTTTGGTCCACCGTTTGCCAAGTGGGCAGACCCCTTGCGATTGGATTCGACAGAACAACTGGCGCCGCAGACCGTGATCGGGCTGACGCTTCAATTTGAAAAAGCCATGGATGCAGCGTTGTCGCATCCGCTTTGCGAATTGTCCGAAACGATACTCGGACTCGCCTCGGGCGTTTATCTTCGACATCGATTTGGCGAACTCCGCATCGCTTGGGGCGAACAATCCCAGCGCGACGATGTGATCGATCAACTCAACGCCGGCAGCGGATTTGCCGAGTCGCTTGGCCACATCGCTGCGACGGTTGCCCGCGAGACAGGCGTTGACCGAACTGCCATCGTTCGCTTGAAAGGCTCTTCGGCAACATTACTGGTATCGTCAACGCAGCCGCGTGTCGACCGTCGCGCGCGTCAAGTTCGATTGTTGGAGACATTGGTATCCAAGGCGATACGCAGATCGGATCAGTTTCGCTACGTGGTCGGAAATCCCGAGATTTCGGATACGGCCGCTAGTGATCCCCTCTTCACCTCGGCATTGGAAGAATATTTGAATGATTCCGGCTGCCGTGAACTTCGCATCGAAACGATCTTTGACCAGTACACCGACGCCGGTCGAGCCGAACCGCTGGCGGCGATCGTGCTGGAGCGATTTCGGATTGATGATGCGATGACCAGCGTCAATTTCGATCACTTACGAGTCCCCACTTTTGCGGCCATACGGCGGGCGTTTGAGCGTGCCCAATTCAACTGGGGAACCTTGGCAAGTCAGTTGATCACCGGCGGACTGAATCGGCGAATGATGTCACTGGGCGGCGTGCTATTGCTGATTGCATTTGCACTGGTTTTTGTGCCTGCCGATCTCAAGATTCCTGTCGAAGGCCGGCTGCTGACCGCAACACATCAACGCCTGTATGCTCCCGCCAACGGGACGGTCATCGAGTTGAAGGTCAGCAATGGTCAGTCCGTTGACCAAGGGCAACCGCTTTTGCGAATTCGCAGTGCAAGCCTGGACCAACAGCAGCGTCAACTCGAAGGAGCATTGGCGACAGCACAGTCCAAGCTTGCTGTGGTCGCTGCCGCGCGAACAAAGTCGCGAGAAGACCATCGCGGCGCTTCGCCAAACTCACTCGCATCAGCAGACGAACAGGTCTTGAAAACCGAGGTCCAGGGCTTGCAAGCGGAGCTCGATCTGGTGCTGCGGCAGCAAAGCGAATTGAGCCTTTTCAGCCCGATCGCCGGTCAAGTCGACCGTTGGGATCTTCAGCAAACTCTGAGCGGCCGACCGGTGATGCACGGACAATACCTGTTCGACATCGTTTCTGATGTCGATGGCTGGATCGTTGAGCTGGACATTCCCGACATTGAAGCTCAATACGTTGTCGATGCACAGGATGATGGGCCGTGCGAAGTCAGCTTTCGCCTCCGCTCCGGTCCCGAAAGCCAATATCACGGCAGCTTGGAAAAGGTATCCGATGTAACGCAATTCGACGCCACTGGCCGGCCTGTCGTGCGTGCTAGTTTCGGCATCGACGCGGAAGATGAAGAACTCCGCTTTGGGGCCACCGTCATCGCCCAAGTCCATTGCGGACCGCGACCGCTGGGCTTCATCTGGTTTCGCAGCGTGATCCAGTGGGCACGCCAGATTGATTGGATTTAAAACTCAGGAAGCATCGCAATACTAAGTCATGGTTTTGATCTTTCGAAGAATCATATCCGTTGCCCTGCTGGTCTTGGTTGTTGTCACGACCGCCACGGCTGCGGATCCGCTGACAGTTCCCAACCTGACGGTCAAGTTGATCGAACAACGCGATGTGCCGGCTCGGGAAACCGGATTGCTGATGGAATTGACGGTGCGCGAGGGCAATAGCGTCAGCAGAGGGCAAGTCTTGGGAAAGGTTGATGATCGCCAATCCCGATTGGAAGAAAAACTTGCGGCCACAAACATGTCCATTGCCAACAAGCGGGCGGAAAACCCGCACGCCTGGCAGTTGGCCGAGAAAGATTTTGATCAACAACAGGAATTGAATGAACAACAGAAACTGCTCAACAGTATCGCCCATCGCAAAGCCGGCAACCGAGTCCGTGTGATGGCAGCCGAAAAGGCCGAAGCGGTTGCCAAGAACGAGCTGGCTCGTGCCACCAAGGCTCGTCAGGAATTTGTCGACAGCGTTTCCAAATCAGAGATCGACGGTCTGAATCTGGCTCATCAACGCATGCAACTGGAAGCGCAACAAGCGGAATTCGAACTTCAGATCGATGCGTTGACAGCGAAAAGCGAAGATCGGGCTTCCCGCATTCAAGAGATCAAAGTCCAGCAGTCTCGAATCGCCCTCGAACAGGCGATCGTTGACCAAAAGATCGCTCAGCTACAAGCGACGGCCGGCGAGCATGCAGCAAGCCTGGCTGATTTGGCCGTCGAGCGTCACAAGTTGATCAGTCCAATCGACGGCGTTGTGGTTCACCGTTACAAACAACCTGGCGAGTGGGTCAAAGCCGGAGATCCGATCGTGCGCGTCATACACCTGAATCGGCTGCGCGCGGAAGGTTTCATACGAACGCATCTGGTCAAACAATTGCGCGAGCAACCCCAGGTGTCGCTGGTGCGAGAAACCGATGATGGCAGACAAGTGATTAACAATGGAAAGATTGTGTTCATCAGTCCCGAAGTCGATCCGGTCAATGACGAAGTCGCGTTCTGGGTTGAGTTCGATAATACCGACTTGTCCGTCTTGCCGGGCATGCGCGTGGAGATGACGACGGAATCGCCATGAGTGATCACGCCGCTCCCGTTCTGTCGTTGCGCGCCGATTTGATCCGGCGGCGAATTGAAATGGGCGGCCGCTTTGTCTGGGTGTTGAAGGATCCGCTGTCCAGGGCATTCTTCTATTTCAGTGACCGCGAGTTTTCGATCTTGAAACTGCTGAATGGCCGGCGGCAGACTCCCGAAATTATCAAAGCCTGCCGAGTTCGCCTCGCCCCCGACTTCGTCTCCGCTGAGTCGGTGGTAACGTTCCTGGCCGATGCGAAGCGAAACGGCTTGATCACTTCGTCAGCAGGGCCGATCGGTGACGGAGAAACCGGTGGCCCCAGCGGCCAACGCCAAGCTAGTCAGTTGGGTAGAAGCCGTTGGAAGAACCTGTTGGCGATTCGCTTCCCGGGCGCGAACCCCGATCGTCTGTTGGATTTCGTGACGCCGAAAGTTCGACCTCTGTTTTCACCGCTCACATTCGCGGCTGCGTTACTGTTGGGCGCTTTCGCCGTGATCAGTGTGATCGCAAACTTTGACCAGTTCACCTCCCACGTCGGCATTGCTGCGACACGTACCAGCGGGTCGTGGTTGATCACGGTGATCGTCGTCATCTCGCTGACCAAGATCATCCACGAACTAGCCCACGCGGTCGCCTGCAAAGCATACGGTGCTGAATGCCGTGAGATCGGCGTGATGCTGCTGGTGGGGATTCCCTGCTTGTACTGCGATGTATCTGACGCTTGGATGTTGGGGCAGAGGTTCAAGCGGATTGTCGTCTCCGCCGCCGGGATGTTTGCTGAACTGCTGATCGCGACGGTTGCCGCATTCTTGTGGCTGTTCAGCACCGATGGAATGGTTCGTGACGTTTGCGTAACCACGATGATCATCTGTTCGATCAGTACCGTGATCTTTAACGGGAATCCGCTACTGCGTTATGACGGCTACTTCATTCTGTCGGACTTGTTAGGAATCCCGAATCTTGCTGCCGAATCATCACGTTTGATTCGCGGCACGTTGCGCCGCAAGCTGTGGGGACTGCCGGCGATCAGCAATCGATCGACGCAGTCGGAGCCCAATCGCAACGGCGTGCTGGCGAGCTACGGTGTGCTCAGTGGCGCTTATCGCCTGTTGGTGCTGGCGTTGATTTGCCTGATTCTTTATCGGTTTGCGGAAACCATGGGAGTCGGATTGCTTGGCGGCGGGCTGGCGGTGCTGATTTTGGCTTCGGCGATTTGGCAATCCGTGTACTCGATTGTCAAACCACCCGGAGTGATCGAATCTCGTTGGGCCAATCCGGCGCGGCGACCCGCGTTGCTTGCGGGGATCGGTGGTGGCCTGATACTGCTGGCCTTGTTTTATCCGCTGCCGCGATCGGTGCTGGCGCCCGCGGTCATCGACGCCGCCGAGTCGGTTGACTTGTTCGTGGAAACGCCGGGGCAACTTGTGTGGGCATTACCAGCAGGAAACCAGGTGAACAAGGGCGACACTGTGGCAAGATTCCGCAACTATGAAATGGAGCAAGAAATCCTGTCGCTGGATACCAGGCGGAAAACGCTGCGCACCGAATTGGCCAGTCTGCAGCAGCGACGATCACTGGACACACAAGCCGCGGGTAAAATTGAATCAGTCAGTAAAGCTCTGGAGGCCGCCGACAACGACTACCTGGAACGCCGCGCGGAAGCGGAACGGTTGCTGATCCGCGCGCCTCGATCGGGACGCGTTTTCGCACCCCGAAATCAGTATCAGCCAACACCGGAAGCGGACGCCATCCAAACCTGGCACGGCACACCGTTGGACGCGAAAAACATCGGTTCTTTTTTCGCGCAAGGAACATTGTTGTGTAGCGTCGGTGATGTGACCCAACGAGAAGCGATCGTTCTGGTCCGTCAACAAGACATCGCGCTGCTCCGCCGCGGGCAAGCGGTCCAGCTGCTGAGGGCGACGGATCCGGCAGGTCACCACGCGGGCGCGGTCATCGAAGTAGCCACATCGCCGATCATCCAGGCAGCGCGTGAATTCTTCGCCGCCGGACTCGTCGACCCATCAGCGAGCGCGACATCGCCGGGAGCAACCCGCAACACCTACTATCAAGTTCGCGTGCGACTGAACGACAGCCAACACCCGCTCCGGATCCGCTCCACGGCACGCGCAAAAATTAGAGTCGAACGAGCCTCACTGGCAAGCCGGCTATTCCGCTCCGCCAACGACACCTTCCGCTTCCAGCCGTAAGAAACGCGCTTGTTCTAAAGCGTCGTGGCGCCGTTCCCTTTCCGGGCGCGCCTGATAGTCGCCGTTCGCTCTGCGAACGAGCGCGTTCGTTTGCGGAGAGGCTGTGAATTTATTGTCGTCCGAAGCTCCGCGTCGGAACGGAAAAACAAAACATTCGTACGCGGAGCAAACGACGGCTTTGTTTCAATCGTCGTCGTCGCTGGGGCGGTAGGCGGCGATCACTTCTTGCTGGATTTGCGGTGGCGTCGGTTCATCGTGGCTGTAGGAAAAGGTAAACGAACCGGCTCCGGCAGCCATGCTTTTTAGCTGCGTGGAATAGGTTTGCAGCTCGCTTAGCGGGGCAGTTGCCTTGATCACGCAGGTATCATCCGCCATCTGAGTATCGGTGACGCGTCCCCGCCGATTGGACATGTCGCTGGTGATGTCCCCCAAGCAATGCCCGGGAACGGTGACTTCCACTTCCACGTAGGGCTCCAGCAGCACGGGACTTGCTTTTTTGACCGCGTCAATGAAGGCTTTCCGGCCGGCCGTGACGAAGGCGATTTCTTTGCTGTCCACGTCGTGGTGTTTTCCGTCGTAAACCTCCACGCGAACACCGGTCATCGGATATCCGGCGATGGCGCCGTCGGCCAGCACTTGCCGAATACCTTTTTCGATCGAAGGCATGAATTGTCTAGGAATGGAGCCGCCGACGGTCACATTCTCAAACTCAAAACCATTCTCGTGATCGTCCGGCAGCGGAGCGATGCGGAGGTAAACTTCGCCGAATTGCCCGGCGCCCCCGGTTTGTTTCTTGTGACGACAGTGTCCTTCCGCTCGCGCCGTGATGGTCTCTTTGTAAGCAACTTTGGGCTGCCTGGTTTCCAGCTCGATGCCATACTGGTGGGACAGTTTTTCCAGCACGACACGGAGATGCAATTCGCCGAGTCCTCGCATTACGGTTTCCTTGGTGGCCGCAACACGATCCAACAGCAAGCACGGATCCTCCGCCTGCAAGCGATGCATGGCGCCTGAGAACTTGGTTTCGTCGGCGTGGCTTTTCAATTCGACCGCCAGACCGTACATCGGCTTGGGCAGTTGCAGCGGTACCAGCAGCGGCGGGTCTTCGGTGGTCGCGGTTTCGTGCAAGACGCCGTCAAAATGGATTTCGTCGATTTTCGAGACGGCACCGATTTCCCCCGGACCGACCGCTTCGGTTTCCTTGTGGTCTTTTCCTTGCAACCGCATCACGTGGCCGATCCGCAGCGGCTTGCGTTGGTCATCGATGTACAGCTCTGATTTGCTTTTGACGACACCCTGGTGTACGCGGAAGATACCGAGCTTGCCGATATGCTTGTCATTGTAGACTTGAAACACGTGTGCGACCGTCGGTTTGGACGCGTCGAATTCGGTGTGAAACGGCTGGTCGCCCTTATGGAACGGACGCGGGTTGCCTTCCAGGGGACTGGGCAGCAGTGATGCGGTCACGTGCAACAGGTGTTTGATGCCGATGCCTTCGGTCGCGGATGCATAGACAATCGGGACAAGATGGCCTTCGCGGAGTGCCCGCTCAAAGGCTTCGTGGACTCGCTTGGGATCAAGTTTTTCCTCGCCGGCTTCCAGGTACTGTTCCGTCAATTCTTCATCGACTTCGACCACCTGCTCGACGATCTGCGTGTGCGCAGTTTCTGCGGAGCTGAACGCGGTCTCCTCGTGCGCGTCGGTCTCAAAGACATCGATCACAGCGGATCGATCGGGAAGGGGCATATTGATCGGCAGGCAAACGTCGCCAAACAGGGAACGGATTTGAGCCGTCAGCGCTTCCAAATCGGCTTCGCCCGAATCGATCTTGTTGACCAAGATCATGCGGGGCAAATTTCTTTCTGTCGCAATCTTCATCAGCCGCCGTGTTTCGCTTTCAACGCCCTTGACCGCATCAATCACGATCACAACGGTTTCTACCGCGGGAAAACAGGCGATGGCATGCCCGATGAAATCAGACATTCCCGGCGTGTCGATCAAGTTGACGCGATGCCCTTCGTGATCAAAGTGAACGATGCTGGGCTGCAGCGAATGCTGATGTTCTTGCTCTTCTTCGGTAAAATCGCTGACTGTATTTCCGTCTTGGACGGTGCCCATCCGCTTGATTTCACCGGCTGCAAACAGCAGACGTTCGGTTAGGGTGGTCTTTCCCGAGCCGGTTTGGCCACAAAGACAAAGATTCCGAATCAGATCTGGCTCAGGTACGGGCATTTTTGCAAGACTCCTTGGTCAGTGGCAGCGGAAAAGAGCAACAGTTTATCGCTTTTGGGCGGAGTGATGTTGTCCGAAAAGCGTCGTTTGATGCGCGCGTTTAAAAAAAATTCCGGCATGGCGCGGTACCCCGGCGGCACTTGGCGAATAGGAAAGCGGCAGAGAATTTGCGGGCCTCATTAGCCCGCAATCGACTTCCGCAAACGGGGTAAAACAGGCGTGTCCACAAGACCGCAAGGACCACGATCTTTGGCGATCGGAAGTCTCGCGACTTCCGCTACAGAAGAATTCAGGCAACTTTTGGGGGCAAAAGGCCGTGATTGCAGACGAATTAGCAGCGGCCAGTTAGCCCACGGTTTCGAGATCTCGCGTGGCAATCATCGGGTGCTAACGCACAGCGGCTGATAAGGGTGACGCTGCCCAGTTCGCCTGTCGGGGCCCGGCATCGTTCCGCCGAAATCGCACCCGTCACCGTCCCATCCCTACGGTCAGCGAACCGGGAATGGCCCGGTCACCGCGCGCGGGACGCGATCAAACAGGCGGGAATAATCAGCGCTCGGAGGCGTGCAATGGAAATCGCTTTGGATTGGGAGTCGGACCTGATTGGTCCGCCAGATGATGAGCAACAAGACGGATCAGCGACTGTTCCAAAAAATACGACAATCGGCTTCCATAGATGGTAAAAACATTAATGGTTTTACGAGTCTTCTTACAACATAGGGGTTCAGACACATGGCAAAGAAGAAGAAAAAAACGACCAAGAAATCATCCGCTAAGCATTCGATACCGGATGCGGGATTTCTTTCGCCGGGCATTCGTCCCAAACACGGTCGAGATTACGTGGTTGTGGAATTGCGGCATGATAGCCAGGTCGCGTTGTCTCCCACCGGCTTTGCGGCGCCGGCAGCGGTAGAGCGGACGAGCCAAAGCCTGAACGATGTGCTCAATTCGTTCGACATTCGCGAAGTGACTTCTCACTTTGGCATGAAGGCGTCTCAGATTCGCGCGCGGAGCACGGCTGCCCCGGCTTCGATGAGCGCACCGGTGTCGTCGGAATTCGCACAAGCCGGTTTCGTGCGGGTAGTGCCGAAGTCGGGTAAGGACTGCGAGGCCTTGGTTTCAAAGCTGAACAAGTCCAAGGCGGTTTGGAAAGCGGTCATCGCACCGCAACCCGTTCCGGCCGGCGCGCCCGACGGGGACAGTCCACTGAGCCGCAGCTTCGAACCATGCCAGGGCTACTTGCACGATGCCCCCAACGGTATTGGCGCAATGCGTGGCTGGGACGAATTCAACGCCAAAGGAAAAGGCGTCACGATCTGTGACATCGAAGGAAACTGGAAGCTTGATCATGAGGATTTGCCGACGTTGAAGCACATCGGCGGTGATTTGATCAACGATTTGGGTTGGCGAAATCACGGCACAGCAGTGGTTGGCGAGATGCTTGCCAAACCGGGTCGAAGCGGTTGCGTCGGCATTAGTCACATGGCCAAGGGATTTGTCCATTCTGCCATGATCAACGGGATCTTTAGCGCGGAAACGGCCATTGCCAACGCCACGAAAAAGTTGAAGAAAGGCGACGTGATTCTGATCGAATTGCATGCGCCCAGTCCAATCACGGGCAAGTTCATTGCCATGCAATATTGGGATGCGGTGTTTTCCGCCATTCGTGCCGCAACCGATAAGGGCATCACGGTCGTGGAAGCCGCAGGCAACGGCAACGAGAACTTTGATCAAGCGATCTACAGGAATTCGGGGCTGCAAAGAGACGCGGGAGCAATCGTGGTTGGTGCCGGAGTTCCACCGACGAACTACTTTGGTTTCTTTGGTAATGAATGGGGATTCAGTAAATACGAGACGCTGGGGAATCCTCGTTCACGGATCTTCTTTTCCAACTACGGCAAGATCGTTAATGTGCAAGCGTGGGGCTGGCACGTAACAACAACCGGTTACGGTGACGCACAAGGAGGAAGCGACGAGGCCAAATGGCAGACTCATCGCTTTAGCGGAACATCAAGTGCGTCTCCGATCGTGACCGCTGCCGTGGCTTGTATTCAAGGTCATGCCAAGGCCAAGAAAGGAACGCCGCTTGCCCCCAGCAAAGTCCGCGAGATAATGATTAAAACTGGAACCAAGCAGGAGGCTGGGCCCGGCGTGCCGCTTAGCCAACACATCGGGCCGCAACCAAACCTGGCAAAGGCACTTAAGTCCGTATAGGGCAGAACGATTTCAGAGGGGAAGGAGTTTCGGATGTTGCCTTCGATGAATCCAAAATCGCAGAAACCGGTAAAATCTCGTCCCCATCTGATCTTGAAAGTACGCGACGGTTGGCGATTCGATGAATCCGCCGTCGCTTTTGTCTCAGACGACGAACAGATCGCGCTGAAGAAAACGTTGCCGAAAAAAAGTTCCGTCGAACCACGCGTTCCCACGGCGAAGCCCTCTGCTAAGAACAAGGCGGAGCGAGAGCTGAGCCGTTATTTCAACGTCCTGCTGTCAAGAAAAGACGACTTGAAGAAACTTGCGGGGCAGTTGGAGAAACTTGAATGCACGGAAAAAGTTGATTTTCCCGTCGAAGTTTCCTTACCCGCTGTGTCAGGGCAAAAGCGTTCCAAGAAAGTCGCCACAAAAGACGACGTTAAATAGTACGTCGTCGCGCAGGCCGGTTGCGCAGGCTCTCAGCCCGAAGGGCCGCTGGCAGCTATTGATACCTGACCACTTTTGCGGACCACCCTGGTCCGGACCTATAAATTGTCGAACACGTTTTCCTGTTCGCTGGCTGGTTCTCGGGGCGCAGCCGGCCACAGGATCACAGTTCCGTCACGACCTGCCGTCATCACAAGGTTCCCATCCGAAGTGACATCGATGGCTGTCACTCCCTGGGTGTGCTTGCGCAAGGCGACGATTTCGCGAGCCTCGGAACTGCTGGTGGTCTCGAATACGCTCAGCCGTGGATCCCAAACGCGAGCCGACTTGTCGCGGGACGCTGTCAGGACTCGCGGCTGCGCCGAACCATCCATCAAAATTTGAATGCTTTCGATTCGATCCGCATGTCCGGCAAAGATAATCGTCGAACGATCGGACTGATTGGGTTCAGGAATCCCCTTGGCTTCAGAAATCCTCCACATTCGGGCCAGCTTGTCATCGCCACCCACGGCGATCCATTTGTTATCGGGAGAGACAACGCCGCAGGTCAAGGTGACCGGTTGGTCAATGTCGAAGCTGGATTGACGGCTATCATGCAATCGCCAGAGACGAACGGTTCCGCGTGCGCCAACGGTCAACAGTGATTGGCCGTCCGGCGAGAATCCCAGCGAGCGAATTGAAACCTTGGACGCAGCATCTTGGGCTTCATTCGGACCCGCTTTGGTGACGGCCAACTCTCGTATTTTATTGAATGTCTTGTTTGCGGGATCCCAAGTCCAGACGCGAGCGACACCATCATCGCCGGCGGTGGCCAAAACATAGTCTTTTCCAACCGGGGAAAATCGAACAGCACGCACGGGTCCGCTGTGCGGATTCTCCAGCTTGCTGACCGACAATCCTGATTCGGCATCCCAAATCTTGACGCTACGCGAACCCGTGGCGACGAAGCGACCGTCAAAGGAAAAACTTGCCTGCGTCACCGCGGCATGCGCCCGATAGCTCTTGACGTGGGTCATCGTTTGCAAGTCCCACAAGAATGCGGCGTCGCCATTCAGGGTCAGCATCTGTCGACTGGATATTGGCAGCGCCACTTGTGCCGGCCCAATCTTGCCCGGCAGTGCAAATCTGGTGGGTTTGGTTAGCTTGGTGGCGGACTGTGGAATCGAGAAGACTTTGAGCTCGCCGGTTTCGCCTGCGGAACGGCTGATGATGGCAAGCTGGCTTTGTGAACCAAATTGGGCCGAGTTGATGCGCTGGCCCGCAGTTCGTTGCTTGGCAGCCGAGCGATCGAGCGTGCGTTTGACTTGATCAAGCACTTGACGTTGATTCGTCCGCAGGTTCCAGAGGGTTGCCGTCGATTGAAAAAGGATTTCCGTTCTCAATTCGTCGACAGTCAGTGCATGATTGCCATCCTCGGACAAAGACAGCTGCGTAACAAATCCGTCGTGGGCGAATTGGTCAATCCGCTCTCCACGATTCAGGTCGATCAGCGAAAGTTGCTGGTCGTCGGCTGCAATCCATAAGGCGTCGCCGCTGGGTGTAAAGGCCGCGGCATTGATACGAAATCCGCGAATTTCCTCGATTCGTTCGAGTTGGCGGCCGGTGTTTGCGTCCCACACGATCCCGATTCCGACGCGATCGCCGGTAAACAGCTTGCTGCCGTCGTGTGAAATCGCGAAAGCCGTGACCGCCTGGTCATGACCTCGCAGCCGGAATCGCTGCCGCGGCGACACGCTGCCGGTGGGATCGACCTCCCAGAGAATCGCTTTGATGTCGGGTGAACTGGAGCCGGTCAGCAGCAAGCGGCCATTGGCAGAAAGTGCCAGCGAGTTATTCAATCCTGTGCCAGTTGCCTGACTGATTTCCGTCCCCAGGGCCAGATTCCAGATACGTACCGTGGAATCAGCGCTGCCGATATACAGTCGTCCATGCGGCCGGTCGACAACAACGGACATTGCCAGAAACGACGTGCCTTCTGCCAACTTGGTTGGCTCGCGCTGAGTATCTTGCAGACGGGCAACTTCTTTAAATGCCATCGTTTGCGGGTCGATTTGCAGAATGCGTGCGGTGTGATCGCGGCTAGCTGAAACAATCCGTTGCCCGCCGGGGTCAAAACTTGCGGACCAGATTTCGTCCGCATGCGGTTGGCTTGTGCTGGGAGCATCGTTTGTAGTCGATGACTGCCGCGTGAGCATGGAAGCGGCGCCAACATAAGAAGACGAATCCCAGACGCGGATCGTAGCGTCGCGTGAAACCGAGATAATTTTGTCGCTTGTTCCCGCGATGAAGGTTGCGTCGGTTACCCAGCTGCCATGTCCACGCAACGTTTTGGCAAGCGACTGCGAGTCAAGTTCCCAAAGTTTGAGCGTGTAGTCATCCGAAGTTGACAGCAGTTGGCGACCGTCTTCGCTGAAGCAGATCGATTCGATGATGTCGTCGTGTGCACGCAAGCGTTCGACACTCTGTTGGGGGCCGGCTGCTTGGACTGAGACAAGCTGTTCTGCCTGATCGTCAGAAGTGTCAACCAGGGCGATCGCGGGCGTAGTGCTGGTTGCCTTGTTCCGGGACGATGATGCTTCGCCTTTGATTTCGCGGACGGCCGATATGATGGCACCGGCGTAATCGGTCTTGCCCACATCGGTCGGCCGCCAAACCAGGATGTTGCCGGCAGCATCGCCACTGGCTACCACGTCGCCCTGGGGTGAAATGGCGATCGAGGAAACGGGCTGATCGTGCTGAAGAAATTCGCCGTTGCGTTCAGCCGTCGCGGCCGCCGTTGATCCTGAGATGCGCCAGACAACGGCGCGGCCGGTGGAACTATCGGCGACGGCGGTAACCAGGACGACTTCGCCGTCGCGTTCCGCCACCGCGAGCTGCCGGACGGGGGCAATGTGCCAGCAGGAAGCCAGCGGTTCGCCTGTGGAGGGATTCCAGATGCGAGCGGTTCGATCGGTTGAGCCAGAAACCAGCATCCCAGTGGGCGAGAACCGCAAATCGGTAATACGATCATCGTGGCCGGCCAGACGGCTGATCAGTTGAGACATATCGCGAGTCCAGATTTGGATCTCGCCGGCCCGCGTGCCGAATGCCATCAGTTGTTCGTCAGCAGAGATTGCCACCGTGGTTGCTTCGGCATCTTTCGGCAATCGATGGTTGGACTGCGTAGCGATGGTGCCGGAAGGCAGCAGCGAAATCAGTTCGACCGAGCCGTCATCCAAAACAACAGCACCGCTTTGGCCGGAGCGGTTGATCGCCAAATCGATGGCGGCGGCTTTCGCCCTGTCGGCGGATTGTGATTGATGGGCTTGTCGCCACAGCCAGCGCCATTCCCAGCCAAGGTTTTGCGTGCCCCGTTTTGTTTTTAACTCAGCAAGAATTCGTCGGGCATCATCGAACTCGTTGCGTTCGATGCGTGCTTTGGCCAGACCGATTTGCGACAAATAGACTTCGTATTCCGCGATTTGTGTTTGCGCGAGTGCCTCCTGAGCGCTCTTGACGGCGTTTTTTCGCTGCGTCTCTGCTTCCTCCCTCTCTGTCTCCGCTTCTTTTTGCCGTTCTTCTGCTAGTTTCGTCTGCTTCATCGCCTCTTTTGCATTCGCATCAGCCTCCTTTGCATTCGCATCAGCGAGCTGCTTCAGTGCCTTCGCTTTTGCTTCTTCTTCCCTCGCTAGCTCGGCGTTTTCCCTCGCTATCTCGGCGTTCTTCTCCGCTGTATCAGCGTTCTTCTTGGCTTCCTCTGCGTTTTGTTCTGCTAATTCCCGTTGCAGTGCCTCCGCTTTTTCGCCTGCGATTGCACGATCCAGATTCGCTTGCGCCTGTTTTCGCTGGTCGTTGATCATGTACAGCGCGACGCTGCCACCGACCAGAATGAAGGCCAACATGGCAGCGATGGCGCGTTTGAACAGAACCAGTCGGCGGTTACGCTGCTCGCGTTCTCGCAGTCCCTCTTCCAGTTTGTGAATCGTGGGTTGATGAGCTTCATCGCCGGGGTCAAGGATGGAAAGACCGAGGTCGTAGTCGCCGTTTTCGTAAGCGGCTTCGGCGTGAAAGAGTTTTGTTTCGGCTAATCCCTGTAGCGCGACTTCGTTTCCAGTCCAGAGTGCTATCGCTTCCTCGAATCCAAATGTCGCCCGCGAAAGATCTTTGTAATCGCGATTCTGCTGCCCGCGGCGAAGATCCTCTCGGGCGCGGGACGCCAGCGTGATGCTTTCGGCGTGCGAGCGATACTCGCGAATCGCCTCTTGAAAGCTAATCACATCCGGAAAGCGATCTTGCTGTCGCGTTGCCATCGCTTTGAGCGAGATGTTCAATAACTCGCCATGATGTTCCGAACCAACCTCGCGGATCTTATTGGTCGTCACCGCGCGAATACAGGCGCTGACGTTTTCCGCTTGATGCGGCGGCGTGCCGGTGATGATCTGAAACAATGTGGCACCCAGCAAATAGATATCGCTGGCGGGGCTGATTTTTTCGATCGGGCCGGTTGCCATTTCCGGCGCCATGAATGCGGGTGTCCCACCCAGCCCGGCGGTGTGCGCGATCGAATCGATCTTTTCAAAGTCCGGCTTGGCCAGCGCGAGTCCCCAGTCCATGACCATCACGATGCCAAAGTCACCTAACATGATGTTCTCTGGCTTGATGTCCCGATGAACCACCCCGCGGGTATGCGCGAAGCCGACGGCATCGCAAACCTTGAGCAGAATATCGAGATTCTCGTCGAGCGTTTTTTGATTGATTACATTTGACCAGGGCGTACCGACAACGCGTTTCATCGCGTAGAACAGACTGTCATCCGCGGTGACTGCGATGTCGTAGATGGGCACGATGTTGGGATGATCCAAATCGCCAGTGACGACGGCTTCGGAAAGAAACTGGTGACGCCGATCCGCCTCAACTTCTTTTAGTCTTCCCGTCTGCGCCAGTTTGGTTCGCTTTTGTTGGTCCAGCGGCTTGATCACTTTGACCGCGATCATCCGGTCCAGCGATTCTTGCTTGGCAATAAAGACATTCCCCATCCCGCCTTTGCCCAACAATCGAATCAGCCGGTAATCCGACGGTGTCTCCGGACCTTGCTTGGGCGTGACGACCTGGCGAGGCCGGATTTGCAGTTTGGTTTCGGTAAAGGAGCGTTCGATCGCGGGAATGTTCTTGGTGGGCTGGCCATGCGCGCTTTTGCTGACCGCTAGCGAATCCCAAAGCTCGGCGTCTTTCGCTGAAAGTTCCCGCGGGTTGATCGTGCGCCCGACATCGGGGCTGTCCAGCGGCGATGCGAATTCCTGCGTGTCGTACTCATCAGACGTTTCATCGAAATCAAGGGTCAGATCGATTGTTCGCCCGACCAAGCCGGCGACGGTGGTTTCTTGAGTCGCCCTGATGTCTGCCCCACCGGGCTCCGATCGACCAGCTGCGCCGCCGTCAAGCTCGAGGGTCTGGTCGATATCAAGTGCGTCAACGGTTTTTTCAGCGGCGTTGATGCCGAAGGGGTCGATCGTCTCAAAGAGGTTTTGATTATCGCCGCTATGTTCATCCTTTCTTTTGCGGTGACTTGCCCCAGGACGCACTTTGCCCGACCGATTCGGCTGCTGAGCTGCTTCGACGGATCCGATGGTGCTCTCCAGCACGTTGGGAACAGTCATTTCCCCGGCATCCGAATCGCGTCCTCCAAGCGACTCGACGGTGCTCTCCAGCACATTGGGAACTGTCTTTTCCCCGACATCCGAATCTCGCTTTTTTCGTTCATCCTCGTCCGCGTCAACTTCGTCAATTGACTCGATAGTGGACTCCAGAAGATTGGGGACGGTTTTTTCCCCGGCGTCAGGCGCACGTTTTTCTTCCTCCGCTGGACGGACATCATCCGCATTGTCAGCGTTCCTTTCGGGCTCGTCGAAGTTCAGGTTGGGGTCGTCTTTAGCCATCAGAAAATTTGAAAAAGAAGTGCACTCTCGACTCGATTCTAATCTACCTGCGAGTTAGCAGCGGCGGGAGAACTATCAGTCGGCCGTCGCTTGATTCGCGAGATCATTCGCTTGGCTGCGGAAAAACGATTGCTCTCACGATCGCGATTCATTCTTTGGCCGTACCGCCGATGAGCCGTAAACGCAAAGAGGGCGGCTGTTTCTATCATGGGTGGGTCCCGGTCCTGCGAGGCCACATCGGCTGGTGGCATCGGTCCTGCCGTCTGATCCTCAACCGGAGCCTGGCCTTCAAGCTTCTCCGTGGCCTCCTCTGCTCCTTCTCCCAAATCTAAATCGATCGAATCCCCGTTCAAGATTCTTAGCCGCAGGATACCGCCATCCAGTTCTCCACCTGGAATGATGGGTTTGCCGTTTCGCAAGTCAACGGTCAGGATTGATCGTTCATTTCCATCACCCAAGACATATTCAATTGCATAGCGACCGTCCGGCAGCTTGGAAAAAAGAGTGCGGAGTTTATCGCCATCCAGGATGTCATCTGGTAAACGCTCCGGAGTCGCCAAGTCGCCCTGCCGCAGATCGGGTGACAGCGCGCGAATCTGAAAGTATTCTTCGCGACTGACCGAGGTCGAAACGGAAGCCTCGACGGTCTCCAGCGTTGCTGTCGTGAAGGCGACGATCTGCTCTTGGACGATGAGAATTTCCGGCTGTTCGGTCTCCGGAATCACGTTACGTACTGGAAAAAACGCGACCGGAATGGAGAGGTTGGGAATGATGAATTGAGTTTCCCCGTTTTCGAGAATTTGGACGTCTTCACTCTCAAACGTCAGCGGATTGTCGGTCGTGGAGACGACACCACCGGCAACGGTTGCGACATCACCGGCTGCTTGAACAACCGTGTCACCAAGTACCAAAATCGATTCGTGATGCCGGACTGCAAATTTGACGTTGATGGGCGCCGTACCGGAAGCACGATCATTCAAACGCGTGTCAAGAATGTCGCCTTCCAGGTACAGATGCTTGACTGACAGAGGCGGTGCATCACCGGAAAGTCCGTCGATTTGCTGAAACCGCTGGAACGGTGTGCCCCAGTCAATGTTGATCGTCAAACCCCGCTCGCCCTGATTACCGATGTCCAGGGTCAGAATTCCCTCCGCGTCATTGATCAACGCTTGCTCCAAGCGGTTGGTTCGCACGCTGGTGAAATCAAAGAACGCGGTTCCGCCAAAGTCGAGCGTCGGGCGCGGTGAGAAAACACGAGCAACGCCGACGCCGCCGCCGGTGTTGATTTCGATCTGTTCACCGAAGACGATCCCATCAGACTCCAGCACGACCGCATCAATGTTGAACTGTTCGGCGTTGACTTGCGCGGCATTACCGATTTCAAGCAAGTCACCGGAACGCATTACGATGCGGCCGTGGTCACCAGCGGCAATGATTTCCACGTCCGCCGTCCGCTCAAACGACTCGTTGGACGGGTCGGGATCGAGGATACGAATTGATTCGCCAGCAAAGATGCGGATTTCACCGTTGCTGGTTTCGATCCGCTCGGCGTCATCGATGCGATCAGACGCGGCCAATCTGATCCCGTCTGACTCGCGGATTTCAATGTCGCCCCGATGTTCACTCATTACCAAGACTTCCAGATCCTCGACGTTTGTCGACAAATTCACGGCAGCAAGCTGATCCGCTGAGTCATTCCCCGAGATGACTCGCAGGTCATCGGCAACGACGCGTCGATCGTTTGCAGAGTCCAGATCGAGGACATCGTCCGCTGCGATCAAAAAGACATCGGCAGAATTAAGTGCGGAGACATTTTCGACCAGGATATCGTGCTGCGGACTTTGTGCGATCAAGGTGATGTCGCGACGATTGTCATCGCCAGCTGCCGAGGCGTCGTCCAAACCGTTGGGATTCGTAGAGATCACATTCAAAGCCGTGATCGAGCCACCGGCATTCACTTCAATCAGACCGTCACCGGTGATGAGCGAAGCGAGCTGAATGTCATCAACTTCTTGAATTTCGATACCACCGGTGTTTACCGACTCCGCATTCAGAGCAGCGATCGCCGTTTGCAGCGGGTCACCGAAGCCAATCCCGAAGTCGCTGATTAGAGTCACCGTGCCGTCGGCCACATCGATGTCTAAGGCTTGATTTCCACTAATGATGGCGCCGGATCGAGCGACGATTCTGGCGGCCGCTGCACTCTGGTTGGAGGTGACAACATTCTCAATCGTGACATCGCCCTGAGCGGTGATATCGGCGGTGCCCGCGCCGGCGTCGGCGAATAATTCGATGGCTCCGTCCGTGTTGGTGATCTCGAGTGCACCATCCGTACCAATCCCATTGGCGGCTCGCATTTCTAATCGCGAGGCGGTGATGTCGACAACGGTATCGTCGCCGGCATCTTCGATTTGCAGCCCGGTCAGCTCCACGCGCCCAGTGCCGGCATCGATGGCTCCGATCGGCAGCAGACCTTGCGGATTAGCCAGGCGGACATCGCCACCTGCAGCTGATGTATCGGCGCTGACCGATTGACCCGCATTGACGTTAACGGGGCCCAAGCGACCAACGCCGCCGGGGGCAATCAGCGCGATGCTTCCGGCACTGATATTGAATCGCCCATCGGCCGGATTCAGATCGTCAATCGATGCTGCCGAGATTGACACGCTTGCCGCGTCGGCGTTGATGGCATCATTGTCCAGCAACACGGGGCCAGCCGCGATGATCTGCACGCTTTCACCGGCAGAGTTAAGGCCGCTGAGGGTCAAGTCACCGACGGCATCGGTAATCGAAATCGGCCCGCCGCGTTGATCGGCATCAACGATGCGAATCTCGTTGGCTGGGCTCGATAGATCAACGGCAGCATTGGTGCTGATGGACAAGCGGTCTGTGATCAGATTCACACCGGCTGCCTGAGACACAGGACCTGTGATATCACCAGCAATCCCAATCACGGTGGTGCCATTGGGGGCTTCGACGCCAGACAGCGTTACGCTGCCGGCATCCTGAATCACAACGGCGTCACCTGCGGAGCGGCTGCGGACGAATCCTCCTGTGGCATCAATGATCCCGCCGTTGCCGTCGATCGTGATCGTCGCGTTTCCAGAGAATATCGCGGCACCGGAATCGAAGGTCACGATCGTTCCTCCCGAGAGCAGAACATTGCCGTCCGTGTCTCCGCCGGTGGTATCAACCGAGTTCTGGATGCGGAGCGTTTCCGCTGAAAGTTCGAGGTTGCCCGTGATGTTGCCTTGACCAAGCGATAACGAGGTTGCCAACGTCAATGAATCGACACCCGCGCCGCCCCTGATCAAGACTTCCGAACGCACGTCGGTCAGGTTGTTGACTTGAAGTGTGTCGCCGCCGCCGCCGGCGTTGAATGTAAAACTATCGCGCGGCGTGGGGATCGATAGCTGCGTTCCCGACACGCCGCCGGACGTCACTTGAATTGGAATCAGACCGGCAGATTCTGCGACGCTGATTTGTTCGGGAAGATCGGACGTAGTGATTGCTAATCGCGCGGCATCAATCGGCTGGTCGATCAGTTCGACGTCGGAGAATTGTACTTGAAAGAACTCGTCGCTTAATCTGGGATCAACCGTGATCAGTCCGTCATCAAGTGAGGAGAATCCATAGGTAATCTGTTGCAATGAATCATCGCTCGCCGGATCGGAATCAAAGAGAATCAATTGATCTTGATCGGCCGGGTCCGGCGATTCCTGTGCCGTAAACACAATCGTTCCGTTGTAGTTGACGCCTTGCGGATTTGGATCAATGAATCGATCAACGTCAACGAATAAGGCGTCGTCGGAGGGTTGGCCAATGATTCGCAACTCATTTCCATTCAGAGCCCCGATCGGCCGGATCTCGGGGTCGGCAAGCAGAGCACCGGCGAACGTATCGGCAGTGCGAATTTCCAAATTCGTGCCGCGACGCGAGACCACGATGACGCCTTCGCTATCGATCGTCAGATTGCCCGCGGTGACGATCGAGACGTCATTACCATCGCCGCCGAAGTACGTGATGTAGGCGCGAGGTCCGGGTGAATCTTCGCTGCCGAAGATAATCCGGCCCTCGTCGGTACCGGCAAATCGACCGAGCACATCGTCAACGCCGTCGTTGTCAATGACGACAAATTCAGTCGATTCCGCTGGAATGAAGGCGACGGTCGCATCCAACAGTGCGCCATTTACGTTGACCGTGCCAGCCGACATATCGGCCGACGAGACAACAACCTGATCAGTGTCAACGCCGACAAGCGGACCGTTGATTTGTACATCGAATCGGCTGCCCGCAAGAAGTGCCAGCGAATCGGTGAACAATGTTGAATCGATATCCCCGCTTGTTTCGGAAATGCCCGGCCCAAACTCTCCGTCCTCTTGCACGATCACGTCGGCGCCGATGCGGCCATTGCCTTCCAAACGAGCACCGTTGCCAACGACCAGATCGCCGGCAGCTGATCCAAATCTTCCCAAAACTCGTAACGTACCGGCGGCCACGCGAGTGTTTTGGCTAAAGGGACTGTCGCTGCTCAAGATGAGCGTGCCGCCGCCGTCTTTCAGCAGTTGCGATACAACGGGCGAATCGATCACGGCCCCTGTGATCTCGGTGCGGAATTGTGGGTCAACAGTGACAGACCCGTCAAAACGAACTTGATTCGCATCAACGCGGGATTCAGTTTTAAATTGGACATCGTTTGCAAAGACAACATTGCCCTGCGTTGTCACCGACGGCAGAAACAATTCAATGACTTGACCGTCCAACGTGACATTGCCACTTACATCCAGGGCAGCAAACAGCCTGGTTGTGTCCGCCGCGTCAATGATCAAATCGGCGAGTCCGTCGCTGACTCCGCCGATCACAATGTCTTGGCCCGCGGTGATAGTAACATCGCTTGTGTTGTTGACTCCCGTCAGGCGATCGCGGATCAACACCGAATCAGCAGCATCAATCGTCACATTCGTCGCAAGGACTCTGAGCGGTGCATCGACTTCGATTTCACCGGCAACACTTGTCCTGAGTTGACCGCCAGTCAAGACAACCGCTGACCCGCTGAATCGAATGTCGCCTCGCGTGGCTCCGGCAGACACAAGGGTGATCGCGTCGGCATGGATTTCCAAGGCATTGATGTCTCGGTTGCCAGCGATGCCTGCGGTTGCCCCAATCGC
>JBFJVZ010000005.1:0-45246 GCA_041623895.1 Pirellulaceae bacterium | reverse complement strand
TTACCGCGATCACCAGCTTGCATCTGGTTGCCGGCGAGCAGTTTCCGAAGATTTTCGCGATTCGGCGACCGGAGCAAATGTTGCTTTGGTGCGCGGTGCCGTTGAAGTTCTTTTATGTCATTCTGTTTCCGTTTTTGACCGTACTGAATCTTGTCACATCTTTTCTATTACGTCTGGTCGGTGTGCATTCGGACGGAAAACATGATGGCCCCAGCACGGAGGAGGAGATTCGCGCGTTGCTGCGGGAAGCCCACGTGCACGGCAATCTGACGCGCAACGAGCATTCGTTGATCAACAATGTGTTTGAATTCGACGACATGATCGTCCGTCGAGTGATGCTGCCGCGAGCCGAAGTTGATTTCTTTGACGTCAATGAACCGGTGCAGAATTTGACGGAGCTCGTTCGCCAGACGATGCACACGCGGTATCCGGTTTGCGACCGCTCGTTGGATAAAGTCCTGGGCGTCGTTCACATCAAGGATTTGTTGGTCTTGAATCCCGAAGAGCAAGGTTTTGATCTGAAGTCGATCCTCCGCCCACCTAAAAAGATACCGGAAACGATGCCGATTAGCCGTGTGCTGAGACACTTCCAAGCGACTCATCAGCTAATGGCATTCGTGATCGACGAATACGGGACGATTACCGGAATGGTGACACTGGAAAATGTGCTGGAAAAAATCGTGGGTGCGGTCGAGGACGAATTTGACCACGCCGATCCCGATGTCGTGCCCGCAGGTCCCGGTGAATTCATTGTCAACGGCATGACCCCGCTTGATGAAGTCCGCCAGCGGCTCGATTTGCCGCTGATGGAGTCAAGTGAAGCGGACACAATCAGTGGGCTGCTGATGGATGTCAAGCAAAGAATTCTCGCGCAAGGGGACGTGATCGAACTGCAAGGAGCCGTTGTCGATGTCTTGGAAGTCAAGCATGACAGTGCGACCAAAGTCCGATTCCGGATTCCTCAAGCGGAATCGGCACGCCACGGCGACAGCGAACGACCGGAATGAAGCATTCGCTGTTCGGCCAGGCCGACGGTGCCGATCTTGGGCAGACAAGAACGGTTAACGTTCCAGATTATCGACAATTTCTCGCTTCGCGATCAGCCGTGTGCCTCGTTTACGTTCGACATCGCAGGCCGCCAACCACCTGGCCCGCAGATCGTCCTGCAGCAAATCCATGTCTTTTTGATGATCGCAATTTAGTCGAGAGATTTTTCCGCCCGCGCGATGCGAGTGTCCTCCGGCGTCACCTAAGCCGCGGAGCGTTTGGATCAGCAACTTGGTTGCGTTACCAAAGCCGGGATAGGTTCGGGCTGAAACCAGCAGATCTTTGCCGAGGACCGCTGCGCACAAGACTCGGCGAATGTCCGTGCAACGAATCAACATGTCCGCGACTTCGCCCACGATCTCGGCACCCGCCGCGCGGGGCAAAAAGCAAATCGCCGCGTCGTCATACAGGAAGGTATTTTGCAGGGCCAGCAAGAGATCGGCAAAATAGTCTCGTGTGAGCGGGGCGTTTTCGATTTCGGCCAACAACGCCGGTTCACCGTGTTCAGTCAGCCACGGCAGGATCGATCGGTCGAGGGCGGAAAAATGTGTTTCGTGGCCACAGGTTTCGCTGCGCACCGCGTACAGCATCGAAGTCGCTAGTTTGGCACCGATTTCGATTCCTTGTTCACGAAGATAGCTGGCAACGATGCTCGCACTGGCAGCCACGTCGGCCCGAATATCAACAAATGGTACGTGCTGGGGAGTCGTTCCGTTCAGGTGATGGTCAATGATGGCGACCGGTGCGATCCGCTTACGAGTGACCACGTGGTTGCTTGCCTCCGCCCCACAGTCGACCAACACGGCGGCCGTCTGTTCATCATCGTCGACATCGTCCACGAGTTCGATCGGTGGTCCCAGCAAATCGACCATATGTCGATTCTCTGCCCGCACGATCGCACCGCCACCCACCAATCGCACGGGAACTCCCAGCTTGTCTTCGATCAGAACCTGTACTCCCCAACCCGAAGCAATCGCGTCCGGGTCGGGATTGTCGTGCATGACAACAAGAATACGCTCGTAACCACGAAGCGCTTCCAGCAGCTTGCCCGACATGGACTGCGAAGCGGTTAAGGTCGACGACATAAAACCTAGGTTATCGTTTTGCCATGATGCGAAGCGGATCAGGTCGATCCGAACCACTTATGGTACGCTGAAACATGGCTGGAGAACAGGAATCTGAGCCAAAACGGCGGCAAAGATTCAGGCCGCCCGCGGAACATGAAATGATTAGGCAAACCGTGTCTTTATTGACGGCCGGCCGTCCCGCCCGTGGAGGGCGATTAAAGTAAAAATCGTTACCGGCACACAATTTGGCAGGAAAGACCTTTGGAACCAATCATCTCTTTTTTCGAGGAACTTCACGAATCGTTTCGATTTGTCGATGCGATCGACATCTTGTTGGTCTCGCTGTTTTTGTACGCAGGCCTGGTCTGGTTTCAGCGCACTGCATCACGAGGGGTCTTGATCGGCTTGGCTGCTTTGGCAGTCGTTTATTTTCTGGCCCGCGGGCTGGATATGTATTTAACCTCACTCGCTTTTCACACCTCATTTGCGGTCTTGCTGTTTATTCTGGTGGTAGTCTTTCAGGAGGATCTCCGTCGCTTGCTCGAACGTGTCTCGACGTTGCAATCGGTGACGTTTGGGGTTCAGGATGTTTCGCTTGATCTGGATTCTCTTGTTGAATCCGTGTTCAAGATGGCCGCATCCAGGACCGGTGCTTTGATCGTTTTGAAGGGCAAGGAGCCGCTGGAGCGTCATCTGAACGGTGGCATCGCGCTGAATGGGCGAATCAGCAAGCCGCTGCTGTGCAGCATTTTTGATGCTAGCACACCGGGACACGACGGCGCGGTGATCATCCAGCGCGACCTGATCACCCAGTTCGCCGCGCACTTGCCAATTTCAAAAGACACCAAACAGATCGCCGGACGCGGCACCCGGCATAGCGCAGCGCTGGGACTATCTGAACGTTCCGACGCGTTGACGATCGTTGTTTCGGAAGAACGAGGAACGGTCAGCATTGCCGAAGGAGGCCAATTGGAGGAGATCGCCACGGCGTCCGCATTGAAAAGACGTTTAGACAATTACTTGGAAGCTGTATTTCCAGCGACAACTCAGTCCTTAAGGCGACGATACATCCTGCAACATGGCCGGCTCAAGATTTCGTCATTTCTGATCGCCGTCGCCGCCTGGTTTGTGCTCGCCTATGATCCACACACCGTGCAGCGAACGTTTGTTGCCCCCGTGGAATACCGGAATATGCCGAAGGAACTGGAACTGGAATTGGACGGTGCCGCACCCAGTGAAGCGAGAATCACGTTGACCGGATCCGAACGCGATTTTCGATTTTTGGATCCGGGCAGTCTGAAAGTATCTTTGGACCTCAGCGACATTAACGTGGGTGATCAGGAAGTCGCCCTCAGCGGTGGCAACCTGCGGCTACCGAGCAACGTGGAACTTTACCGGATTGAACCCAGAATTCTGCGGCTGAATGTTCGCACCCGCCCCGCCAAGCCGCCGGACGGCAACGGCAACGGAAAAAAGAATTGAGTAAGAGGGCAATACTTGTTCACGCGATCATTCGCATGAACAAACTTGCGAAACCAAGGAATGCCGCAAAGCCGACGATATCGGTGACCGTGGTCAGAAAGATTGCTGCCGATTGTGCTGGATCGCGGCCGAATGCTTGCAGGATCAAGGGAATGACGGCACCCGAAATCGCCGCAGCTGCCATGTTCACGATCATTGCCAGTCCGATCACCAACGACAGCCCAAAGCCGGCTTGCGTGGTATCACCCGCCATCATTCGCCAGGCAAAAACGGCGACCGCGGTGACGATGGCAACCGCGACGCCATTAATCGTGCCTCCCAGTAACTCCTTGAAGATCAATCGCTTGGTTGTTCCCGGAATGATCTCGCGCAGCGCCAGACCGCGCATCACCACGGCCAATGACTGCGATCCGGTATTGCCGCCTTGTCCCGCCACAACGGGAAGCAGCACGGCCAGTGCAGCGACTTTGGCGATCACGCCTTCAAAGACGCCGACCACCGCCGCCGCCATGAAGGCAGTCAGCAAATTGATGAACAACCACGGCAGCCGGCTCTTGACGACGACAGAAACAGGTGACATGGCACGCTCGTTAGCGCCGGCGCCGACCATCTTCTGCAAATCTTCAAAAGCCGCCTCCTGGCCTGCTTGCAATGCTTGAGCGTGTTTGACGACGCCGACCAGCCGGCCTTCAAAATCAACGACCGGCAGAGCCAAAAACTTTTTTTCCCGCATCAACTGCACGACTTCGTCGCTGTCCATGGTGTCGGGGACACTTAAAACTTCCCGACGAACCAGCGACGCGACCGGTTCCCGTGGCCCAGCAAGCAATAAATCTCGCATGTTGATCACCCCCTGCAGCGTGCCATCGCGGCGGGTGACGTACAGGTAATGCAACGCTTCGCGCGGCGCCTTGCGAATTGCCGAGGTCGCCTGCCCAACCGTCAAGTCGCTGGGGATGGAGACCACCTTGGGATCCATGATTCCGCCGGCGACGTCATCCGGGTACAGAGCCAATTCACGCAGCGATTTTGCCACCTCTTCGCTCAATTCGGCTAATAATCGTTCGCGGGTTTGTTCGTCGCATTGATGCAGAATCGTCGACGCGATACGGGGGGGCAGTTCCCGCAGCAACTGGGCGGTGCGGGCGGCGTCCAATTCGGATACCAGAGGTGCCACAGCGTGCGGACTGATTCGCTGGCCCAGTTTCACCGCGATGTGGGTTGGCAACGTTTTGAACAAGCGAACGCGGTCGGCGGCGCTAAGACTTTCAAAGGCCCGGGCCGCGTCTTCGGGATGCAGTTCAACGAATGCACGCAGTAGCGATTCAAGTGACTTCATTTGCAGTGTCTTGATTTGTTGAGACGGGGATTGATGGTCTGGACCAAACCCCGCTCGTTAACTGGCCGCACGTATCGGTAAACCTCCCGACTCGTCGCCGCCGGTCAATCTCAATTCGATGGGACGAGGCGTTTGGATATGCAAGTCACGTTGCGGAAAGGCGATCACGATTTCGTTTTGCCTGAACAGTCGATCGATGTTCAGACGAACGTCGGTTTCGATTTTTCGCATTTGTGCAAGTGTCCGCGCTTTGATCCAGAAATTGACCTGGAATACCAATGAATTGTCGCCAAAGTCATTGAACCAAACCATGGGTTTGGGACGCTCCTGCACATCGGAGGATCCGGCGGCAGCCTGTTCCAGCAGCAATACCACCTGATCGAGCGGTGATCCATAAGCAACCCCAACAGCGATCGACGTTCGCAATCGATCGTCCTTGCGGGTCAGATTCGTGACGTTGTTTTCCAGAAACTTGCTGTTGGGAACGATGATATCCAGGTTTTCTCCCGTGCGGATCAAGGTGCTTCTGGCACCAATCTTGACGATATTGCCGTGCATTTCGTCCAGTCGAATCAGATCGCCCTTTTTGATCGGCCGCTCGGCCAGGAGAATCAAACCACTGATGAAGTTGTTGAGGATATTCTGGCTACCAAAACCTACGCCGATTGCGATGGCACCACCGAGAAAAGTAAAAACGGTCAACGGCACATTTGCGTATTTCAGAGCGGCCAGCCCAAATGCAATTAGCAACACGTAGAACGATAAAGACTCGATCACCGAGGTCGCGGCCTCGTCAACGCCCAGGTTGGGTAGGCGTCTGGCAAGCAGTCCGCTAATCCATTTCGCTGCCAGGAATCCCACGAAGAGAAGCAGAATGCTGCTGAGCACTTCGCCGACGGTGATTGACGCATCGTCAGTATGCATCAATTCGTAATTCCAAATGCTGCCAAGCAGACTCCAGGTATCGGCAATCCACTCCGAGACTGTCCGGCCTTTTTCGCCTTCGATTTGAACGCGTAACTGTTCCAGGGTTCTGCTGGCAGCGTTGATCGCCAGGATGCTGTTGGTCAAAATCTCATTTTGTTTGGCCAAAGCGGTCTGTTTTGTCCCCAGCCACCGTCTGAGTTCCAAATTGTCTACCGGAGTCGCTTCAAGCTTTGCGTTAACGCCGGCTGCTGTGTTCCGCACTTCATCGATTTTCAATTCTCTTGCACGTCGTTCGCGACCGAGCTGTTCGATCTGTTGAACCGTCTCGTCAAGCCAACTGCGCCGCTCGTTCCTGGATGCAGAGGCGGCAATTACCAAGTAACGACGTTCCCAGGCGGTGCGAACCATAGGCAACCGTTGTAACCGTTGATTGGTCACGGCCAATTCCTGTTGGATCGTCTGTTGATTCGTCTTTAGCGCATCGACGCGTTCCAGCAGTTCCGGGCCCGGAACAGGTGTCGCGTCAATTGCTTCGCGGGCGGCCAGCCAGCGCCGCTCTGCAAACTGCAATTCCGTTTGTAGCGTTTCCGCCTTGCGTTTCAGTTCGCTCTCCCGCGCATCCAGGTCAGCGATCTGTTTATTCAGCATCTGCTTGGTAAAGACAGCGCGAGCTCCAATGATCTCCAGCTTTTTCTGGTCAATCTCCAATTGCAATTCGCGAACCCGTTCCGCTACTTCCTCAATCGCCAATTCCTGACGTCTGAGCACCAGGATCTCTTCGGCGAGGCGTACTTCCAGGTCCGGCACCGTTGAGTCAATGTCGGGATTCTTCTCTTTCAATTGTCGAGCTGCCCGCTGCTTGTCGGAAACGACTTTGCTTGCACGTTCAACCGCGTCCCGGGCCGCTCGCAGCGATCCTTGTTTTGACTCGGCCTTGGCCTGCAGCGATTTGATCGAGTCGCGCAGCTGATCCACCAGCATGATCGAGTACGGCGGCTCTTCGCCCAGTTGACCTTCAGCGATCGCAGCGAGTTTCAGTTTCGAATCGGCTTCGCTTGCATCGATATCTTTCAGCGTAGTCGTCGCCGATTTTTGCTGAGCGATGATGGCGTCCACCTGCTTGAGCAGGTCGACTTGAGTTTCACTTGCCTTCGGTTGAGCGTTTTCGGTGGTGGCTGCTTTCTCGGCTTGCTCCTGCAGCATTGCCACACGAAGCTTCGAGGCGTTGGCCTCCTGTTTTTCATTCAGCGTGTGCTCAGATGTCTGCGCTTTGATAGTTGCATCGGCGTTGACGAGTCGGATTTGCTTATCCGGGTCGACTATTGGCGCAGCCGGAGCTTGGATAGGAGTGACTGGCTTGAGATCGGGCGTCGATTGGGAATGCTTGAGCTGGATGTCGGTCTGCGCGGGGACCGCAGACGTGATCAGACAGCAGCAGAGACAAACAGCCGTCAAGAGGAAGCGCTGAACAAGAATTCGAGTCGGCAATGTTGCTGGGAACATGAGGAGCGCCTCCTGCGCTCATTCGGAATCGATAAGAAGTCCGACTATCGAAGTAGATGTTCCATGCGATCAAGGTCAATAGCGGTGGTGAAAACGGTGGATTCACGTGTTTCACGGGGCGGCAATCCCTCCAGCCCGCCCCCGTTTTTTTGGCGCTGGTACATCGCTAACCGCGGCCGATCCAGCCTTTGCGGTAAAAAAAGATCAACATTCCGGCCGCGGTGGTCAGCATCGCGAACCAGATCGCGGGGGAGGCCCAGCGGACGTGTAGTTCGGGCATGTGTTCGAAGTTCATGCCGTAGATGCCCGCCATGAACGTCAAAGGGATGAAAATGCTAGCCATGATGGTGAGCACTTTCATCACGTCATTGGTGCGGTTGGCGACCGATGAAAGGTAGATGTTCATCAGGCCCGTCGCCATATCCCGATACATTTCAATGACTTCGCCGGTTTGCAGACAGTGATCGTAAGTATCGCGCAGATACAGCCGCACGTTGTCGTGGATCAGTTCGTTTTCATCACGCATTAAAGAACTGACAAGTTCGCGATGAGGCCAGACAATGCGACGTAGATTGACGAGCATGTTTTTGGTGCGGTTCAATTCTTGCAGCGTCTGCGTCGTGGGGTTTTCCATGACAATGTTTTCCATTCGCTCCAGGTGGTCGCCGAGCGATTCGATCACCGGATAGTACCCGTCGATGATCGTGTCCAGGATCGCATAGGCAAGATAATCAGCTCCGTTGAGACGAATCGGGCGGCCCTTGCCATGGCGAATGCGATCGCGGACGGGGTCGAAAATATCTCCCTCACGCTCTTGAAAAGTAACGACGTAGCCTTTACCCAGAAGTATCGAAACTTGCTCCATATCGATGGCGTTGTTATCGGTCAGTTTTATCATCCGCGTGATGGTCAAGACCTGGTCGCCGTACGATTCAGTTTTCGGTCGTTGCGGCAGGTTAACGATGTCTTCCAGAACCAAAGCGTGCAGTTGGAAGATTTCGCCGATCCTGCGGAGCAAAGTTTCGTCGCCGAATCCGCGCACGTCGATCCATTTCATTGCCGGGTCGCCGATGAGTTCCGTAAGCATTTCGATGTCATCAATTTCCTGCTCGCGGACATTGTCGGCGGTGTATCTGATCAGATGAATGCAAGGCGGCGGCGCCTCGTCATTAATCATCAAGGTGCCGGGACGCGCGCCGACTTGAGGATGTCGCTTCTTGAATAAGACACTGCCGGTGTCAAGGAAATCAGTCATTCGTGGTTCTCGCCGACAAAAGATTACAGCGTGCACATGTCAACGTTGTCGAAATTGCGTCCGTAGTAGTGCATGTATTGAACTTTGCGCTCGATCGCTTCGATCACGTTGACCGAAAAGTTAATCTTGGCGAATTGTTGCGCACTCCCCAGGCCTCCGGGGCTGAACACGTTGATCTCCATCAACTTGTCGCCGACGATGTCCAAGCCGACCAGAAACATGCCGTCCTGCACCAGTTTGGGGCGGACAATTTCGGCAATGTGCAAAGCGGTTTCGTCAATTTCAGCAGCGGCTTTTGTGCCGCCGGCGTGAATGTTACTGCGCATGTCGCCGCCCGATCTTACACGTCGAAAAGCCGCGTACTTGCCTTTCACGCGCAGCGGACGGCCGTTCATGACAAACAAACGCATATCGCCTGCCTCTGCGGCGGGCAAGAACTCTTGCGCGATGACGAAGCCATCGCGGCTGACCGCGTCGATCATTTGATTCAAATTCGGAATGTCGGCCTGGCGAACCAAAAACACGCTGGCACCGCCCGAACCCTGCAGCGGTTTGATGACGATTTTTCTTTCTTCATTGGCAAAGTGTTTGATTTCATCACGATCGCGCGTGATCAGCGTGCGCGGACGTACGTCCTCGGGGAAGAGCTGGAAGTACATCTTGCTGGATGCCTTGGAAAGTCCGGTGGGGTCGCTGAGCACAATCACGCCATTCCGCATCGCGGTTCGCGCAAACTCGCTGGCGGCGGTCGCCGCCCAAGGGCGTTTCAGGTAATCGTCCGACGGCACATTGCGGAGCATGATGGCATCAAGTTCGTCGACCGTGATCCGACGTTTGACCGCGTTCTTGCCTTTCAGTTCCGCGGTAAAACTGTCCGACGTTCCGTACTTCGACTTGGGAACCGAAGTAGCCCTGGCTCGAATCATGCCGTCGGGATCATAAGCAAAGTCGCCAACGCCGATGATCCAGACTTCGTGTCCGCGATTGACGGCAGCCTGGCCCAATCGCATGGTCGTGAATTTGGGCTCTTCCGTGCCGACATCATTGACGACGAATCCAAGTCTCATTTTGAGTTCCTATTGTTGATCGATCAGATCGAGCAGGGAGGTTTCTGTGGTGATCTTTTGTAGCCGCTGTTGCGATTGTGGCCAATCCAAATATCGTGGTCGCAGCAGTGGCGGCCGCAGCACCCCGGATAAAGTCAATTCGCGAATGATGGGAACGTGTTCGAGGGCAAACTTGCCCATCAGCAATGGTTCGATTTGTCCGCCGCTGCCCAGATAGTTGAGAATGTCGATCAGGCCACGCAAGTAGAGTGCATCTTTGGTCAACCCCCCGCCGCGAAAGACGCGCAGCGCAATCGTGTAAGCCGTGCGGGGCTCGAACTGCAGCTGATCAACCAACAGTTGAAATACATCGGGAAAAGTGGAACCTTTGATGACTTCGTCCGCCGCGATCACGCGCGCAGCCAGCGTCCGCAGACGCGTGGCGGTCAAGCCGCCGACAAGGTACTCCGCCAACACCGCAATTCCTTCCTGCAAGGCGTCGTAATCCGCCAAACCGACCTGCAGCAGACGCAGCGGTTGCGAGGCACCGTTATAGTAAGTAACCAAATGCGTACCAACCTCATGCTGCAACAGCGCGTTAGCGCGGGCTTTGGAGATCCGCGCTTGTCGGCCAATCAACAGCATACCGCCGGTAACCATTAACCCGGTGTAGATATCGTCTCGGGTCGCGACCTTGGCCTCGAACAAGGCAGACTGTTGTCGGTAGTAGGCAAGTTCCTTTTCCGCTAGCAGTGAAAACTGTCTTGCTCCAATCATTTTGGAGGGGTCGTTTGTAGTGTCACGGTTTGCTAGCGAGTCGAGCAGGCGTTCCGCCACTACTCGTAAAGCCGGCTTGACGCTGCCAAACACCTGCAGGCTGCCGGGCAAGAACCGGAATGTTCCGATATCGGCAAGCATGTTGATCTGACGATCCAAGTCGGACTGTGTTTGCCGGAAAACGTAGGACAAAGTAGGGTCTTCGATTTTTTCGGTGGCGACTTTCATGACCCGCCGCTTCCACAGCAGAGGGTCGGCGTCCAGTGGTCGATACTGAAAGGCCGGGGCCTTGCGGTAGCCGCTGCCGGAAAAATCGAGCCAGGCACGCTCGGCATTGATCGGTGTCACCAGCAGCAAGAATTTGAACTGGCGGCTTAAGTCGGCAAGTTGCCGATCAACCGCCAATACTTGCTTGGATAGCTTGCTGGCACCAAAGGAGAAGTAGTGTTCGGGCCGAATGTTGGTGCGATCCAAGGCAAATGAAAAGAAGGACTTTTTGATGGCATGAGAAACCTGCCGGCCATAGGCTTGGATCACACGGTCATAAACTTCACCAGACTCGGGGTTTCGGTACAGCGGACGCACCTCCAAACCCAGTACGTGGCAGCCGATTCGTGACTCGACTCGCTCCGACAGCAACGGCTTCATCCCGCTGGGATGGTTATCGGCGTGCAAGTTAACCTCGACGACCGCCGACTTGCGATGAACTCGAACTTGCTGTAGCGCATATTCCAGGGTTGCGACCGTGCCTTCGGGACGATGGGGGCGCCGTGTCAAGATGCGAAACGAGGGGCGGGGCAGTTTCGCTTCACCCGTCAGTTCATCGACTTCCAATTGATCTTCGGCCGACCAAATCTCCAGCAGCAAAAACGCTCCGAGTTGGCCGGCGGAGGTTTCTGCGATCCGCCGCACGAGTTGTTTCAGCCCACCTCGTTCGGCCGCGCCGCCGGGCGCGCAGAGGTAGGAGGCTTCGGATGTCACCAAACGTGAGGTGCCCTGGTCACGGCGATTGGGATGTCGACGGTACACGCACATGAACGGCAGCAGTCGATCCATTCGTAACAGGCCGCCGCCCGGCAGGGACTGTTTCACCTGTTTGTTTGCCCGCAGCCGCGCGCAGACATCATCAATGACCGTCGTCGCTATCGGTTCGATGTGTTCGCCAAACTTTTCCATCAACGTCACAGCGTGCACATATCGACGTTGTCAAAATTGCGACCGTAAAAGTGCATGTAGTTGACTTTGCGTTCAAGCGCATGGATCACGTACTTGTTGAAGTTGATTTTGGTGAACTTTTGCGCGCTGCCCAGGCCGCCGGGACTGAAGACATTGATTTCCATCAACTTGTCGCCGACGATGTCCAGTCCAACCAGAAACATGCCGTCTTGGACGAGCTTGGGCCGCACGATTTCAGCGATTTTGAGTGCGGTGTCACCGATTTCCGCGGCTGCTAGTCTGCCGCCGGCGTGAATATTGCTTCGCATATCGCCGCCGCTGCGGGTGCGCCGAAAAGCGGCGTATTTGCCTTTGACTTGTAGCGGGCGGCCATTCATCACGAACAGTCGCATGTCGCCTTGTTCGGCTGCCGGCAAGTACTCCTGGCAAATCACGAAACCGTCGCGGCTGACCGCATCGATCATCTGGTTCAAGTTGGGAATGTCGCTTTCCTGAACCAGGAAAACGCTTGCCCCACCGGAGCCTTGCAGCGGCTTGAGCACACAGCGACCTTCGTCCTTGGCGAATGATTTGATGTCATCGCGATCGCGGGTGATCAATGTCCGCGGCCGCACTTCCTCTGGAAACAACTGAAAATACATCTTGGTGTTTGCTTTGGCCAATCCAGTGGGATCATTGACGACGATCACGCCGTGACGCATGGCGACACGTCCAAATTCCGATGCCGCTGTCGCTGCCCAGGGGCGTCTCAGGTAGTCGTCCGACGGCACATTGCGGAGCATCAGCACATCGAGTTCGTCGACGGTAATGCGAGTCTTGATTGATTTTGCGCCTTGTAAGTCTCTGAGATACGACTCGTGCGATCCGTATTTCTTTTGCGGCACGCTCCGCGCGCGGGCGCGAATCGATTCGTCGGGATCATAGGCCAGATCACCGACGCCCAGTACAAAGACTTCGTGCCCTTGATTGACGGCTTCCCAGCCGAGCCGTGTTGTTGTGAAGCCGGCTTCTTCGGTGAGCACATCATTGACCAGAAATCCAATTTTCATCTTTATTCCTTCGGAGGATTGGGGTGCCTGCTGGCAGGCACCGTGAAATAATGCCGATGAGTGCCGGCACACATCTGACGGTTAAAGTGTTGCAAGTTCCGTGTTGCTGAAATTGCGACGGTAGTACTGCATGTAATTTACTTTTCGCTCCAGCGCTTCGAGGACGGCTAGCGTGAAGTTGGTTTTTTCAAACTTCTGCGCGCTGCCCAAGCCGCCGGGTGAAAACACGTTGATCTCCATCAGCTTGTCGCCGACGATATCCAACCCGACCAGAAACATGCCGTCTTCGACCAGGCGAGGTCGAACCATTTCGGCGAGCGAGAACATGGTGTCGTCCAACTCGGCACGGCGCAGCCGGCCACCCGCATGGATGTTGCTGCGGATGTCGTCGCCGCTGCGAATTCGCCGGAACGCCGCGTATTTGCCTTTGTATCGAAGTGGCAACCCGTTCATCAAAAACAATCTTGTGTCGCCTGCGGCCGCAGCCGGCAAGTATTCCTGGGCAATCACGTACCCGTCACGGCTGACCGCTTCAAAGATCTCTTCTAAGTTGTGATCTTCATTGCTGCGGGCAACAAACACGCCAGTGCCTCCGGAGCCTTGCAGGGGTTTGATAATGACGGTGCCCTGCTGGTGTAGAAAATCCGCTATTCGATCCAGGCTGCGGGTGACCAGCGTCTGCGGCCGGACCGATTCGGGAAAGGTTTGCAGGTACAGCTTGTTCATCGCTTTGGATAAACCGTTGGGGTCATTCAGCACGATCACGCCATGACGCATCGCCAGCCGGCTGAAATGGATGCCGGCGGATTGTGCCCAACCGCGTTGGACCGATGGATTGCTGCGCAATAGTAAAACGTCCAAGGCATCGACTTCGATCCATTTTGAAATCGCTTTATTGCTCTTAAAGACATCCAGGAATCGAGCCGACGTGTAGCGCCCGGGAGGAACGGTCCGCGCCAGTGCTCCGATGGTATCGTGAGGGTTGTAGCACAAGTTTCCCGTGCTCATGACCCAGACTTCGTGCCCCAGATTAATCGCGTCGGCGGCCAGCCGGTACGTCGTTGCGCCGGCCTCGTCGCTGTCCATCACATTTACAACGATACCAAGCTTCATTTGCTGCTTTCATTAGCCGGTGGTGCGGCCACGAGATCCAGCAGCGATAGCTCTTGGGTTTGCAGGCTTTGCAGCCTGACGATCGCGCTGGGGTCGGTCAAGTAGCTGGGCGTGACGGGTGCGGGCTGAAGCACTTTGCGGTACTGCAGTTCTTTGATGATGGGAATGTGATCGAGGGCCATTTTGCCGACCAGCAAGGGATTCAGATCACCGCCTTGCTTGACGTACTTCAAGATCGCGACCAGTCCGCGCAGATAGACCGCGTCCTTGGTGAGTCCACCGCCGCGGAAGACTCGCATCGTGATGTTGTACGCCGGCCGCTTGGCAAAACCATACTCGCGCGTCAGTTCGCGAAACGTGTCGACAAATGTGGCTCCGTCAGTCAAGTGACGAACCGCGACGACACGAGCAGCGAGTTGCTTCATTCTGGTGCAACTGAGGCCATCGACCAGGTATTCCGATAGCACCGCCAATCCTTCTTGCAGCTCTTCGTATCCTGCCAATCCCGAATAGAGTTGTTGGAACGGTTGTGATCGCCCGTTGTAATAGGTGAGCAAATGGGTGCCGACTTCGTGAGCCAACAAGGCATCCACACGCGTCGGTGGGACACTCATATCGGGACTGACCATCAACCGGCCGCGGGAAACGATTAGCCCGCTCACATCGTCGGTCACGACCACCCTGGCGTTGAAGTCCGGGAAACCTTGCCGATAGAACTCGATTTCTGCTTCTGCCCGTTTGGCAAATGCATCGGCGTCAACTTTTGGGCCTTCCTCGCGGTCTTTCTTTCCCGCCAGTTGTTGTAGCAGTGACTGAGCCAGCGCCAGCAGACGATCTTTCACACCACCGAACAGCGTCAAACTTTCGTACAAAAAGCGATTGGTATCGCGGTCACGGAGCATGGTCAGTTTCAGTTCCAGCTCTTCCTGTTTCTCGCGAAAGAGTCGTTGCAGTGCCGGATCCTCGACCCGTTCGATGGGGATTTTGTAGAGTTCACGTTTCAGCAGCGTCGGATCGACGGGTAGCGGTCGATAGTGAAACTCGGGGACCTCGTCAAAATCATCGGCTTCAAACTGCTTCCAGGCGGCATGGGTGTTGACCGGTGTCAGTTGCAGTAAGTAGTCGAATTGATTGCTGACGGCCGCGAGTTGGCGGTCGATGTCCCAGACCGCCTTGACAACTGCTTTGCGACCAAGGGCATGGTAATGGGGCGGCCGATGGGTTGTCCGCGAGCGAGCGAACTCGAAGTAACTTTGTCGCAAGGCCAAACTGATGCTGCGCCGCAGCGAACTGATCAGCAAGGGAAACTCTTTGGTCGAATTCGGTTTGCGAAACACGGGTGGGACGACCAGACCGATCAGCGAGCAATTCAGTGCGCGGGCTTCCTCCGCCGAGAGCAGCGGCGCGTATTCAGGCGGATGTACAACTCCGTTGCGGATCACGGTCACCTCGACGCCCTGCTTGAGCACCTTGATCCGCTTCAGACGCTTCTCCATCGCCTCGATCGTCCGGGTCATCTTGGCGGTCTTGGGGGCGTGAATCGTAAACGTCGGCAACACCGTGGGCACGGCCGGATCGTTCGCCCTGCCACCGTCGGGGGCCGCCCAGATTTCGACAATCAGAAAAGCGCCGAATTCGGCTGACAGCGTTTCCGCAACGCGGCCAACCAAGGTTGACAAACTGAGTTGAAACTCCGGGGCCCCGGGTGCGATCAAGTAACTTGCTTCCCCTTTGACCAAACGCTCGGTGCCGGCATCTTCATATTCCGGAGGCTGACGGTAGACACAGAGAAACGGGACCTGCCGATCGATGTGGAGACGCCCCTTGCCTGGGATCGTGCGTCGCACACGCTCATTTCGCGAAAGCCGAAGGCAAACGGCCTCGATCAGATGCTCGGAAATCTCGGCTTTGCGTTTGGCAATCTTGTTCTTCCTGGCTGTTGTGTCGATATTCTTGATCATCAATACGATAAGTGTTAATCGGCGATGGGGCGACCAGGGCCGGTCAGCGTGGAAAGTTCTCCCATGACGCCCGGTATCGTCGCCCTCAGAGCGTCACCAATCGCCTGCACCAACGTCATATCGGGCTGGCCGGTCCACTCGTCCATGAAGAACTTCTTGAATTCGATTGCCAGGACACATGCTGACTCGGGAAATCGCTCGTGGGTCCAGCGGGCATGCTGACCGCCAAGAAACTTGACATTTTCACGCACGTCCAGCTTGCCGCCGGGGAAGTCAAAGGATGCCAGGTCACTAATGAACCGGTCGATCAGGCCGCCAAACTTGTCTCGGTTGCGCATGGTCCCTGTGCCGATGTTGACTTGCGGATTGCCGTGATCGTCAGCGTGAGGTCCGTCGGGACCTGAGCGGCGATGGTTGTACGTGTGCAGGTCATAGACGACGAAGCTCCCGTGCCGCGCGGAGATCTCAGTATAAAGCGTTTCGAGCGTCTGATAGAAAGCGTCATACTGACTCAGCGAACGGCTGGCGGCATGCTCAGGGATCGATTCTTTCCAGACCTTCAGCCCCCAGGCATCTTCCGGCGTGCGGTAAACCGCCTTCTCTCGCGGGCGATTCAGATCGACCTCAAACCGAGAGCGCATGCCGATCACTCGGGTCGGAGCGACTTCTGTCCAGAGATCGGTAAACGGATCTTCCTCCCGCAGTCGTTCGTGTTCCTCAAGTGCAATGTGCGGGTGGGTTTCTTCGTGCAAGCCGCTGCCTGCATGGATTGCGGTGGCCACTAAAGGACCGTCACCAACATGAATTTGCCAGGTTTGCTCAGGCATCCGAAGCCTCAAAAAGGGAATGGGACAGAACTGACGCTAAGTGATGAAATCGACATCGCCTAGACGACCGTTTACTGCAGTTGCGGTTCTCTGTAGCGGAGGTCGGAATGACTTCCGGCCTTTCGCTACCCCCGCTTTAGACAAACGCCATGCCAAAAATGGCGTTGGCCGCGGAGAGTCGGCGATTGTGTCTTGATAAGTGTTCTTTTTAACAGGAAATAATAGAGTTTCGCCATTGTCGACTACTGATGGTGCCAAAACCCTTGCCAGAGTTCGAAAAGAAATTTGCCAAGATGGCAGTGGAGGGCAAGCTCAGACGCGTGCCACGACCACGATTCAGATTTGAACTCACCGAGATCGAGTGGTGCCGAGTTTATCGCGGTGCGATCGGTGTCCGCAGCAGCGATTCCAGCTTTTCGGCGTCGATGGGTTTGACGAGATGATGCTGGAATCCCGCGCTGAATGCCCGCTCGATGTCGTCTTGCTGGCCATAACCGGTCAAGGCCACAAGCAGCGTGGATCTTGAGTTGCGCAGCCGCCTGGTGGCTTGCCTGGCGACTTCGTAACCGTCCAGCCCCGGTAGCCACCCATAAGAATCTCACTGTGTGAACGCGTCCGTGCGCTGCGCCGCGAAGGACCCGCCAGCATCCCGCAGGCATGTTATCCGAGTGGCGTCACACAGTGAGAAGATTGTGTCGTGACGGACTACGCGCACTGCAGCTCGGAATTCATTTCACGGATCAACGACCTGGCATCAACTGGTTTGGAAAACCAGCGGTCGACGCCCTCCCTACCAATGTCAATCTGCAAATCATTTCGGTCGGCACCGGAGACGGCAAACAGTTTAAAACTGGCATTGTTCAGTGCGGGATCACTACGGATTTCCGCGACCGTCTCAACGCCATTCATCTTTGGCATGCACATGTCCAGCAACACAAAGTCCGGCAACTGGCGACAGGTTCTCAAGTACTCCATCGCTTGCTCGCCATCAGGGACGACGTAAACATCGAAACCGCTCTGCTGCAGCAATTCCGCCAATAAGGTTCGTTCATTGACACTGTCGTCGACCAACAACGCAGTCCGGGTCGCCGGCGATTCTGAAACTCGCGGTTTCTGCAACTCGGCGGAGGTCGATGACTGCAGCGGCGATCCACCATCCAGCGACTTGAGTTGGTCGATCACACTGCCCAACGCCGCCTCAACATCGCTGTTGTCGTCGCCACAAGCCAGTCGCTTCTGGATCACCTGGAGAGTTAAACTCAGCGAATTCAATTGGTTACGCAGCTGGTGATCGGCGGTCTTGGCAACTTGCTCCGAGTAGTCTTTTCCGCCTTGCCGTCGGTAAACCTCCTCACGCAAGACCTGCACGTGTTGTGGAGCGTCGATACCAAGTTGGGCTACTTTGCCCCTGTTCCGAAGCAGTTCGACCGTGATGCCGAGATTGGGAAAAACGATCTTTTCTTTTTCGCGCCGTGAGAGAACGAGCATTTCGATTCCTTCCGTGTTGGGGACATACCGATTGCATCCCAGCCGTCTAAATAAGGATCAGACGCCCGTGGAATGATCACTCGAACGAATGCTCGGCGTCATTGTCGAGAACCCGAAAGGCGGAGGCGTCATGCTTCCCCAACTCGTTCGCTGCAACAAAAAATAGAGCGAAGTTGCGCCGTTTTGAAAATGGGAGTTTTCACTTTTTGGGCCTGAGCTGCCATGCAAGCAAATGGTCTGGGCGGCACCGCAAAGAAAAATGCCCGTAGCGCAATAAAAACGTCGGCGAATGAGTCCGGCGCACGGACCGATTCGACCGACGTTGACATTGCCAGGGTGCTAATCCTTGTCTATCGGCCTTTGCCGCTTTGTTTTGCCATGATTTTGCTGAGCGGACCCGGCTTCTTTTCGATCACGGGTTCCGGTTTCTTGTGAAAGCCCTTAGGCTTTTTGTGGTTGCCACGATTGGCCATTGCCTGCACTCTCCGAAAGGGTTGATTTGAGTTGGATCTCAGTGAGATTGTTGGTGGGTGTGGTGCACAAGTCGGACCAATTGTCTTAACGTTTCATGGGGGCGAGATTTTACGAGAAAAATTGCGATTCACAGCGAGGGCGTTGCGATCCACGACAACTCTTTCTCCAGTCAGGAAAAGAACTTGCCACGACGTCAAGTTTGCCCGTCAAGTTTGCCGTCAAGAGCCGTCAGCCGAGCCGCCACCGGCGGGAGGAACCTTCCACCGGTGGTGAGTCTTGTTGGCCGCCAATGGCCTACGAATTGCACTTATTAGCGGTATGACTTGGCGCTGCTGGCTAGCCATGACCACTTGGCCGGTGGCTACAGGTAGGTCGCCAATTCAGCGGCGCGCCGGGGCCTTGCCCGGCGCGCTCGTTTTTGACTGGCTTGGGGACGGTTTTTCGCCCCGGTCATGAACCTCAGATTGCTCCACTTGATCGAATCGACGAAGGCAAGAAATGACAGACGTTGCGAAAACTAAGGAGTTGCTGGAAGCCAAACTTCAAGAGCTGTTGGTCCGTGTCGACCAAATCGATGACGACCTCGGGCAGCCGGGCAGCAACGATTGGGAGGAGCATGCCGTCGAGGCAGAGGACGACGAGGTGCTGGAGAAAATCGGCAACGTGGCGCTCGATGAGATCCGGGAAATCAAACTCGCGCTTTCCCGGCTGGAGGCCGGAACCTATGGCATCTGCGCCCGTTGCGGCGACAAGATCCCCCTGGAGCGTTTGGAAATCTTGCCGTATTCAACCAAATGCATGAAATGCGCGTAGTGCATCGCCCGGACGGTCCAGGCCGATCTTAGAATCAAGGTGACACAGCACCGGACTTTGGCACTTAGTTTCGGAGCAACGGCGGAGAAGTGACTTGGCCAGTGCAGCAATTCGAGTCCGAGCGTTCGGCGCGACCCACGTGGGCCAGGTTCGTGAGCGAAATGAAGACAGTTTCCTGGTTGATGACCAGCTCAACCTGTACATTGTCTGTGACGGAATGGGCGGACACGCTGCCGGTGAGGTTGCATCTGAGAATGCTGCCCGTTTTGTCGCATCTTATCTGCGCGAGCGGCATGCCCAGATTTCCGCTGCCGCCAACACACCTGAGGGGTATTACCGCGTTCTGCGGCTGGCCGAGGGTGCGGTGGAATACGCGAGTTCCCAGTTGTATCAGATGGCGTGTTCGGAACCCGAGTGCTCGGGAATGGGAACGACACTGACGCTGCTGCTAATCGTCGGTAACAAAGGCGTGATGGCACACGTCGGTGATTCGCGGCTGTATTTGTCTCGAGCCGGGAACCTGCATCAACTCAGTCAGGACCATACGCTGGTCAATGAGCTGGTTCAAAAAGGGATGCTTTCGGCCGAGGATGGGAGTGAGTCGCCGTATGGCCATATTCTGACGCGTTCGATTGGGCCTCACGATGCCGTCGAAGTGGAAACCCTGATGTTCGATTTGCTGCCGGGTGACGTTTTCCTGCTCTGCAGCGACGGTCTGACAAGGTACCTGGACAGTGAGGCAGAAATACTCGCGCTGGTTGACCGGGAGGTCAACGAAGAATCCGCACGGCAATTCATCGAATCCGCTAATTGCCGGGGTGGGGCTGACAACATCACTGCTATCGTGGTCGAACTGCAAGCAGCGGCGGGTGCCGCAGTGCTGGATGCCGCGGAATTTGAGCACCGCTTGAACATCTTGAAGTCGGTTTTTCTGTTCCAAGGTCTATCGCTCAGCCGGTTGATGCGTGTGATCAACATTGCGGCGTCAAGCCGGCACCGCCCTGGCGATCGAATCATGCCGCAGGGAGAGATCTGCCATCAACTCTGCGTCGTTTTGCGCGGACAGGTGAGCTACGGATCGAAGACGTATGCGGCGGGCGACTGCTTTGGCGCCCAGACTTTGTTTTGTAAACAGGAATTGCACTCCGATTTGGTTGCGGACGAAGCGACGCAATTGCTTTCGATCCAGGGCGATGACTTTCAGTCTCTGACCCGCCGTGTTCCCAGGCTTGGCCGGCGCCTGCTGACCCAACTGGCACGATATCTGAGCAAGGAACTGCAGATTGCCGGGAAGATCGACGAAGACATGGACGATACCTGGACGGAGTAAGGCAGCAGGCATCCGCCCTGTGCCTGAGTAATCTGGCCGCTCCGAAGCCGGGCGACAAAGATCTGGCAATTGCTTTTCCACTGGCTCCTGGAAACTGGAAAGGTTTCTGCCTTTGGGGTGCGTCGCTCAAAAAAACGTACTCGTTGAAAGCTCTGCTTCACTGAGCGAACGCCTGTGTGACCAGCCTTTGGGCACAGTTGAGGAAACGAAATTTAGAAAGTTAGCCAATTGGTACGTACGTTGCATTGGCTCAACAACACGATCCGCAGTGGATCGTTTCACCTCCCCACCTGTCTGCTCCCAAAGGAGTCCCGTTGATGAAAACGTCGCTAAGTCCCATGTCCCAAGTTTGTCTCGTCATTGGTGTTTTGTTCGGTCTGATGAACGGAGTGGGCAGGGCGGATAATCCAACCGGGTCGGACACAACTAAGGTGCGCGAAACAATCCGAGCGGAGCGACCGGATCATTCGCGTGGCTGGGTGATCGTGGCCAAGGAGAGTTACTGGCCGCTTTGCTACGAATCACTTGACCGCATTGAAGAGGCGAGAAAGTTATTTGGCACTGACGACAAGGAGCAACTTGTCGATGTACTGGAAAAGTGTGAAGCGTGGTTGCGTCTGGCTGCCTCGGCCGCAATGACCGACGGAAACAGTGGTGTGATCGGGGCGGCTGATATGTATGGTCTGGCCGCCGATTTGATCCGCACAGGCGACCCAAGGGCGAAGCAAGAGCACCTTAATGATCTGACGACTCTCGGCCTGATCTCGATGGCAAAATCGCACGTTTTGCGAGCGGGCGATCCCGACACCGCATTCCAACCTACAAAGGCGAAAAAAACCGACAAGTCGGACAAGAAAGTATTGTCCGAAGTGGCCGCAGCCAATCGAGAGATTTTGGCTGAGAACTTGAGGAGACTTCGCGAACAATATCGACTTGACGCTGTTGAATCGAGAAAGCACCTGGTCGTTGCCCAAACCTACCTCACCGCCGCTGCCGAGTCAGGCGGATTTACTGTTGACGCCGCGCTGACGAAAAACATCCCCGCCGTCCCTGCGGAAGGTGATTTGGAGGAGTATGTCGATGACGAAATACGCACCCGGGTTTCTGCGATGCTGAAGCTGATCGACAGCAAGTGGGAACCATTGAACGGGAAGCTGGAAGAATCGCTGTAACAATTCTGCTGTTGCTTCCAAACGTAGCATGCACACCCCGTGTGCCGTAGCCTTCAAAAGCGTTCGCGTTTTTGGTGTTCAGAAGGCGAACGGCACACGGGTTTTTTTGTCCACTTGAATCTGGCGACGACGGAAACAAGCGTGGCAGCCGGCTATTTTTCATTTTTTTGGGATCGGATTTTGTGTTGGGTCATATGGCATCCGCGTCCAATCCGAGCAAAATGGAGCCGCCGGTAATCCTTCCCTGGAATACATTATGAATCAGAGTCGGCCCTCAGGCCCAGGTGTTTCAGGCGGCTCCGCAATGTCGGTCGGCTAATTCCCAGCCGGTTGCTTGCTTCGCTGATGTTGCCGCCTGTGGCTTGCAAGACCTCCGGCAACAGCACGCGGTCGACTGCATCGTGCACCTGCGTGGCAATTTCTTGTGTTCCATCTTGCAGCAGCGCGGCGATGTGTGATCGCAGGCCTTCCTCCCAAGCTTCAGCCAACGGCGATTCTGCCGTCGTTTCGAGCGTTCCGGTCAGACCGCCCGGCAAGAAGGCGGGCGTGATCACCGGCCCGCTGGCGCGGAGCAAGGTCTGTTTGATCACGCCCTGCAATTCACGAACGTTGCCCGGCCACTGGTAATGCGTTAGCAATTCCATCGTTTCCGGAGCGACGGACACGAATACTTTGTCCAGTGACTTTGCTTCCGTTTTAAAGAAGTGATCGATCATCAGCGTCAAATCATCACCACGGTCGCGGAGCGGAGGTAAGTGAATCGTGAAATCATTCAATCGGAAATACAAATCACTACGAAAGCTCTTGTCTTCCATGGCTGCCTTCAAGTCGCGATTGGTGGCGGCGATGATACGGACATCACTGCGGAGCGTCTTGTTGCCGCCGACCCGTTCGAACTCTTTCTGCTGAAGGACTCGCAGCAGTTTGGTTTGCATCATCGGGCTCATGTCGCCAATTTCATCCAGAAAAAGCGTGCCGCCATCGCAGGTCTCGAATTTCCCAATGCGGCGTTGATCGGCGCCGGTGAAGGCCCCCTTTTCGTGGCCGAACAGTTCGCTTTCCAGCAATTGCTCGGGAATTGCGGCACAGTTAATTGCGTGAAAGATCTGGTCATGACGCCGGCTGTGCTGGTAAATCGCGCGGGCAATGACTTCCTTGCCGGTACCCGTTTCGCCGAGAATCAGCACTGCCACGTCGCGTGCGGCGACTCGACCGATCGAGCGAAACACCTCGACCATCTCGGGACAGCTTCCCAGAATTTGATCCGCGTTCTTATTCGCGTGTTTTGCATCGCGATCTTCCGGCAAGATCGCGGGTTTGCGGGCCATGCGGCTGGTTTCCAGCGCCGAATCAATCACCGGTAAAATATCATCGGGATCGAATGGCTTGGTGATGTATTCAAAGGCACCGCCGCTCATTGCCGTGATCACTGTCTCGGCGGTGCCGTGCCCGGTCATCAAAATCACTGGGACGCGGCGATCCAATTCACGCAGTTCATGCAGCGCGGCCAGGCCCGATTGATCCGGCAGTTGGATATCCAGCAGCACGGCGTCGGGTTGCTGCTGCTTGAAGAGTTGCACGCCGGCGCTCGCCGATTCGGCGGTCAAGACCTCGTAGTCGGGTCCCGGCAAGGCCAACTTCATGCATTGCAGAATCAGTGGATCATCATCCACGACCAGCAACCGACCAACTTCACCGCTCATGCTCATTTATCTGCCAATCTTAGTTGTGTGAATCTTCGATAATGGGAAGGATCACGGTGACCGTGGTTCCTTCACCGACGTTGGAGTTGACGTCAATGGCTCCATTGTGACTTCTGACAATCCCCAATGATGTGCTGAGCCCCAGTCCCGTGCCTTGCCCCCGTTCCTTGGTGCTGAAAAAAGGATCAAAGATGTGATCGCGAATGCCGGCTGGAATTCCTGTTCCGGTATCTTTAACGGCAACTGCCAGATAATTGCCAGGTTGGAGTGTCACCAGCGAGTAAGTTCGTTCGGCAGCAAGCGAAAGGCGGCTTGCTGTGATATTCAGCGTCCCCCCACTGGGCATTGCATCGCGTGCGTTGACGGCCAGGTTCATGATCACTTGGCTGATTTCGGTGGCGTCTCCCATGATTTCCGGCAAACCGGCTTTGACATCGACCTCAAGCGTGACCTTGTTTTTGAGGGTGTGTGCCAAAATGCCTGAAACTTCCGACATCACTTCGCATATGTCGACCGGTCGATGTTGCCCATCGCCTCCGCGGGCAAACGTCAATAACTGGGAAATCAGTTCGGCACCCCGGCTGGCGCCTGAGACAATGGTTGCCAGCAGCGCGTCGCGGTCCAGGTTTTCGCCACCTCGCTGCAGCATCCGCGAACCCATCAAGATCGGCGTCAGCAAGTTATTCAGATCGTGCGCGATCCCGCTGGCCAATGTCCCCAACGCCTCAAGTCGTTGTTGGCGGCGTTGCACAAGCTGGTGATGGCTGCGTTCATCGAGATTGAGGTCAAAGATGACTTCTCCGATCGTATCATCATCTTCGGTGATCCGCGTCCGCCTGCGTTCGATTCGCAGGTGAGTCCCTGTCTTGCTAATTGCTTCCAGTTCACCGGTCCATCTGTCCACGTGCGTGTATTCAGCCGCGTGAATATTGGCGTTGTTGCCGTCGGGTGGAATAATCCTGAGCAGGTCGTTGGCCGTTTTCCCGATCGCTTCGGATGCCGAATAACCGAACAGCCTTTGGGCGCCCACGTTCCAATAGATAATGCGGCCGGCGGCATCAAGGATTTGCAGCGGTTCTGGTATCTCGCGCAGCAAAGCCTCATGTTGCTTCAGCCGCAATCGGGATATTTCTCGTTCGGAAACGTCACGAACGGAGATCGCCAGAAACTGTTGGTTGTGGATCGTCCGCGGCGTGATCGTCAGTTCCGCATCAAAATGTTTGCCGTCCCTGCGTTTGGCCATGACGGTGCGACAGAGCGATGCCTCATGGTCTTCATCCAGTCGGTGGGTCAGCCATTCGTCGATGATGGTTGTCTCGAACAGCGACGCGACAGGTTGGCCAACCCACTCGTGATCACCGCAATCAAACATGGCATCGACTGCAGGATTCGTCATTTGGATTTTGCCGGCCGCGTCGGTCACGATAATGCCATCGGCGGAACCTCGCACGATCAGCGCGAACCGCTCGTCAGATTCCAGCAACTTCAGATCGGCAAGCTCCCGTTGACGCCGCTCCGTTCGCCTGGCGAAGTACAGCAAGCCGATCACGGCTAACATCAAACCGTGGCCGCCAATCAATCGATACGTCGTTTGTTGCCGTTGCCTCTGGGCGGACTGCCGCCTCTTTTCCAATTGCTGCCGGCCAGCGGCGATTTGCAGCTGCAGTTGCGAGCTGAGCGTGATGCCTTGCTGCTGGAATTCGAATTGCTCTGCATTGCTGGGCGTCTTCGTACTGGTGACCGTGTCCAAGATTTGTGCAAATTGATCCTGACAGCGAGAGGCGAGCACTTGCAACGGTTGGGAAGGAGATCCATGCAACACCTCGCTGACAAGCTGCTGGCCGCGCGCCACCGAGTCTGTTATTCGGCTGATCAGTGCATTGTCGGCAGCGTCGTGTGCCTCGCGAAGCATCAGGGCTCGAGTCCGCAGCATCGCCGAACTGAGCGCCAAGCGAATTCCACTCAGCTTTTCCAGTCCTTCTTCCAAGGAGACGAGTTCCTGCTGCATCTGTGGCAGTTCATCCAAAGCACGAAAGGTGCCAACGCAAGAAATCAAGACAGCCACCACGGCTATCGATGCTGAAATCTCGTAAATGTGTTTTCTGATCCAGCGCGTCAATATCTTTGCCATCGACCCCCGGGCAGTGATGCTTCGTCTTTTCGGTACGGCCTTTGCTTACAGCTTCTCAGTTTATTTTTATTTAGCTGTCGGCGTTAGCGGGCGTCATTGTGCAAGCGATCACTCCATTACAGGTCTTGAAACAGTCCCTTCAAGCGGCCCAGGCGGCATGGACCGGCTGTGACTGGGATACTGAATTCGGTCCCGGCCGAGTCAATTTGCGGGGTTTGTGCAGTCGCCAGGCGAAACTGGCCGCGCAGGCAACCCGAGGCGAGGAATCGGCCCATTGGCGTGAAGCCTGCCAATTCTTGGATTCAGTCGAACACGATGCTCGGATGGCCGCTGAATTGGCCGGCAAAGCGGTGGACGCCTGGCGCCTGGGAAACATTGGCGAAGCGATTCGCCGGCTGGAAGCCGCGATCGAGTTGGAAGCCCGTTATCGCGAACCGGTCGCCTACCCGAGCCTAAGAGAATTGATGCAGCCCCCCAGCCCGAGTCGCGCGGATTAGTCGCGACCACCTGGCAAAAAGATTGCCGCTGCTGGTCATGCGTTTGCCACGCTGCACCACCAGCCTGCGTCGATAGATGCAAAATGCAATTTGTTGACACCACAGGGGTTGAACCCCAATAACTGGAGTAAGTTTTCGGCTTGCCCGCCAATTTTCCTATACCAGAGTTTGTTGGGAGGGCGAAGCTCCCGCCGAGCCGAAGCGTCGGAAAACTCTTTGCGGCTCCGCAGGCGCCTCGCCCTCCCACCGGTTGTGAAACTTGTCTTCCACGAGTAACAGAAAAACGTAGATACCCGTCTCTATTCACCAGCCCACCCTCACTGACCCCGACCAGCCACGCAGCGATTGCCCATGACGAATTCTTCCCTAAGCGAGACCGTGGTCGACTCTAGCCAGCACGACGAGAAGCCTTGGACGGAATTGGTCCGTTTGGCCCAGCAAGGAAACGCCGAAGAGTTAGAGAACTACGTTTCCCAGCTTTCGACATCCGATCAGGCACTCGCCCTCAGTCGCCTGGATGAGGAAGAAACGGAGTGGGTTCTTGAAACGCTGAATCCGGATCACGCGGCGGAGTTGATCAGCCACCTTTCAGAAACGCAGGCGGCTCAGGCGATCAGTGCGCTGGAGGCTAAGTCTGCGGCCGCGATCGTTGATGAACTTCCCAGCGATGAACAGGCGGACGTGCTGGGAGACCTGGATGGAGAGCACGCCGAGGCGATCCTGGATTCGCTGCCTCAGGAAACAGCCCTCGCCGTCCGAGAACTGACGGCTTACGACGACGATGTTGCCGGCGGCTTGATGGTCAGTGAGTTACTGCGATTCACCGATCACATGACTGTCGCCGAAGTCATTGAGCAGCTCAGCCAGGAGCAGGAAAAATACAACGATTACAACGTTCGCTACGGCTACGTTTGTGACGAGCGGGGCCGCCTGGTCGGAGTGCTGCCGATGCGAAATCTATTATTTGTCAAGCGTTCCTCTCGGGTCGGCGAGATCATGATTGGAGAACCCACTTCGGTGTTGGATACAATGCCGCTGGAGGATCTGATTGAATTCTTTGACACCCACGATTTTCTTGGCGTTCCCGTCGTTGATGGACAGGGCATGCTGAAAGGCGTTGTCCACCGCGAGGCGGTCGACTATGCGTCGGCTCGAGCGACCGAAACGGACTACTTGAAAAGCCAGGGGATCGTCGGCGGCGAAGAATTGCGGACGATGCCGCTGTGGCTTCGCTCGCGCCGCCGCCTAAGCTGGCTGAGTATCAATGTTTTGTTGAATATTGGCGCCGCTAGCGTGATCGCGTTGTTTCAAGACACCTTGCAGGCGGTGATTGCACTGGCAGTTTTCTTGCCGATTATCAGCGATATGAGCGGCTGCAGCGGTAATCAAGCGGTCGCTGTTAGCATGCGTGAGCTATCACTGGGGCTGGTGCGACCGACCGAGATGCTGCTGGTTTGGCTCAAGGAAGTTTACGTCGGACTGATCAACGGCACGGTGCTGGGGTGCCTGGTCGCTGTTGCCGCAACGCTTTTTGACGGGAATCCTTACCTGGGATTCGTCGTCGGGATCGCTCTTTTTGCCAACACGGTCATTGCCGTCTCCATCGGCGGCACGGTACCGCTGCTGGTCAAGCGGCTCGGATTCGATCCGGCGGTTGCAAGTGGCCCGCTATTGACGACCGTGACCGATATGTGCGGCTTCTTTCTGGTGCTCGGACTCGCCACGTTGATGTTATCGAAGCTGGTGTAGATTTCTCAGCTGACCGGAACGGTACGGCACACTTTGTGCATTGATAACACCGAATTGACGGGAGGGCGAGGCGGGCGAGGCTCCGGCCGAGCCGAAAGATCCGGCATGAGCGGCTCGGCCGGAACCTCGCCCTCCCGATTCAGACGTCAAATCAAGACTGACAGAACGATGAACAACTACAAAATCTCTACCATCGATGACAACTGCCTGAAATTTCGCGGCAACTTGATCGCTTCCGTTCAGTCCAGTCGCTTGGCGACATCACAAGGCGACATTTGTTTCGAGTTAACCGCATACGAACACGAAAACCAACAGTGGGTGACGACGATCGCCATGAAAATTCCCCGCGGTACCGATGGCGAAATCTTCGCATTCTACTGCACCAATTTGCTAGTCGCGGCGGAGGACTTTCTTTATGACTTCGAGCCGATTCGTGTGCTCCCGAGTGATGTTGCCGCAGATTCGATCGAAAACCGCCCGCTGCTGGCCGCGGTCGACCGCGCTTATTATGCAGCCGTCCGCAAGCTGACCAGTGAGATGGAATCGCATCAGCAGTGGCGGTCACAAAACACTAAAGTAGAACCAGCTAACGTCAAGTCCGGATGGGTCGAAGAATGGATCTTTGACCGACTCCGGCAATGGCGTAATTCCTGATCCTTGGTCGCCTAAGTCAGTTGTGGGAATGATCATGAGTTTTATCCGGCGAGAGCTACCGATCAAAATCACTTTCGGTGGTTCCAAACAGCCACGTTACCAACAGCACATCAAACGTGTTCATATCGAGGGTCCTGAAGACTGTCTTCCCGAGGAGATCATTCTGGAGGCAGATGAAATTGCCGCTGGTGGCGTTTTGACAATCGATGACGTTGCTTGGCCGGAGGATTGTGAAGTCGTTGATCGACGCGGCATCGATCCCGTGATCACGGTCCAACGAGCAAAGAACAACAAACGCGGCGGCAAACGCATGGATGACGATTACGACGATTGACACGTGGCTGTTGGCAGAATCCCGATTGCGGCTGCGAGCGCCGTGTGCCGGTCAGGGACCCCGGCGTGATCGAGTGCGGGGGCATTCGACGCTCCGACGGCTACCAAGCTTGCTGGAAAGTTTTTTGCTATGAGCGCGGAAAATCGTTTTCCATTTTGTTTCATTCTGCACGAATCGGCGCGATACGCTTTCCACTGTGAAAGCAGAAATGTGCGTTGATTTCCGGATAATCTAACAGTCGGTGCGGGAGCAGACGTTGCGTGAGTAAGGCGTCGGCACAGATTATGCGGCAACGGTATCTTCGCCTTACTTGGCAACGAGGAGGCGTGTTCTATGCATCAATGTATTAAGGATTTTCATTGCTGCCAGCCGGGTGCGCCCCGTCTGGCTGGAGCAGAAAGTTCACACCCTCCAACTGCCCGTTGGCCGCCGAATTCACCAGAGAGCGTTTCTTAGGCGTCAGGTGAGTCCTTTCTGGAGCTCGTTTGCACCGGCATCGTTGTTGTAGAGGCATTTGCTCGCGGTAATGTCTCGAGGTTTTGACTGGTGATTGCACTGCTCTATTCGAATCGCGTTCGCTGCGCTACTGCGCGGGGTACATCCCTGATCCGGGCGATACGGAACACCCTTGCTCGCTTGTTTGGTCTGATCAAGCTATTTGGGCGGTATCTGCAATCGCTGCATGATGCCTCTATCGAGAGCGCGTTGAAAGACTCCCAATCGCTGTATGCTTCGCTCGTCGAACATCTGCCGGTTGCCGTCCTCCGCAAAGACACGCAAGGTCGCATTGTTCTTGTTAACAAGTCATTCTGTGATTTAGTCCGGCAGTCGGCTGAGCAGATCATTGGCAAGTCCGATTACGATTTTTTCCCCAAGCTTTTGGCCGACCAATACCAGGCCAGCGACAAACGCGTGATCGAGACGGGCGAGTTACTGGAGAAAGTCGAAGAGATCGAAATCGATGGGCGGGTCCGCTACCTGCAGGTGGTCAGGTCACCTGTGCGAAATTCAGTTGGCCGCGTGATCGGGATTCAGGCCTTACTCTGGGACGTGACGGAGCGGAGCCTGTCGATCAAAGCGCTGCGGGAGGCAAAAGAAACTGCGGAAGCTGCCAATCAGGCCAAAAGTGAGTTTTTGGCGAACATGAGCCATGAAATCCGCACGCCAATGAATGCAGTGATTGGCATGAGCGAACTGCTCCGCGATACCGATTTGTCTCCGTCACAACGAGAATACGTGGAAACAATTCTTGATTCGGGCGAGTCCCTGCTAGGGATCATTAACGATATTCTGGACTTTTCAAAGATCGAAGCAGGGCGTCTGAGCTTGGAATGCGCGCCATTCTTGTTGCGCGAGCTGATCGGTGACACGATGCGCAGTCTGGCCATTCGGGCGCACGGCAAAGGCCTTGAGTTGGCATACCAAATTGCCCCGCAGGTCCCCGATGCATTGATTGGTGATGAAGGCAGGTTGCGCCAAATCATCGTCAATCTTGTCGGCAATGCCATCAAGTTCACTAAGCAAGGGGAAGTAGTGCTGACCATCGAAGTTGATTCGCGTGACAGCAATGCGGTTGTCTTGCAATTTGCGATCAGTGACACGGGAGTCGGGATCCCACCCCATAAATGTGAGGCAATTTTTGATGCCTTTGAACAGGCCGACTCGACAATGACTCGCCGATTTGGAGGTACCGGTTTGGGGCTGACGATCTCGTCGCGGCTGGTCGACATGATGAACGGTCAAATTTCGGTCGAAAGCACTGTCGGCAAAGGTTCCACGTTTCACTTCAGTGTCGGCCTGCGGCTTGGCCACGAGGACAACGATACGTTTCCCAGCAATCAGCGTCGTCGGCTACGCGGCATGCAAGTTCTGGTCGTGGATGACAATGCCACCAGTCGCCAAATCCTGGAAGCAATGCTGGCCAACTGGGGACTTAAACCAACCGCTGTGTCTAGCGTGGACGACGCTTGCGATCGTCTCGGAGAGGCGATTCAGCGGGGGCGGCCGTTTCAGTTACTGGTGTGTGATGTGGCGATGCCCGAAACCGATGGCGTTACACCACTGGAAAAAGTCAGGCAGACCAACCCCGACATCGTCATGGTGGCAATGTTGACGGCTGGAGACGACATCGATCGCGCGCATCGACGTGGTGCATCGGCTTGTGTCTTCAAACCGGTTAAACAGTCAGATCTGTTGAAGGCCATCCTGTCAGCGCTAGCAATCGAAGTGATCGAACAAGAACCGGCAACGACGACAACTGAAGCGTTCAGAGTTCGGCCGCTGCGTATTCTGCTGGCGGAGGACAGTGTGACCAATCAAAAGTTGGCGCAAGGGCTGTTGCAGAGGTGGGGTCATAGTTTGGCCATCGCCAATAATGGCGCCGAAGCAGTCAGAATGAGCGAGGTCAACGAATATGACCTGATTCTGATGGACGTTCAAATGCCAGAAATGGACGGTTTGCAAGCAACGGCTGCGATTCGAGCACGCGAACAGACGACGGGCACGCACACGCCGATCGTGGCACTGACCGCGCACGCCATGAAGGGCGACCGCGACAAGTGCCTGGCGGCGGGAATGGATGGTTACGTCGCTAAGCCGATCCGTCTTCGTGAGCTTCAGGCCGCCATCGAGAATTTAATCCGCGGTCGCTGATAGGAAAGCGAACGAGCGGAGAAAACCGGGTGATCTTTCCCTGTGCTCGATCAAAGTCGATTTCATCCAGGCTCTGCAGTTGTAATTCCGTCACCGACTCCGAGTCGTAGCCTTTGTAATTAGCGGTTCCCTGGAAGATTCAATCTTTAGCGGTCGGATGTGCGTTTTTGGCCACTTTTGAGCAATTGGTGCGGCAGTGCGCACTCCTTCTCCGCAAGCGTGGCAGTTTCCTCGCTCGAAGCCGTTCAAACCGCTCAAATTATTGCTCCGCCAACGCCAATCAATCGGAAATATCGCGCAGGACTCGTCGCAATTGTTGTGCCCGGGCTCTTGCTCCGATGGGGGCTGTTTTTTCTTCCTGATACGCTCGGCGTACGTGCCCCAGTGGCACTCATTTTGCTCGTTCATTCGTGCGGTTGTCCTTTTCTGCGAGGCCGAAGATGAAAATAGTGCCGATTTGTATTCGCAACGTTCATGGGGTCGAGGACTTTTGGGTTCTTCCCGACCGCGACGGAGGTGAGGAATCGGACACGTGTCAGTCCGAATCCGGTGGCCGCTTGACATCAAAAGAGACCGATCATCCAGTCAAGCCGGTAAGTACTTCGGGTCCGTTCGGCGGCGATGACCGGTTGTCGATGGGCAAGCCGGCAACGGGATGAACAGCCAATCTCGGGTCGCGTATTTATCGATGGAGATCGCCGTCGATCCGAATGTTCCGACCTATTCAGGTGGGCTTGGAATTCTTGCCGGAGACACCGTTCGATCGGCGGCGGATATGCAGCTGCCGCTGGTGGCGGTGACGCTGTTGGCCCGCCGGGGTTATTTTTTTCAGCGACTCGATGCGGTCGGGCGGCAGACGGAGGAAGTCGTGCATTGGCAACTCGACGACTTCCTGGTCCCAACCGGCGTGACGTCAAGAGTAACGATCGAAGGCAAAGAAGTCGCCGTGACTGCCTGGAAATACGATGTGACCTCGACGGGCGGATTCACAGTCCCCGTTTATTTTCTGGACACCGATCTGCCAGAGAATGCCTCCGAGCATCGCCAACTGACAGGCCAGTTGTATGGTGGCGACAAGCGATATCGTCTTTCTCAGGAGGTAATCTTGGGGATTGGCGGCGTGCGGATGCTGAGGGCCCTCGGGCATGACTCCATCCAGCGTTTCCATATGAACGAAGGTCATGCCTCGCTGTTGACTATCGAACTGTTGCGCGAAGTGCGCGAGAGGCAAGGCCGCACGGAGATCACCGACGATGACATCAAAATCGTCCGCGAGCGCTGCGTTTTTACGACCCACACACCAGTCGTGGCCGGACACGACGCCTTCGATTTGCAGCTTGTCGAAGACGTTCTCGGACATCGTGACGAATGCGGCATCACCGATGCCATCTGCCATGCCGGACAGTTGAACATGACTTATCTGGCACTTGCTCTGTCACACTACGTCAATGGCGTTGCAAAAAAGCACAGTGAAGTCTCCCAGCAGATGTTCGCTCAGTACCAGGTGGATGCCATTACCAACGGCGTACATGCGGCCACTTGGGTTTCGCGGCCGATGGCTGAATTGTTTGATCGTTACATCAGGGGCTGGCGTGAAGACAATTTCAGCCTCCGATATGCGTTGGGGATTGCCGACAACGATTTGTGGCTGGCTCATCAAGACGCCAAGCGAACACTGATCGACTTTGTCAACCGACAATCCAACGCGGGTTTCGATGCCGACGTGCTAACGTTGGGATTTGGACGGCGCGCCACCAGTTACAAACGAGCCGCCTTAATCTTCGAGGACATCGAGCGGCTGCGGCGAATCAGTACGGACATCGGCCGCCTGCAAATCGTATTTGCCGGAAAAGCACACGCCAGGGACGAGCCTGGAAAAGCCGTCATTCAACAGATCTTTGAGGCTGCCAAGCGGCTGGGTAACGACATCGCCGTCGTCTACCTGCCAAACTACGAACAACACCTTGCGGCCATGTTGACTTCCGCGGTCGATGTCTGGCTGAATACACCGGAACCGCCGATGGAGGCATCCGGCACCAGCGGGATGAAGGCAGCACTGAACGGAGTGCCTTCGCTGAGTGTTTTGGACGGTTGGTGGATCGAGGGGTGCATGGAAGGGCTGACGGGTTGGGCGATTGGCCAACGCGATCAACATGTCTATGGTGCCAATGCAGACTCGCTGTACCAGAAACTTGAGGACGCCGTCGTTCCAATGTTTTACAACAATCGCGTTGGATTCATCGATGTGATGCGACACGCGATTGCCGTGAATGGCTCCTTTTTCAATACGCAACGCATGCTGTATGAATACATGGTGAAGGCCTACCTGATCAGCCCATCGGTAACGGGTACGGACTTGGCCCACAATCGTTTCACAACGGCAATGGCAAAAAGAGCCGAAGGTGCAATCAGCTAGAGCAATTTCATCATTGATGTGGGATCATCGGTAGGCCAGGACTTGTCCTGGCGCATTATTGCCAGGACAAGTCCTGGCCAACGAGATATCTGAAAATGCGCTAGCGTTTTGTCCGCTTTGGCTAAAGTGCAAGTCATATCAATCAAGCTCAGCAAACAATCCTTCGAGGCGTGAGATGAACACGAGCTCAAACCGACCGCTTTCTGCGATCTATCAAGACTGGCAATCCGAGCACCGTGAGTTCGAGACATGCATCGCTGAAATCCGCAAATGGATGTACGAACTGGCGCAAATGGGGGATCCTCATTTCGGCGAGACAGCAACCAGACTGAAACCGCTCCGCAGGTGGCTGGTCGCGCATTTTGATCGAGAAGATGAGATGGTCGCAGAGATCGCAAGTTCGCATCTGGCCTCCACCCGCAAAGCCAACGCGATGGGTAAACAGTCATCGCGCGACCGCGCGCGACTGTTGGCTCAACTCGATGATCTGATGGATCGCCTTACTCAGCTGGATCCGCCGTTCGTTTCCTGGCAGCGAGCCATCCAAGAAGTGGAAGCGTTCGTGGATCTGTTGGGAGACCATGAAGCCCGCGAGATCAAGAGCGTACAAACACTGATTCCAGATTCTGAACTCGGCACTAGCCCAAAACCGAAGTAGGCCGATGCTCCGGAGTACGAATTGCTAACGAATTGCGAGTCGCGGCCGAACTGTCAAAGACGGCGTCGTCACCCTGGGCGGCAAGCTCAACCGTTATGTCACACGGCTCGAAGCCTCCCGCATTGCCAATTTCACCGATCGTGCACTTCGTGTCGAAAATGGGCCGCAGGTCACACCTGAATAAGATCTGCGGGGCCGAAACAACATGAAACGGTACGAGAATTGCCGTTTTGAAATGATCTAAAAGGAGCATGACGATGGCATATTACGAATTTGAATGTGAAAAGTGTCACAAACAATTTACCGTCAAGCAGACATTTGACGAGCATGACCGCCAGCCGAAACCGAAGTGCCCCCAATGTGGTAGCCAACAAAAAATTCGGCAGGTGGTTGCCGCAGTGCATGTCAAGACGAGCAAGAAATCGTAGCGTGCACGATCGCGCGCCTTGCTCGCTTCAGCGCGCCATTACGACTAATGACGCGGTGAGGTATGGGCTTTGCGGTCACTGGATGGCTGGCACGGGCGAAGTTGTTTCGCCTGGATTTTCGTCCTCGTGGAAACTTGGCAACACGGGTGCGTCGACCGATCCGCTTGCCGGGCGAAGCCCCAACACTCGAATGCCAATTCCAAACACAGGGACGGACGCCAGGCTGGCACTTGCCAGCACCATCAATGCGAAAACGCGGCCAACAGATGACAACCCGAACAGCGTCAAATAACCCTTCGTGGTTGCCCCGTAATGATGCAGTATCCACGCTCCCATTGTCGCGCCCGCGCAAATGGCAAGCGTGTTGGCGAAGTTATAAATCGTCAGCATCCGAATCCTTTTCTCCCTTGGCAAGGCTTCAAAAAACATCAGGAAAAATCCCAGCTCATAGGCGGCCCACATCACTCCACTGAACGCTTGCACGCACATCAGCCAGACATATTGCTGCGAAACGATCCACAGGGACGACATCGGGACAACGCCGACAGCCCCGATCCACAACAAGATTTTGGCGCTACTAAGTTGGCTCAATCGCCCCCACATCGACAGCGACAAGACCTTGGCAATGAAGCTGATCGAAATCAAAGTGACGAACTGAGCGTAGCTGAAACCAAGTTCGGTGAGCATGAAGGGAGTAAAAAACGGCCCCGACAACTGCACCATGCCTTGCAGGACCACCAGAAACAACAACAACCGTCCGCCATGAACGAATGATTTGCGGATGACGTGCGGTTGATTGAGTGTACCGTCCATGATTACCGTGCGACGCCGATCAACGGGTTGGTGCTGTGCCAGAGCGTATACGGAGCACAAACGCAAAATTCCGGCGATGGCAAACATGACGGCGAAAGCCTGGCACTGGTGATCCATCCGTCCACCGACCGTCAGAATCGTGCCGCCGATCATGAATCCTGCCAGCGTGGTCAGGTGTGCAAGTTTGCTACGGGCAGCGAAGTACCGTGCGCGAACGCCAATCGGCACGACGGTCTCAATCCAGGAATTCCAAGCCGGACCGGTGGCCAACCCTGCACCCCAGTAGATCGAGGCAACCAGCATCAAGCCAAACAGCGGCATTTCCCCAATGATGCCCGCGTACACCAGCGGCATAAAGGTGAGAGCCTGCAGCGTTGCACTGAGCAGAATCCAACGCTTTTCCGAACCGATCCAACGCACCGCGCGGAGCGAAATCAATTGCAAGGTCCCGCCGGCAACCATCGGCAGGCTGGCCACCAAACCGGCGGAGACCTCTCCCATCCCAATCGCCAACGCGAAGGGCGCCAAATAGGTTTCCCCCAAACCAACCATCCCGCCATAGGCGGCCCCGTCGACAGCGCTGGCTTGCAAGTTGCGGCGGATGCTGGGAGTGGAAGATTTCATGAGCACAGGCGATTTCCACCCTTAAGTTTTCAAATCTGTAGGCGAGGCCGTGTCTAAAAGAAAACGCAATCGCGAAATCAAGAAACGCGCCAGGTTCCCAATGTAGTTGCAAAACTATCAGCCAAATCGCTGCAAAGCTGTTGCCACCGCGACGTATCGGTTATCCAACTTTGGTTGACTTCCAATTCGATGCCAAAGTAATCCTTGCCGAAACGCCGCCGCAGAGTCGTGGTCATGCCGTCCGCCTTGCCAAGATAGGGATAGTTGCGGCGGATGCGGAGGTCAAAGCGAATCTCTTTCAGGGCCGCATGCCAACGATCGCAAAAAGCTTTTTCCTGACCATGGCCGGGGTCGTACAGCAGCCCCACATCAGCGCTGCGACGTTTGCCATCAAGCTGCGGCGTGAAGGTGTGTAGCGAAAGGTGAATGACGGTGTTTTCGGCATTGCATTGGGTGTCAATCCACGACTCCACGCGCTGGCGGTGCGGATGGTAATAGAGATCAAGGATTTCCGTTTTCGTCGCGGCATCCAGTGACGCTGTGAATTGTGAAAACAGATTCCGGTGCCCAAGCGAACGATTCAGTTCCACCAGCAATCGTGTCACATCGGAATAAAGAAACGGCGCACCAAGCCGTTGCTGGAACACATTGCCCAGTGTTCTTGCTCCCGGATCCCAACCCCGATGGGAAACCAAGGCGGCTTGGGCATCGCGAAAAATCGATCGATAGGGTGCCGGCACGCGATGCCCCGCATGCTCACAGGTCAGCAGCAAGCAACGGTTCATCTGTCGGCTTCCGGGTCGAACATCTTTCCTTGTGCCAGGCAATCACAAAGTTGACGGTAGACCGTCCAGACGCGTGCCATGTCGCCATCGATGGCTCGCTCGATGCGGCGCGACAAAGGGCCTTGCCGCAAGATTCTTTCCAGGAACGCATTGTGGGGCTGCGAGCCGTTGGTCTGCTCGGCCAGGTGGTGCCATAATTCTTGTGCCGTTGTGCTGCGATCGGGCACGCCGAATTGGGCCAGGTAATGATGGTTGTTGATCACGGTCTGTTCCCCATCACGAATGACAGCCAGAAATAGCTCCACCAACGGTGGGGTCGCAATCGATTGTTGTGCCGCCCGGCTGGTCCAACGCTGCTGGGTCATCGCGGACAGCACGTTGGCGATTACCCTGCAAATCGCCAGATCGGCGGCAGGACACTCCTGCACGTCCAACACTCGGATCTCGATGGTATTGCGATCAAAGCGGGCGATCGCGCCCCGCGCATTCAGCCACTCGTGTTGCAAGACGCCGGCGTCCAGCGGAGCGATGTGATCGTACATTGGCTGCAGTATCTTTGACGCATAGTCGCGCCTACTGAAAACGGCCTCCGGAATGACGTCGGCGGTTACCGCCGGCACGCGACGGGAGTTATTGCGATAAACTTCCATGCGATAATCGACCCAACCCGTCAGCCGGCGATCCGCAATCGGGGAACTGGCTGCCAGCGCCGGCAGGATGGGCATCAGCAACCGGATCGCGGCATGCAGGCGACCGAATTGATCATCATCCGCAAACGGCAGGTTCAGGTGGACGCTTTGCAGGTTTGCCCAGCCGTGACCGCGACAATCAAAAATCCGATTGTAGGCTTCATAGATCGGGTTGTACTCGTGCGGCCACAATTTCAATTCCCGGTGCGGATCCATCCAGGGGTGCATTGCGGTGGGCATCAGCCGAGCCCCATGCGGCTGAAGCAGTTCATTGATTCGCCGCACGTGTTCCTGAAACTGGTCCGACAAGGGCGACAATGACCGGGCCGGGCCGTTCGTCTTCAGTTCGATCACGTGCAGCGCCAGTTCGTTGGACCAGGCAATCTGGCCAAGTTCCACTTCCGACAGGTACTCGCCGGCGACTTGATGCAGGACTCGATCGGTGATCGGCCGCACATCCAGGGTGTCGGCATCGACAATCATGTATTCCAGTTCGACACCGAAAGCCTCAAACAGGTGAAACGGTGGCGTCTGGCTGAGCAGGGAACATTCGCTCATACGATGCCCGCTTTGCGCTGTTCAATTCGTTTTTGGAAGACCGCCATGATGCGTCGGTACAGTTCGTCCTTCAGGATAGCGTCCTCATAATTGGCATCCAGATTGGGATTGTCGTTGACCTCGATCACGTAGAACTTGCCATCGGACTCTTTGACGTCGACTCCATACAGACCATTACCGATCAGATTGGCGGCTTTCAGTGCCGCGGCCACCGCGCGGCGCGGTGCCAGTTCGACGGGCAGCGTTTCGGACTTGCCGTAACGTCCGCGGCCATCGCGATCCTGGTGAATGATTTGCCAGTGTCCCTGGGCCATGAAATATTTGCAGGCATACAGTGGCTGGCGGTCGAGAATGCCGATCCGCCAATCGAACGTGGTCGGCAGGAACTCTTGGGCGATGACCAAGTCGGATTCGGCAAAGAACTCGTGCAACCGCGTTTCCAGCTGCTGCTTGTCGTGAACTTTGACAACACCCTGTGAAAACGAACTGTCCGGTTTTTTCAGCACACAAGGAAAGCCCAATTGGTCGGCCATGCCGCTGCCGTTGTCGCGATGCAGAACCAGTGTTCTGGGAACCGGTACTTTGTGTCGTGTCAGCAGTTCGGCCAGATAGACTTTGTTGGTGCAGCGAACGATTGAATTCGGGTCATCGATCACCACCAAACCTTCGCTGGCGGCGCGGCGCGAGAAGCGGAATGTGTACTGATCGACATACGTGGTGTCACGAATGAACAGAGCGTCAAATTCAGCGATCCGCCCGTAGTCGTCCCGGGTCACCAATTCCGCCGCGATACCCAAGGACGCGGCGGCTTTGATGAATTTCTTCAGCGCCTTGGCATCCGAAGGCGGTTCAGGATCACTCGGGTTGTGCAAAATCGCCAGGTCGAACCGCGCGCGGGCCGGTTTCTTCACGCCACAGCGGCGGCCCGCAAAGTGTTCGCCGGCCACCTCAATCACAAACGGCCAATGCGACTCGGGGACATCATTGGCCGAGATCGTATTGATTCGCCGGAGTTGCCAACTGCCATCGCTGCCGCGAACAAATTGGGCCCTCAGCAGCGGTGATGCGAACTGGTTGAACAGGTTGAGCGCCAAACGATCATATCGTTTTGCCAGGTTTCGTCCGAAGTAGACGCTGAGTGCGAATTTGTCCGATTTGATCGGTGCCAGGCTCTTCTCGATCAGCTCTTGCAACTCCTGAGAGACCATTCGAACGATCGCCTGCGTCTTCATATCCTGGATCGTCGTCACGCTCGGCAGTGGCTTGTGTCCACGAGCTTCGGCCAGCAGGGAGACATAGTAGCCGGTGCTCTGGTACCGATAAGAGCGACAGAGATTGAAGATCTTTGTGCCGCGCAACTCGCTGTATTTTGGATCAGCCAAATAAGCTCGCGCGTCAACCACTTCGGCGCCGGCAACTTCCGACGGCCAGTCCTTGCCCGAATTGGTGACGATTAAGACTGACATCCGTTTCTCCACGAATCACTCATCCGTTCCATCTGTCTCCGATTTATCGCGGTCTGCGGCGTGGATGATCAACAGGTTGGCATCGTAGGTCAGTACTCCCAGCAAGATGGCACAGACCAGGCGGTCAAGACCGACTTCGTAATGGTGCGCTTCACCAAGCGGGTTGGGCAGATAAGGGTCGGCAACATTGACTTGGCCGTCGTGCTTGTCGTAGCCGCAGAGAACCACGAAGTGACCGGTCGGCAGGCCAGCCACATCATCGGGCACCAGGTCGTGTCGTTCGCGTTCACTCTGGTACAAGAAGGTCGAACTGAGCCCGGTCAGAATCGGAATGCCGCGTTTCAGGTAGCGGCGAATCAGGTTTGCGTTCAGGTCCCGCAGCTTAAGCTGTCCACCCAACCGCAAGAATTCAATGTATTGTTGGGAGGCCGTTCGCAGTTTCGCGGACTCCTTCGCCTTCATCTGCGCTTGCAGCTTTTCCACGAGATTTTCGTGCTGAGCAAACCAGGTGGGGTCAAACACTTCCAAGTTGAATGTGTAGATCGTCGCCCGATATCCGCGACGCAGCGCGTGGCAGGCAAGCATCACGGCGAGCGTTCCTCCCTTGCTCAGCCGCGGCGTTTCGGCAATCACCTGGTCCAGCGGCAATTCGTCGTCGTAGTAGCGATAGACGGCATGCAGGCAGGTTGGCCCGCACGTCGTATCGTCTGGCTGAGGCAGGATTTCTAGTTCAAGTTGCCGTGTGGAATTACGCTTCACATCAAGACTCAATCCGTCACCTCCACCTCGGTCGCGGTGGTCGTGCTGTGTCAAATACGTGTTTGGAACCATAGGTACGAAGGAGCTTGAACCTGGTAGCAAGATCCGTGCCAATCATGGCAACCGTAGGGGAAGCGACCCAACCAGGTGATTGATTGGAAAAATGTTTTCCGTTGACTGTCCATTCTTTTGACGCTCTGTCCGCACAAACGCAAGCTGCGCGGGCCGTCAGGGCACCGGGCATTTCGGTCTTCCTCTGTGACGACCCGCCGCTTCATTTGGCAGCGAGGCCCGGCCGCTCACGCGCTTCGCGGCTCACCAATTGACAGCCAGCACGCGACAGAGCTAGATCTCGTGCGATTTGCCGTCTTCCTGATAAACGACGCGGTACAACTCCCGCCGCCGATCGTTCCAGTTCTGAACCGTGCCGGTCTCGCGATGGCGTTTGAGTTGCTCGAAGTCTAAATCGTGGATGATCACCGTTTCCACGTTGGGATTGCACTCGGCGGCCACAGCATCGCGAGCAAATTCAGCATCCGCGGGCGTAAAGATGCCGGACTGGGCGTAGTGGATATCGGCGTTTTCAACGAAGGGCAGGTTGCCCGTGCAGCCGGAGATGGCCACATACAAATGGTTCTCGATGCAGCGTGCTTGTGCACAATGCCGAACCCGCAAATAACCGTGCCTGGTGTCCGTATTGAAAGGCACAAACACGATGTTGGCGCCCTTGTCGGTCGCGATTCGTGTCAGTTCGGGAAATTCGATGTCGTAGCAAATCTGAATCGCGATCGGTCCGCAATCGGTGTCGAACACCTCGACACGCTTTCCCGGATTGACTCCCCACCACTTTCGCTCGCTCGGCGTGATGTGGATTTTGTACTGCTTGCCGATCGATCCGTCACGGCGAAACAGGTACGCCGTGTTGTAAAGCGTGTCGTGCTCGACGACGAATTGCGATCCGCCGATGACATTCAAGTCGTACTTGACCGCCATCTCGGTAAAGAATTCCAAATACTGCGGCGTGAACGCGGCCAACTGCCGGGCGGCCTGACCCGGTTGGTGGGCTGCAACACAGGAAAGCAGCTGGGTGGTGAATAATTCCGGAAAGAGCACGAAGTCGCACTTGTAGTCGGAGGCTACATCCAAAAAGAACTCGCACTGCATGGCAAATTCGTCAAAGCTGTCGATCCGCCGCATCTCGTACTGAACCACGCAGACGCGGACCGGCTCATAGGCGTGATGGAAACGCCGCTTCGCCCCGCGAACGTGATCCAGGTTGGTCCATTCCAGATACGTCGCGTAGCCGCATGAAGCGGTGTCCGAGGGAAAATAATTGGCAATCAGTCCTTGTACGGCGAATCCGTTGGCAATTTGCGCCGTTAAGACCGGATCGACAACACCCTTTTCCACGACTTTATCGATGTACTCACGCGCCGTTAGTTCGTCGGAGAATTTGTGATAGCCAGGGATGCGACCGGCAATGATGATCCGAGTCAGATTGTACTGGCGGCACAGTTCCTTGCGGGCGTCGTACATTCGCCGGGACAGCTTCATGCCGCGGAACTCTGGATCAACCATGATCTCGATCCCGTACAGCGTGTCGCCTTTGGGCTTGTGATTGCGGATGTAGCCCTCGTCGGCGACCGCTTTCCAGTTATGCCATTCCAAACTCGGATCATGTTCCAGAATCAGGCTGCTGGAAGACGCAGCCAGCTTGCCATCGATCTCGACACAGATCTGTCCTTCGGGAAAGATAGCGAGTTGGCTCTCGATTTGGTCACGCTCCCAGGTTTGCATGCCCGGGAAGCACCTTTCCTGCATGGCGACCAAGGCGTCGAAGTCATCGATCGTCAGTTGGCGAACGACGATATTCCATTCAAATTCTTTTAAGTCTAACGGTTCCAAGCAAGGATCCTCTTGTGACCAAGGCGGCAGTTGAATCGACAGATAGTATCGATGGCGTGTGCCTGGGGGCAATGGGATAAAGCCAGCGAATTTGCTGGTTGCTACGGCGACATCACGCTGTCTCTTTCAAACCCGCCCCGGCTGTCAGATCGTTCGCCAACCCGCCAATCGTCTTGATGGTTCGGGACGCACCGGTCATACGGCTTGAACTTGCCGGATGAATCGCATTGAATCTATTCGTGGAAGCTCGCCGATGATGAGGTGAGCTTTCCTCAGGTTGAATGTATGCACGCGCCCGCACGTCCCATCCCTTTCGTCTTGCTCGGTATCGGTGTCGTGCTGCTGATGGCGATCCCGTGCGCGGGGCAGGAAAGCAGTCTTCGCCTGCTGAACGACAAAACGGAGGCGCTGCAAGCACGCATCGATCTGATTCAACAAGCCGAGCACACGATCGACGTCGCTTACTACGCGATCGATACGGACGAAGTTCCCGTTACCATCTTGGAACTGCTCCGGCGGGCGTCGCTGCGCGGTGTACGCGTCCGCATGCTGGTGGATGGCCTGAAATCACGCTTGCCGTCAAAGTTCGAACACTATTTACGCCGCTTCGGCATCCAGGTCCGCGTCTATCACCCAACGCACCGTGGCAACCCGGCGTGGCTGAATCGCCGGCTCCACAGCAAACTGATGGTGATCGACGCCCAGCAAGCCATCATCGGTAGTCGCAACCTGGAGAACGAGTACTATGAGTTCGCGCCGGGGCGAAATTTTGCCGATTGCGACGCACTGGTCGCCGGCGATGTTGCCGGCCGGGCACAAGCATACTTCGATTGGCTATGGTCCTCGCCCGATGTTCAGCCCGCGCCTGATCGTGATTCTCTGGGGCTGGACGTGTTGAGGTATCGTCCTTTCGGTCGCACGGCCTGGAATGAGGCCTGGCGAGACGCCACGGGGCCTGCCGACTATCAGCGTTTGCTCAACCTCGCTGTCCAAAAGGTGATCTGCCGAAGCAACGTCAAGCTGAATTCCAACAAAGATTGGATGTCGGACGCGATTGAAGGCCTTCAGATCAGCCTGCTGCACGATTGTCATTCGGACAAATCAGAAGACAACGTCCAACGTGGAATCATGCGACTGATCGATCAAGCCAGGTGTTGTATTTTGATTGAGTCACCCTATCCAGCCTTTGATCGTGAAATCCGTTCGGCAATTACCCGCGCGCGGTGCCGAGGTGTCCGGGTCACCATCCTGACAAATTCCCTGAAGACGACAGACCAGTTGAGCGTTTACGCGGCTTATCAGAACCATAAGCGCAGCCTGCTGAAAGAAGGTGTGCGATTGAGAGAGTTTTGCGGCAAGGACACGCTGCATGCAAAAACAATGATTGTCGACAACGCTCGCTGGTTATTGGGAAGTTATAACTTCGATGCGCGATCGGATAACCTGAATCTTGAACTTTGCATCGTTTCCCACGATCCGGCGGGTGCAGCCGCATTACGCAGAAATGTTCAGAAACGAATGTCGAAGTCGACTGCGATCGCGAAACAGGGAATTGTCTTGCCCGTGGGGCAACAGCCTCCAATCTTTAAACGCGCCTGCTTGAGCCTGCATCGCACGTTCGTCGAGTTCTATCGCGGATACCTCTAATCATAGCGTCGGTGGACATGCGGAGCCTGACACCCGCTGCCAAAAATACCGGTCCAGGTCTTTCAGCTTTGGATTGAACTGATCGGTTTTCCAGAACTTCCAGGCGTCGGCCGGGTCCCAACCCAATTGTTCGACCTGGTAAATGGCGGATAGCATTCCCGCCCGATCACTGCCGAGGTTGCAGTGAAAATAGACGCCGCCACCATCGGCGCTTTTTAGCAGTGACAAAATCTGTGGAACCGTGCCGGTCTTGGTCGGAAAGAATCCGGTCGGAATCCGCCGAACCGAGATTCCGTATTTCGCAGCCCGTCGACGCTCGACCGCAGTGGCAAACACCTTGAACGTCCTGATATCAATCACGTGGCGGACACCAAGCCGGCGGAGCTTGGCGAAATCTGCCTCGCGCTTCGGCGCCGCGCCGTAGTAAACACCTTCATCCAGCCGATAGACGGTCAAAGGCTTGCTGCCTTGGCAGACTTGCCCGCAAACGCTGGATTGGGTGCCGAAGACGGCTACAAACCAAGTACACAGCGTCAAATTCAGAATTCGCTTCATCATCGTCGGGCCCGTGGTGCAAAGAATCTCTCCCCAAGTATTGCATCTGATTGAGGGTCGGGCGCTGATGTTTTGATTCGTGACAACAATGCGACAACTGCGTAGCAGTGGCAGAATATAGCCTGAGGTCAGGATTGCTCGTCTCTAGCGAGCAATCCGCAGCCCCAGGAATCGCGATATCCAACCCGATTTCCCCGCGGCGACTTGGCGGCATTGCCGCCAAATCGCCGCGGGGAAAGTATTTCTGTGGGTCGTATTCCTGGGGTTACACCAACTTCGCTGTCGCTCGTTGGTTCACCCCAGGCTTTATGCTTTCGCTGCTCCGCAGCTTATTGGATGCGAACCTATTCTTTGGGCTGCGGCCCAGGATTTACGCA
>JBFJVZ010000004.1:0-47152 GCA_041623895.1 Pirellulaceae bacterium | reverse complement strand
CCTCGCCCTCCCATGAAACTCATGTTGCCTTGGCCACACCCAGTGCATGTCCGCGATTGGCCACAAAACCCCAGACTAAAATGTCTTCACCATCCCAGAGTCGGGCTCTCAGGTCCGCAGAGGGGCCGAGCCGACTTTGATCGGCGGTTTAGGCCACAAAGATCTGATACAGCATCAAATAGACTAGTACGCCGGTTACCGAGACGTACATCCAAATCGGATATGCGTAGCGAACCAACCGTTTGTGCGCCAGGATGCGGCCGCTCTTTGCCAGGTAGACGGCGCGAATCGCCAGAAAAGGAACTGCAATTGCTAGCACCAAATGTGTGCCCAGAATCGAGAAATAGGTGTATCTTGCTGCTGGTGGTGCGATGTTTGGATCGGTGGGGAATCTTTTGTTGGGTTCGCCGGTCGCCTGATACAAAGCCACTTTGTGAAACAGGTACAACAGCAGGAACAAGGCGCTGACAGCCAGCGCGGTCAGCATCAGGTTCTTGTGAGCCGTGACGCGGCCGCTTCGGATTTTCCAGAGCGCGGCGGCAAGCAAGCCGGTTGCCAAGACGTTCAATGATGCCGTCGCATGCGGCAGGTTGTCAGATAGAAACTGCCAATTCATAACAAGAGGACTCAGGTTATGATTTGGCAGCGGACGACTTCAGCATCTCTCGAATGCTGACCTGCAGTTTCTCGAACTGTTTCTTTTCCGGCCAGCTGTACAAGCCTTCGATCTTTCCTTCCGAATCGACCAGCACGAACCGCTCGGTGTGAAACTGCTTGTTAACCGGCTGCTGAAAGATTTCAACGCCGATGCGGCGGATGTACGTCAGATCTCCCGTCATGAACAGCCACTGTTCTTCGTCGGCACCAAAACGGGCCGCGTACTCGCGCAACCTTTCCGGTGTATCCGTCTCGGGGTCGACTGAGATCGCCACAAATTTCACTCCCTGGCCCTCGAACATGTCCTGCAACTCTTTCAGCTTTTGATTCTGCTGAATGCAAATGCTGGGACACGTGCTGAAGAAAAAACTGACCACGTAAGGTTGTCCCAGCAACTCTTCGCTGGTCACCTTTTTGCCGCTGCGCTCGATCAGTTCAAACCGACTGAGCCAGGCTTCTTCTTCCAAAGGTTTCACCGGGTCCGGATTCTCGGCTGGTCCCTCGGTGTCATTGGAATAGACAATGTCGCCGGGACCAGGGCCGGATTTCGGCTTCATCGACCGAATTGCCAGCCCAATGCCGATACCTATCAACAGAATCAGTGAAATGTGGATAGCGGTTCGCATCGCAAGCTCGCGGTCGCAGAATGATAACGTTTCATGAATTATACGCTTCGGAATACCGCGAAACGTAGCAACGAAAGTTGGATATTCACCAAAACGCGCGGATGGTGGCGATCGCCAGCACGGCCGGCAGCACCAGCAAGGACGATCGTAAGAGCCGCCGGGCCAGGGCATCGCTGGGGGCAGCGGTGAAGTAAATGGAAGCTTTTAACATCGGCAACGTCGCCAGGATTACGCACAGTGAAGCGATCACTCCCGATGCGAAACCGTCCGGCAGCAGACAGAGGGTGACACCACAGGCAATCAGTACTAGCGAGCCGATGATGGCTTGCCAGCCGGCGGATCGGCCCGTTTTCTCCACGGTGGTCGTCATGCGAAAACCGGCTTCCGCATACTGTCGACGATACATCCAAGCGATTGCCATGAAGTGCGGATACTGCCAGGCAACAAGCACGCCTACCAACAGCCAGCCAGTTGCATCAGTCAATCCACCACCCAAAGCCGTGTATCCGATTAACACCGGCAACGCGCCAGCCAACGCACCGACGGTGGTGTTCCAGGCCGTACGAGTCTTCATCGGTGTGTAGGCCAGAACATACAGCAACCACGTGGCCGCGCCCGCGATCGCGGGTGCCGAGCCAAACATGTTGTGGAGCATCACGGTGCCGGCGATCCCAAGAGCTGCGGTGAACGCGGTTGCCGGTAGCAAACCGAGGCGACCGTCAGGCAACGGCCGCAGCGCGGTACGCGCCATTTTGCCATCGATGACTCGCTCCCAGACTTGATTGGCCGCGCCGGCGCTGGCCGCAACCATTCCGGTTGCCAGCAGCAGCCACAGCAGCTGCCCGAGCGAGACAAATCCTCCCGCGGCAATCGTGGCGGTCATCACCGTCGTGACCAAAATCATCACGACGATTCGCGGCTTGGTCAGTTGGATGTAATCGGAAAGTTGTGCGGAAAAGGAAACTGACTCTGAACGGTTCTGTGAAGTGGTGGCGACTTCAATCGCTGGATCCGCCTCAACATCGACGATCGATTTGGATACGACTCGGCGCGTTGACTGCGAGCTGGTATCGGCAATGAGAACGTCGGTCGACATGGAAAAGCTATTTGGTTGCCGCTTCCGCGGTCGGTGATGAAATCAGTTTTGCCTCGCGGCCTCCGCTACCGCCCTGGAACACTTTGCGGAGGTGGCGTATTCGCCCAACACGCACGGCCATCAATGTGGACACGGCCAAAATCAGGGACCCGGTTGCCACGTGCGAAGTGACAATGATCGAGTCGACGAAACCTTTGGCGCGGACCAAGAATCCAGTGGCTCCCGGAACGAATTGTAAGAACACCGGCCAACCATAATTGACCACCCACGTTCCGATCCCAAGAGCAATTTGGATCGCCACTAATCCTATCAGTAGCAATCCGGGTCGCGACAGCGTCAAATCGCCGCATCTCCGCACAGAAATCCAGGCAGCCACCGTCAACAGCCACAACACGAACGCCGTGATCACGTGAAGTGCGACAATCCCCGTAAAGTGCGAGGGTGATGCGGTCGGCTGAACGTGGCGAAGCTGCGCCCCCAAAACTAGTTGGACGTAGCTGAAGACCACCAGGCTGGACGCCAGGATCATGGCAACCCGGCCAACGAGAGCAAGCTGGGAGGACTTGTTGGAACCGCGATGCCACCAAAACCGGCTCGTCACCGCCGCCACAACCACGCACAAGGCAAAACACAGCGGTCCCACGCAACCGTGGATCATCGCGATCGTGCGGTCGCTGAATCGCACGCGAATACCGCCCAAGATTCCTTGGCTGATGACCGCTGCCAGCAGCAGCACCGCGAAACCGAATACCCACCGTCGAGGTTCTTGCACGAAGGCAGCGATCACAATCGCGATCGCAACCAGTCCCACCAACGCGCCGAGCAACCGATGTCCATGTTCGATGAAGAGATCAAACGGGCCAAACAACCACGTCGTGTAGGGATACAGGAAAAGGTTGTATCCGTAAGTGTTCGGCCAATCGGGAACGGCCATGCCGGCGTCAAACGTCGTCACCAACCCGCCGACCCAGATTAGCGGCCAGAGCAGACAGACTGCCAGCACTGCGAGACGATGCACGAATCGCGCCGGTGGAGCAGCCGTGGTGCTTTCGATAACGGTGTCAGTCATTGGTTCGATTCTACTGCCGGCTGGCGTAAAGCTTTTCTCCGCAGATGCCGCCGGCCACGGCACCGCCGGCGCCAAACAGTGCACCGGTTATCATCCCGCCCAACCCCAGCGAAATCATCAAACCAATCCCGGCGGCAAGTCCGATGATGGCACCGATCGTGCGGTAAGTGTCTTCATTCATGTTCGTTTCAGTGATCAGATGGTGTGGCCGCTAACGTGGAAGCGTCTTGACCAAGCGACCTCAAGTAGTAGACCAAGTCCCAAACCTGCTCACTAGTCAAACCAGTACCTGAATCTTGCTTCGAGATCTCGACTCCCGGCATCGGTGTGCCCGCGATGCCCTGGCTGATGCGCCGATAAAGGGTCTCGTCATCACCGCCGCCACGGAAGACGCCGTCTTGCAGATTGCGAGGATGGATTTGCCGCGGACGTAACCCACCGGCTTTGCGAAACGGTTTCATGTCTTCTCGCTTACTGGGTGTCAGTCCGATGCGCGTCGAGAATTCCTTGGTCCAGTCATCGTAGTCAAGCGTCACGACTTGTCCGTTGCCGTCCGTGCCATGACAGCCGACACAATTGGCAATCTGAGCATGAAACAGATCACGGCCGCGCTTGATGGATGCAGAATCCGCTTTCTCATCAGCCGGCGAAGCGACGGGGGCGATGTTCGCATCGGCTTGTTGCCAGCTTTCAACGACGCCCTGGATGGCTTGAGTGATCGTTTGGCTATTCGGTGAATCATCACTTCCCGTCCAAGTCAAACGTTCGTCATCGGCAAGCGGATCGTCATCCTGATAGCCAAATTCATCGACGCAAAGATCCAAAAGATCTCTTTCGACTTCGCCACGTACCGAGAGATAGATCACGTAGTCCACCAGTGCCTCGCGGTCCTCAGCCTCGATCAAGGCAAAGGAAGGCATGCCAGTGCCAGGTACGCCTCGCTGGAGCAACTTCAGCAAATCATTGCGTGTGGGTTTGGCGGCCCGAACGGTTGATTTCCATTTATAGATGCCCGCTCGAAAGTCACGTGGGTATGGATTTTGTAGCAGAGCTGCCGGACCTGCCCCACTTCCTTCGACGCCGTGGCAAGTCACGCAGTGCTCGGTGTACAAACCGCGGTGAGTTCCCTGTTTGTCGCTGGAGACCGCACCGGCGGCCCGCGAAAGCCGATCGGAATCGACGATCCCGGCGAGTGACTTGGGCAGCAATTCCGACGGCCAAAGAGGTTGCTGGGGAGTGCCGAACACGGATTCGACAACCTGGTCGACATCACGCACAGCCATCTCAGTCCCCACGACTCGGGAGTGTGCCAGCGACAACGCATACACCTGATTCGGCCGAAAACGCTTGATTTCAGCGTCACAGCCAGCCAAAACAGCGATCGCGAACAGTGGCAGGAACAGGCGAAACATTTTAGATCCGGGCCAAGTCATAATGTTTCATTGAACCGCGGATACCGGCGCATCGCAAACCGCACGAATTGTCGCACGGCCTACTTAAATTGATCGCTGGGAATCTGGACGATGCCAAAATCATTCAAGCCCGGTTTGATAGGGACCTCGAAGCGGTTACGCACCCATTGGACCTGGTTGCCATTGACGAAGATTTTCTCGGAAAACTTGGCGCGCTCATGAAAGGCGCGGAAGACAACTACGTCTCCCGCCGGCAAGTTCTTAATCGTCAGTTCACCGTTTTCGTCGCTCAGCGATGCAAACGGATGATCAAGCACTGCAATCCATCCCTTCATCCAAGGGTGAATGCCTGACGAAACCGGCATCGGAGATGGTTCGGGAAGCTTGAGTGCGATCTCGCGACTTTGATTCGCGGAGAGCACGAGGTTGACCACGCTATTTCGCAGGAAGGCAACGTTGACGATCTGAGCAACAGGATCGGAATTGACGAACTCAACCGTATCGCCCACCTGGGCGACGATGAAGTGCGGATCAAAGCTAAAGTTTCGACAAGTTACCGTCTGCTTGTAATTCCGATGTTCCTGTTTCGGCAGTTGCGTACCGCCGCGAGTCCCCGTGTATACGTGGACGAGAACATTGGCAACACCTTGGTTCTTGGTGTTGATCACCAGGCTATCGTCATTGATTGGCATAGCAGCGCCCGCGGGCACGCCACGAATTACTTTCGCTTTGGGAATGTCACCTTTGGCTTGGAAGGTGATCTTCAAGTCACCGAGCTGCTGGGCCGCCGCCACGGTCGACCAAAAACATGACGCGACTATCAGTAACGACGCCCTCATTTTCTGCCTCACCAAAAAAAACGGCTGCACGCGGGTCGCAGCCGTTTGGGTTCTTCGATTAGGGATTTAAGCGTCAGTCAAGCTTGAATTGATCGACCGGGATTTCCACAACACCAAGATCGTTGTCACCCTCTTTGATATCCAATTCAAAGCGGTTTAACTTCCACTCATCTTTCTTGCCGTTGATATAGATCTCTTCGCGAAAAGTTCCGGCTTCGTGATAGGCACGGAAGACAATCTCTTCTCCGGCCGGCAAGCCCTTGATCACAAGTTCGCCGTTTTCGTCGCTGACCGCGGCGAATGGATGTTCCAACACAACTAACTTCGCTTGCATCCACGGATGAATGTTGCAGGCGACCGGAATCGGTGCCGGTTCCGCCTGTTTGATTTCGACGTCTTTCTTAGCGCCTGCAGCCAAGGTGAAGTTCAGTGCGGTGTTTTTCAAAAAGCTGAGATTCGCGTTGTGACCGACGGTGTCAGGATTGGAAACAGTCAACGTGTCGCCGGCCTGTGCAATGACGATGTGTGGCTCGAAGCGGCAGTTCTGGTTCGCCAGCTCGTGTTTGTTCTTAGGCGGATCCATCTTTGGCAATTTCGTTCCCCCGCGGCTGCCGGTGTAGACATAGACGACAACATTGGCGATGCCGTTATTCTCTTTGTTGACGATCAATCGCTCGTCCAGCAAACCGAACTTACCGCAGAATTCAACATCCTTGTTAACGTCCAGTTTTCCCCGTTCGGGTGCGTCCCCTTTCAATTTAAAGGTAATCTTCAAATCGCCCGTTTTCTCCGCCACTGCGGGCGTCGCAAGCAGCATCAACAAGGCAACGGCACCGAGAAGGTTTCGCGTCATCAGGTTTCTCCCTGGAAATGGATTATGTCAGTCGTGGTCGATTGTTCCCATACTTCAGCCGAAGTCAAATCGGCTGGCATTTAGGTAACTTAATCAAAGTTGATGGGGAAGGACGACCAAACAGAAAAGGCGACGACCGAGTGGAGTCAGTCGCCGCCCTCATCAAATTAGTCGTCATCGAGGAATGTGCCATCCGTGGGGTGGGGCTTTGTGGGATGGATGGCAGAATTTTATCCCTCGGTAGGACTTCTTCAATTGTATTACGTAGTGGTCGGTTGTCTACCGCTGAGGCCCGCTAAGTCGCTGCAATTTTCCTATGTGCACACGGGATTCTGAGCGGCATCTGTAATCGTCGGACCACACCCGATAGATTGACGCACCTGTCATTACTTTTTCGGTTGATTGGCGGCCGATCGGTTGCCCGGCGTCCTGGCAGAAGAGTTCGCAGGGGTAAACATGTGTCGCCTTCAGCGTCGGGTTAAACGGAAGATACGGGTCCAGCGATGAAGATTCTGGTGGTCGGTGGTGGTGGTCGTGAGCACGCTTTAGCTTGGAAAATCGGCCAAAGTCCCAGGGTAGACAAAGTCTTCGTGGCTCCGGGGAATGCCGGAACCGCCCGCGATGCCATCAATGTTCCCATTGCCGCCAGCGATATCGATGCACTGGTCGAATTTGCCAAGAAAGAGGCAATCGACATCACCGTCGTCGGCCCTGAAGCACCGTTGGTGGCTGGCTTGGTCGACGAGATGGAGAGTGCAGGTTTGCGTGTGTTCGGGCCCTCCAAGGCCGCCGCCGAATTGGAAGGCAGCAAGGTGTTTTGCAAGAATCTGCTGCACACCGCCGATATCCCCACCGCCGATTATCGAACCTTTCGTAGTGGCGACGAAGCCATTCGATACATCAAAGATCGATACCCCGAGCCCAACGAGTCTGTGCCCGTCGTCGTCAAGGCCGACGGCCTGGCTGCGGGCAAAGGAGTGATTGTTTGCAGCACGCGCAGCGAGGCACTGGAGGCGATTGACCGGATTGCGTCGCGACGAGAGTTCGGCGCAGCAGGCAATGAACTGATCATCGAAGAAAGACTAACCGGCCAAGAGGCGAGTATTCTGGCCATCACGGACGGTGAAACGATTGTGACCTTGCCGGCCGCGCAAGATCATAAGCCGGCTTACGACGGTGACACCGGTCCCAACACCGGCGGCATGGGAGCCTACTGTCCCACACCCATTGTTGACGAAGAGATGACGACGCGCATCGAGTGCGATGTACTGGTGCCGGTGGTGCACGCCTTGAAACGAGCCAGGCGGCCCTTCAAAGGTGTGTTGTATGCCGGGTTGATGCTGACCCCTGCCGGACCCAAAGTCTTGGAGTTCAATGTGCGGTTCGGTGATCCAGAGTGCCAGCCGTTGTTGATGCGGCTAACGACAGATCTGGTTGACGTCTTGGAGGCCGCCGTCGATGGACGACTTGGCGAACTGGAACCATTGCAGTGGGACGAACGACCGAGCATTTGCGTGGTGATGGCTAGTGAAGGTTATCCGGGCAGCTATGAGAAAGGACGCGAGATCACCGGGTTGAAGAGGGCGGACGCGATCGAAGACGTCAAGGTCTTTCATGCCGGCACTGCACTGGATGATGACGGCAAGGTTGTCAATGCAGGTGGACGAGTTTTAGGTGTTACCGCCATCGGCAGCAGTATCAGCGCAGCAAAATTGCAAGCCTATAAAGCGGTCAAGGAAATTCGTTGGCAGGGCGCCTGGTGCCGCAAAGACATCAGCGATAAAGCGCTGGAGCCGAGCCAAACCTAAAAGCACGGTACACGCGCGCTGCCTTCCCCGGCCGTTTAAACGTCCGAACCTCCCGGAAGGAGGGCATTGCAATCCCGTGCAAACAAACAACTTACTGATCTTATGAAGTATGTCATCTCGCTCGCGACACTCTTGCTTTCGGCCGCTGCCTGCTATGCCGAAACGCCAGATAGCAACCAGGTCCGTGATGCACTTCGCCGCGGCACGTCTTTCATGTTCCAGACCATTGCAGATCATGGCGGCTACGCTTGGGTCTCCAGCACCGATGGCGTTCACAGCAATGGTGAAGGTGTTGCCGGTCCCGACAGAGTTTGGGTGCAGCCGCCGGGCACGCCGGCCGTTGGCCTGGTTTTTTTGGATGCTTATGCCGCCACGGGTGACGATGTTCATTTGCAGGCCGCCAAGGCCGCCGGCGAGGCATTGATCAGGGGCCAGTTGCGAAGCGGCGGCTGGGGTTACTCGATTGAATTTGACCCCGAACCTCGAAAGAAGATTCCTTATCGCGTGGAGCCGCAGGGCAGCCGGGACCGCATCCCGGTCACACCAGAACCGGGCGGCTGGGACGTTTGGCGGCAACGTAAATATAAAACCAACATGACTTTGATTGACGACGACGTCACGCCGGCGGCTATCCGATTTCTGGCACGGTTGGATCAGGCACTGGAGTTCAAGGACCAGCGTGTTCATGACGCAGCAACTTATGCATTGCGGTCGACGCTGGGGGCGCAATATCCGATTGGAGCGTGGGGACACAACTACGACCGCTTTCCCATGGAGGCTCCCAGCGAAAGCCACTACCCCGTCATCGCTGCGACCTATCCGCAGACCTGGTCGCGGCGCTCGGGCAACGATTTCAGCGGCTGCTACATGCTGAATGATCGCATCACCATGAACATGATCGAGACAATGTTGCTGGCCTGGGAGATCTACAATGATGATCGCTACCGGCACAGCGCGGTTCGCGGCGGCCGATTCCTGTTGCTCGCACAACTGCCCGATCCTCAACCCGCTTGGGCGCAACAGTACGATCGAAACATGCAACCGGTTTGGGATCGAAAATTCGAGCCACCGGCCATCACGGCGCGCGAATCGCAAGACACGCTGCGAACGTTGATGGTGTTATACCGGGCCACAACAGACAAGAGATTCCTCGAGCCGATTCCACGAGCGTTGAAGTACCTGCGCACCTGTTTGCGCGGGGACGGTCGATTGGCAAGGTTTTATGAGCTGAAGACCAACAAGCCGCTGTATTTCAACAGTCGCTACGAATTGACCTATGATGATCGCGAGATGCCCGATCACTACGGTTTCGTGTGGGATTCGGAGTTGGATGAAATCGAAAAAGAATACCAAACAATGGTTGGTAAACGAGCTCAGCCGATCCAGGACCGTGGCCAGCTGGTAGCCAAAGCGGCCGAGGTGTTAAGGGTTCAGCGGTCCAACGGTGCCTGGCCAACGGCAGGATTCGTCCGCGATTTGAAAGGCCGCAAGGTCGCAACGGATGTCGGCGTCATCAAGTCCGAAACGTTTATCGAAAACGCCAGAATGTTGTGCGAGTATTTGCAAAGTCAACCGCAGCGGTGACGATCCCTTAGACTGGCCCTCTACACTCGTCGCAGCGACATCACGCGACGGTGCCCCGCCAAGTCCTTGATGAACTTCAAGTCATTCAGCTCCGAGATTTCGCCGGCCAACTCGGCACAGGCATCGGCAATCATGGGACTGAGCTCGATGATCAATCGACCGCCAGAATGCAGGCGGTTGTATGATTCGCCCAACAGCCTTTTGATCACTTCCGTGCCGTCGGGGCCGGCCAGCAGAGCTCCGCGGGGCTCATACTCGCGAACGTCTTTGGGCAACTCCGCATACTCTGCCTCACTGATGTAAGGCGGGTTACTGCAAATCAAGTCAAATTTTTCCGGCGACTGTACCGAATTGAGCAAATCACTGTCGACAAAGTTGATTTGCGAATCGACGTGATGCTGTTCGGCATTCCAGACTGCGATTTTCAGCGCCTGATCACTCTCGTCGATCGCGGTGATTCTGGCGCCGGCAAGGTTCTTAGCCAGGGCGATCGCGATGGCTCCACTGCCCGTCCCGACATCCGCGATCTGCAAGGGACGGTCATTGAGCTGCATTTCTCTGCCGCAATCGAGCGCCTCGATGACCACGTGCTCCGTTTCCGGTCGGGGGATCAACACGAATTCATTGACTCGAAACCGCAGCGAATAGAACTCGCGGTATCCCACCAGCTGCGCGACCGGCATGCCTTCACCGCGTCGACGAACCAGTTCACGAAAGGCGATCCGTTGCTCATCCGAAGGCACTTCGGCGAACGCGGTGTAGAGCTCAACGCGGCTGCACTCGCGGGCGTGAGCCAACAAGATTTCGGCGTCTAAACGGGGCGATTGGCTGCCGCGTTTCTTGAAGAAGTCGGTAGTCCATGCCAACAGCCGCAGTACGGTCCATTGCTCCCCCTGGCTATCAGACATGGCGATTCCTGACCTTGCGCATTCAGCCGACCATGTCCCCACGCAACTGATCGCGGTCGTATTCGATCAACGCTTCGGTCACCGGTGACAAATCACCAGCGATGATTTGATCGAGTTTGTAGATCGTGAGGTTAATACGGTGATCAGTCAAACGGTTCTGAGGAAAATTGTAGGTGCGGATTCGTTGGCTGCGGTCACCAGAGCCAATCAGACCTTTTCGGGTTGCTGCTTGCCTGGCATCTTCTTCCTGGCGTTTGTGTTCGTAGATGCGGGCTTTCAAAACGCGGAGCGCTTTCGCCAGGTTTTTGTGTTGGCTTTTTTCGTCCTGGCAAGAGACAACGATGCCGGTTTCGTGGTGGGTCAGGCGGATTGCCGACTCGGTCTTGTTGACGTGTTGTCCGCCCGGCCCGGAAGCACCGAATTTGTCGACGCGATAGTCATCCGTTTTCAGTTCCACTTCGACGTCTTCTGGTTCCGGCATCACGGCAACGGTCGCCGCGGAAGTGTGCACACGCCCCTGGGCTTCGGTTTCGGGGACACGCTGCACGCGATGGCCGCCGGATTCGTACTGCAAGTCGCGGTAAACATTCTCGCCTTCCAGCGTCAGCGTGACTTCTTTGAAGCCTCCCATTTCGGTGGGACTGGCGTTCATCACTTCCGTCTTCCAGCCTTTTTGCTCAGCATAGCGACGATACATCTCGAACAAGTTGCGCGCGAACAAAGCGGCTTCGTCTCCCCCGGTACCCGCACGGATTTCCATCACGCAGCGTGTGCGGTGGCTGTCTTCACCGCCAACGGTCAGCGAAAGCAGTTCTTCCCAAAGTTGTTCCCGCTGGCCGCGCAGATCGACCATCTCCGCTTCGGCCATTTCGCGTTCTTCCGGGTCACTGGCGGCCTCGGCCATTTCCTGGCAGCCGTGAATTTCGTCGGTCAATCGTTTGAAGTCGCGATATTTGCCGGCGACTTTGGCCAATCCGCCATGCTCGCGCGCCGTGGCACCCATGCGGGTCCCATCCCCAAGCACCTCGGGGTCCGACATGTCGCGTTCAAGCTGCTCGAAGCGAGCAAGCTTTTCTTCCAGCGTGTCGCGAATCGATCCGCTCATGATGCAGAAATCTTATCGGTTGAAATTGTTGGCGTGAACGTTGATGTTGTGGGTACGGCAGAATACACAGCCTAGTTACGAAAAAAACCGCATGGCTCCATAAGCGCGGACCATGCGGCTGTCGAGTGATTCGGTGGTGGCTTAGCTACTTCTTTGTCTTCTTCTTTTTCTTTGGCTGCAGGCTGCCATAGGAGCCGGCGGCAAATTTCTTTTGGAACTTATCGATTCGGCCCGCCGTGTCCACGTACTTCAACTTGCCGGTATAGAAAGGATGGCACTCGTTGCAGATATCGATTTTCAACTCGCTGCGTACGCTACGCGTGGTGAACGTGTTTCCACAACCGCATTTTACGGTCGTTTCCTGGTATTTGGGGTGGATGCCGTCTTTCATGGCAATCTTCTCGTCGTGTGGGGAACGCCACCCTGGCGGATGTACAGGGTCGCAACTCCCGAATCGTACGCCATCCGGGGTGGTTTGTTCAAGGGCAGGCGGTTTTTGGTAGTGGGCTTAGCCCACTACCCGGTTTTCGAATGATGTGCGGCAATTCGATCGACCAGATTCATCCCTGACTATCTTGTTCCGACCGTGCTTTCCACTTGCCGGCCACGATCGTATCGAGCGTAAGTTGGCCAAGGTGGTAGACCAGCATGGGGACCACGCTGACGCCGCAATCGATGGCGATTTGCAGACCGACCATCAATGTTTTCTGGCTGCCGGCGATGCCAACCGCAATCTGGCTCTCCCGTGGATTACCCGTCTGTTTGGCTGCGATGATTCCCAGCAACATTGCCGCCAAATGGATGCCGACGGCCAAGACGATCAACATCGTCATGTCGATCCAGGCGGTGGATTCGCCGCCCGATTTGGAGACCATCGTGGCGCTAGCCACCGCCCCAAACGTGACCATGGCCAAAATGCCCATCTGAGCGCAGGTGGCGATCCGGATCTTGTTCCTGTCAGCCCAACGCGCCGCCCCATATCGCCGCATCAGTTGTGCCAGAATCAGCGGCGCGACGACGATCATGGCCAGCTTTCGCATCTGTTCGGTCACCGGGATATCAACTTGTTTGGACAAGACGAGTGACAGGCCAAGCGGTATGACCAGCACACAGGCCAAATTCGTGACCACGGTCGTCATCATTGCGATCGAGTCGTCGCCGCCCGCCTTGCGCGTCCACACCGATGCAGATGCCAACGTGCAGGGAACGAGCGCGGTGACAAACAATCCGCCCGCAAGCCGGTCCGGCAAGAACCAAAACACGGGCAAGCACAACGCCGGCACCAGGGCGATATTGATGGCAATGGCCAGAATACTTGGCAGCGGCCTGAGCAAACTCTTGCGGATCGTGTCCGCGTGCAATGTGACGCCCATCGCCCACATCACGGCGAACACGATACCGCTGCGCAGCAAACTCATGTCCAGCAGCGGTTTGAGCGAGTCGGCAAAAATGTAGCCAACGACGAAGCAAACAGCTAATGCTGTCAAAAACCATTGCTTCGTCAACTTTTCCCACATGTCGCAATCTTCCTAAACGGCCTATCGGTGGAGGATACCGTGAATCTAAGATCGCGGCATTCGGTCTGGAATGACCTGTCGTGAGCTAGCATAGTCGATGGTCGGCCCTGGACAGCGAAGCTGTGCGGCGGTCGAACCACGCACAGTTGATCACACGCTGCCGGAAAGGAATCCTGCATGCATGAGCGAACAGAGCGAGCGATTGCTCGGTTGTTGTTCGTTTTCTGCTGCGCAGTTCCAACATTGGTTACTCTGCTGATCGTCCTGGTGACTTGGACGCCTTGGTATCACCGCGGACAGCTTCGCGAATTAGCAACAGAACTTTCGCGTGATACGGGCCTGATTGTCAACCTCGAAGACTTCCAGCGGATCTCACCGTTCAAGACCACGCTGCACAACATGCGCCTGATCGAATCGGAGACGGGCAGTGAAGTCGCACGCATCAGGCAAATGACCTGGCTGCGTGAGGCGGATCGCATCGGAATTTTGTTGCGGCAGCCGGAGTTGCAATCCTCGCAGCTTTCGCACACCTGGAATTTGATTCACGATCGGTTTCTTTGTCGTCCTGAAAAAACATCGGTGCCGCTGCAGTTTTCCACCAACGATGTCACCATTCACAGCGCGACGGGATCCTTTACGTTGCGCGAAGTTCAAGCCTGGGTCGAGCCTCAAGCGGAGGCAATCCAAGCCAACATTCAGTGTCTGCCCGCGATTGGGGATGGCCGTACGCCAGTCAAGATCACGATCCGACGGGAGCGAAGCGGTCCGACTCCCAGGACTCAGTGGACCCTCGAAACCGGCGACACTCCCCTGCCCTGCTCTGCCCTGGCCGACTGGTTACCGGAGATGCGGCGTTTGGGAGATGAGGCGGCATTTACTGGAATGCTGCAGTGGGAAGTCGATCGTCTTGGCCACTGGACAATCGACCTGGGAGGATCTCGATTTACCAACGTCGACTTGAGTCGTCTTAGCGAACAGATGCCTCATCGGCTAAGCGGAATTGCGGATCTGATTCTAGAACGCTGTTATGTTGATCCCGGAAAGACTGTCAACGTGTCAGGTTCGATCACGGCGCGAGAAGGCTGGGTGGGGCAATCGCTGCTGGCAGCCATGCACGAAAATCTGTTCATCGGGATCGATCAAGGTTTGCTGGGAGCGCAGCTGGGTGACGTGCCTTACGAGCTATTCGGCATTCATTTTCGCATCTCTGATTCGCAACTGAAGCTGGCTGGAATCTGCAACACCGAGCGTGGTTACGAAGTGCTGCCGCCCGGCGTTGTGATCTGTACCAACCGACGGCCGATCGCGCAAACAAGCGACCGCACATTCCCATCGCTGCGTTTGCTGCGCGTGCTCTCTCCGGCCCATGGTGAATTGGTGCCCATCGCCAGTCAGACCCAAGAGTGGATGAATTTGCTAATCGCGCCGAGTCGATCGATACCGGTTTCCGACGGGATGCTGCCGATCAGCCGGATTCGCAGCGCCGAAACCTGGTCGGGCGGCGAACCGATTCTGCAAAGGTAGCTGCTGCGTCAGGCGTTTGCTGTTCGGCACGCGGCTCAGCAGGAGCTTCGCCCTCCCATGAATGCGCCACCCTCCACACAATGCGCCGCGCTCCCACCAGAATCCGCCTGACACAACGCTAACTTTCAATCGTTGCCGGCGGTTTGCGAATGAAGGCCATGCCGGCGACGATCAGCAACATTTGGCTGAGGAAGAAAGTCGTTAGCCACAACATCGTGCCTTCGGTGAATCCGTAGCTGTGTAAGCCGATCCCCAGCTCATTGGTTCCAAACCAGCTCCATGCCGTGATGATGTTGCCACCGATCGCCAGCACCGAGAATCCTCGTGCCGCGACCATGCCGTCCCAACGCGCGTGCAGCATCAAGGCGTTCCAAATCACGATCAGCAAGGCCCCGTTCTCTTTCGGGTCCCAGCCCCAAAAACGGCCCCAGCTGTCGTCCGCCCACAACCCGCCCAGAACGGTTCCGATGAAGCTGAACAGCACCCCAAAACAGGCTGCACCATAACACGCACGGTACACATTTCGCTGAAACGTCGCGTCTTTGCCCAGCCAGTTAGACAGCAAGTAGCCGATCCCCAGCGTGCCGGCGACCAACGTTGCCACGTATCCCAGGGAAACGCAGATGACGTGAGTTGCCAACCAGAATTGCGTGTCCAAGACCGCCTGCAGCACAGGCATCGTATCGCCCTTATTCAGACCCCAGGCGACTTGCAACGTTAATGCGCCGCCGATTGCCGCGAGCACATTGCCGACGCCATAACGAAAGATCGGTTCCAGCACTAATCCGAACAGCACGACAGCCCAGCCAATGAAGACGGCCGAGGAATAAATGTTGATCACCGGCGCGCGGCCGGTGATGCCGACGCGGCAGGCAATGGCAACGGTATGCACGACAAAAGCAACCAGCAGCATGCCCCAAACAGCTTTGCGTAACCGCGGTTGACCGGACGCCAAATGAACCAGTCCCAACACCAAAGCGATCAGATACAGCACGCGTGCACACAAGGTCGGCGAATTGGACTGCATCCACCGCTCCACGGCGACGCGTTCCGGCTGGTATCCGGCAATCGGATAGGACTTGACCGCGGCCAGATGTTTGTCGACGGCAGTGTTGAACGCCATCGTGTCCTCATCGGCATAGGCAGCGATGACTTCACCGAATTCCTCCACGCCCGGCGGCACGTTTGCCTGCTGGCCGGTCGCGTCAGCTTCCGCCATTTTGAAAAATGCATAACCAAACGCTGACCAGTCTGGATCGGAGACAGCACCGGCGACCGCCTCTTCCGTGGGCGGGATGATCGCGGGCACATCCGAGAGTTCTTCCAGGTGACGCTTGAGTGCTTGGACCTTGAATCGTTGCCGCTCTTGCTCGGTCGATCCCGGTAACATCCGCTCCAGCAATTCATCGGGAATGTTCAGTGGTTCCGGCAGCTTCATGGCGTCGGAGGTGCTGAGAAATTGCATGCGGCGACGATGCAATTCGAACAGTTTCTTTTCCTTAAAAGTCAAATCCGCAGTTTCTTTTCTTGCCGCGACCTGCAACTGCTTGATCGCTCGATCCCAGTTCTTTTCAGTCTCAGCCAGTGAATAAAGTTTGCTTTCTCGCCGCTCCAATTCCAATTCATTCAGCACTTCGACAGCATCGATGCGGAACATCGGCAGGTGCACCAGGGCCGGCTCGTTGATGGCGGCTTCCATTAGCCATTGAATGGCGGAAAGTTTCGTGGCTTCACTGCCCTTCTGCTTGGTGGCCCGATTAATGATTGGCTGAACTTTCTGGTAAAGTTCTTGTTGAGCCTTGGCAACGGAAGCTTTCTTCTTGTCGCTAAGGTCACCCTCGTCGGGTTTCTCCGGCAGCGGCAGCGATTCCTTGTTAGTCATCGCCTTGAGGGCCTGTCTGGCATACGCATCCAAGGGCAATACGCGGCCACCAAACTGGGTGGGAATCTTGCCGACCGCATACAGGTCGAAACTCGCCGCCCGCGTGCTGGTCCGCATGCTGTTCATGACGGCCGACCAAGGCACCAGCATCATCATGGCCAAGAATGCAACCGCCGCAACGGACGCATAGACCGGCAGCAATGGTTGCTGTTCTCGAGTGATTGACTCCTTGGCTACTTCCCGTTCACGGCGGCGGATGAAGCGCATCAGCGTGACCATAAAATGGGCCAGCATGCCAACTCCAGTGATGCCGCAGGCGACATACGGAATCAACCAACCTGAGTTGCGAACGACTTGGATGCCGGTGGTTTCTTTTCCACTGGGCAGGCGGCTGTAGTCAGATTGAAAGAACGACTCGCCCCGATAGCGGAGCGGATTGTTCATCCACACGCGCTCGCGTCGGTCGTCGCCTGTTTCGGGATTGACGATGCGAATGAACGATCGGTAATCGCGCGGTGTTTCCGTTCCGCTGTATGTGACCTGGCGAACGTCTTCCAGTTGCACCCAGTAGGGTTTGACTTCACGGCTGAAGCGAAGTCCGATCTCGTACTTTTCGTCGCCGACCGTAATCGTGTCGAAGGAATCTTTGCTGCGGAGCAACATCTTTCCTTCCGAAATAAGCGTGCTGACCAGATAGGTTCCCAGCGACTCGCCAGTTTCTTTATTCAGCAGTTCGACGTATGCGGCGGGAACATTTAGTTGGCTGCCGGTGCCGCCATGCTTGCGACGTTCCTGAGCCTGGTTCGCCGTGCCGATGCCGGCTGTCGCCGGATTTTCATTGTTGGGATCGATCAGTGTCGAGTTTTCGAAGTACTCCACGACGCGGACATCCACAGGCAAAGCGTCGTTCTTGAGAATCGTGTCGCTGCCAGCCAACGGCAACAAACGACTCGCCGGGACGACGGTCACCACCTGTTCATCGTCCGCCGTTCGTATGAATGCCAGTTCGGGTGCCTCCATGTTGATCAAGGTGTTGGTTGATTCGCCCTCGATCAAATGAAACTTTTGTTCGGTCTGCCGATCGCCAAAGGTAAACTGCCCAAACATCAACAAGGCGACGCCAATGTGCAACAACACATTGCCGCCTTGCTTGCCGAACAGGATTGAGCATCCGACCAGCATGATCAGCGCGGCACCGATGCCTTTGCCCAACTGCCAGACGATGCGGAGGCCGGGGTCACCGATGCGATAGCCCGTGAGCAAACTGAAAACCACCATCGCGCCGGCCAGCGCCGCCAAAGATAGCAGCGAGATCTTCAATACACGGTGTTCCGCCGAAAGTGAATACATGACGGCGGCAAATGATCCAGCAGCCAGCAGGCCCAGGATGCACTTCCAAAGCGCGTCGTAGCTGATCGGCGGCAATCCTTGAATGCCTTCACTGTTGTAACCGGTGAAGATGATCAAAGCCGCGACCGCCGCTCCGGCCACAAGCACGCCGATGCCGGCCGCCAGTCGACCTCCTTTGACATGGATCTTGAAGCGGGTCGCTTTGGCGGCTACCAGATTCAACAGCAGTAAAAACCCGATCAGCGCACCACCGGGAAAGGGAATCCTTTCCAGGCCTAAAAAGGTCACGCGTTTGACATCTTCACCTGGTGCCGGTGTCTCTTTGGGAAAGAACGCATCCGGGAACAGATCATCAAAGTGCAGCCAGGCAATCCATGAGGTGAAATAACGCGCCTTGACCTCCGGCATGTTCATCTCGTCTTGGGCCAGCGTGCCAACCAAAACGATGACCAACGAAAAAGCAAACAGTGCGACCGTCAACTTGAGCGAAGCAAAGGCGTCCACAATCTCTGCCAGAATACTGGCCTCGGCGTGATCGCGGCTATCAATATCAGTTCCGACAGTTGGTGAAATGGTTGCCATGATTGTGGTTTCGATTTTTAGTTTCGGTTGGTCGCTTGCCGGTCAGAACTGCAGCGACTGCAAAAAGGCGGTCAGCGATTCAGCTTGGCCGCTGACGGTTGCTGCCGGTCCCGTCATTTTGATGAACATGCTGGTGCCTCCGCCCAGCGACACGATGGTGGCATCGATCGCGTTGCCTGTGCTGCCATCCTGGCCGGTGAGCACAAATCGCTGCGCGGCGCGACCTGCGATTTCTAATCGTTGGGCATCCTTCAAAGCTTGATCGACGACATCGGAAGGAACATCACCACCGCGAATTTGACCCAACCAGCGATCAACATTCTCTCTCAATCCGCCGCCGGCGGCGATCACGGTGACTTCGGCTTCGGAGTCAATCGGACCGACGTTGAAGGCTGCCAACCGCATACTTGCCATTTTACCGTCTCGCCAACCATCCGGCCGGTCGAACTTCAGTTGCGGATTGGCGGTGGCTTGCCTGGATGGAGTCGGAGCCGCAGGACTGCTGGCGGTGTTGCTGTCGCCGCGATTCACAAACGGCGCCGACATCGATGCGGGACTGTCCGTGGGAACACCCAAAATGTCGACCCAGATCCCCGGGCGATCACTGGCCGCAATCTCGATCTCTTCGGCATCGGCCCACTTCGCCTCGGATGGCTGCAAGCCAAGTTGCCCACGCCAGCGATTAACATTGTCGGCGACAAATGCGTCCCAATCTTCGCGTTTTGGCAATGCCGAGATACTGACGTCCAATTGTTTATTGGTTGTCTCTACGTTAAACGAAGCGTAACGCATAGGTTTGTCGCCGCTGCGTCGCCAACCATCCGGCGGCGAATCCAGAACCGGTTGGCCGTCGTCAAAACCGAGCGTGGTAACAAAGTCACGAAAGCTTGATTCGACTTCCGCAATCGCTGCTTCCGGGCCGCTGACTTTTACAAACCAAACCTGGTCGCCATGGGATAGCATCGCTGCCAACATCCGATCTTTGCTGGGCAGCAGTTGCTCAGGCAACTTGGTCGGCACCCGGTAGGTCACGATTGGTTCAGGCTGTTCACACCCGGATAGACCGCAAATAAGCACGGCGGCCAACAAAAATCGCCAACAGTTCTTCATCGAGCAAGGAGAATTTGCGGTCCTGGGCATATTGACCTGGCGTAAGCGTGGTGATTCCATTCGGCAGTGCGGCGAGCGGGGGCCGCATTCCGTCATGCCTTACTATAAACGTCCGGGCACGATTGTTCGTACCCGAGAATTTCAACGCGACAGCATGTCACGGGCGGGCATCAGAGGAAAGCACCCTGTTTCTGGCGGGATTTTGAATCGTGGGGCGATTCGCAAGTGAGGGCCAGGACGCGTGGGCTGGATGCAGCCCCGATCGTCGGTATTCCCCGAATTCCGCCAAGCAAAATCGTTCACGGCATTGGGCTCAGGCGCAGCCGGACCGCTTACCAGCCCGCGACCTCAATCAGCGCGTTGGTCAGCGAGCTCACTGGCGACGATGGCTCGCTGTAAGTCCACATGTTTCGCAGCAAATCCGTCATCAGCATTCCGCCCAGGCTCATCACGCCGATGATGCATAACAGGGCAATGCATTGCATGAGAGAAAAAGGAACCTCGTAGCCGCCGATGGCCGCGGAAGTCGGTACCGGCGCAGCACTCGTTTCCTCAATTGAGACCGCCGCAGCACCTTCGTCAACAAAACCGACGCCTTCTGCCGGTGCTTCCTCGGCAAAAACATCTCCTCCCAACGCGTCGCCGGCAGCAAAGTCAGCACCTTCGAATTCAACGGCTTCGCCAATCGCCTCGGAGTCCTCCACTTCGATGACTTGCGAACCACTTTCGTCAGCATCGAAGCCCACACCCGAAGGAGACAGTTGGAATTCTTCATCCGCTTCAGCTTGGAAGTCGAGTGCGCTCCCATCGCTACCCTGCGCCAGTCCCGATCCGGAACCGCTACTTCCGCCCTCGGACAATTCAGCTCCCAAGTCGAGCGCCGAAATGCTGCTGCCCGCCAGATCCAAGGGCTCACTTTCCAACGACAGGCCGCTATCAGATGGGCTCATCAAATTGATGCCGCTATCACCCGCCACCGAGATGTCACTGCCGGCGCTATCGATCAACAGGTCGTCGTCATCATCGGCGATCACCAAATCGTCGTCGGCCAACGCATCATCCATATCCGCTAACACGTCGTCGCCCAAGCTACTTCCCAGCCCTGACGATTTGTCCAGGTTGTCGCTTCCCGAGGAGACCAACAGTTCTTCGCTGTCGCCGGTAACGAGTCCGCTTCCTTGTTGCTCGGCGCTCAGCAGATCCAGTTCGCTAAGAACGTCGGCGCCCGAAGATCCCTGCATCACCAGATCACCGGAATCACCGCTTAAATCGTCCATCAGTTCCAAACTGCTTGCACCGGCCGCCGCAGGCGACTGCAGATCGATATCCAAGACGTCCATCTCGCTGCTGTCGTCACCGATCACGGCGTCGTCGCTGTCTTCGTCCGGGATCGTTCCGGCAAAACTCAAGTCGCCATCCGATTTGACATCGATGTCGGCTTCGCCACCCAAGTCGATCGCTGATGCAGAATCGGATGCTTGCTCGGCCGCTGCCAATTCGACGTCTTTTCTTGCAACCGGTCCGGTGCTGCCTTCCTTGGGATCAATTGCCAAATCCAAGTTCGATGAATCGTCGCCAAGCGCGGGTTCGCCGAGCTGTAGCTCGCCTGAATCAATTTCGACTAAGTCATCGTCCATCTCCAAGTCATCCGAGTCGACCGCAGCACCCTCACCAGGCATGTCAATGTCGCTGCCGCTGGCGACCAATTCGACATCGCTGCCGTTGCCACCGGAAGTGACCAGGTTTACGTCGCTGCCGCCGCTTCCGTCACTTCCAGGTTTGACTTTCTCGCCGCCAATCTGCAAGTCGCTGCCGTCGTCATCAGCAAGCAGCAAGTCGTCGCCACCAATGATGCTGGAACTGCTACTGGAGATCGAAGATCCCAACTCCGGCTCGCTGACTAAAAGTCCGCTTCCGGCGCCCAAGTCCTCCATCTCATCCGCGAGACGGTTGATTTCTGATTCGGGAAACTTCCAACTAGCTCCGTCACGAAAGCCGCGGATTTGACCTTGGCTGCGAAGTTCAACAAGGCGGTCGGTGGGAATACCAAGCTTGGCAGCAGCTTCCTCTAAAGACAGGTAATCAGCCATTTCGTTCGTTCGGCTCCGAAAAGATCGCGGGGCGATGGTGACAAGTGGCACGTCAGACCTGGGGTCAAGACGTACCCGCGTTGCTCACCTCGTCTTACCCATTTTGCGAATCTCTTCGGGCAGAGGCGAGGTGGCGTTGAGTTGCAGGGAAAAGTCAGCGTCAATTGGCCGGCTACTGACCAAACGGATTGATCCTGACCTATCGATATGATACACGGCCATCCAAGATTTGCCGGTATGAACCAGCGTAATTGTCTGAGTTCCCGAGGCGTCACCACGGGAAAAACCAATCATCTGGCCCGCAGCACCCAACTGAACCGCAGGACCGGTCACAGGATGGTTGGTCCCAGCGAATAATGCCGCCGCTTCGCTCTCCGCCGGGACATTTGGTGAGTTCCCGTTCGAGGACGGTGTTTGCGGGGTGCCCACCTGGGCAGCCACCACCAAGAGAGCGCAAGCAAATATCGCCTGACCCACGCTAATTCGGCCAAATCTAGTCATTTTTCGCCCACTCCGTTGGGGGGATGTCAACACCGGCGCCGGCCTGGGAGCCGTGCCATTCGCTTTCGGTACCACACGAGAGCCCGATCCTAAGATCCGATCGCCGCGCAACGCAAGGCCGTCGTTGACTGAACATATGAATCCTGGCTGTGAAAAGCTACCGATTAGGTGAAGTCGCACAGTCGTAACGGTCGATCCGGTTGTATGGCCGCGCACCGGTGTGCGCTCATCCGCCCCACGCGGCAATCGATTCCAAATCTGCAGAGGTCTGCGACGTGACAATCCCGACGGACGGATCCGATCAAGGCTTCGCCGAAGAACGAGCAACGGCAGTTGTGGGCCACCAGCAGCAAGCCGCCGGCAACTGGGTTGCCGGCGTGATCGGCGCGGTGCTTTCCGGTGTTTTCTATTTGGCCGTTCACTTCGTTAACTGGGCACCGCTGCAGCGTTATTTTCTTGGACACCCCGTGGCGGTTGCCGCCACGGTTCTGTTTTGGGCTGCCGTCGCCGTCCTGATCACTAAGTTTTGGAAAGTTTCAGCGCAGTGGAATCAACTGGCTTCGATTCGCGATCAAGATCTGATGCCCACGGGCGGTGAGACCTCGCCCGCTGATCAGTGGTTGGCATCGCGAGATGCTGGCTTCGTGGCAAGTCGCTGGCGTTCAGAAATTGGTTTGCTTCCAATCCGAACCCGGGCCAGCCACTTGGTGCATCGACTGGAGGAATTACTGACTCGGCAGTCGCAACGGGGAACGACCAAACATCTTGCCGACGACCTCCGCGAACTTTCCTCGCGCGATGCCGACGCATCGCACGATTCGTTTGGACTCGTTCGCATCATCGTTTGGGCCATTCCGATGCTCGGGTTTCTGGGCACGGTGATCGGGATCACGCAAACATTAGGCGGCTTGGACTTTACCGACGGCTCGGCTGCGGTGGAGAGGCTGAAAAGTGGTCTGTATGTCGCCTTCGATACGACGGCCTTGGGACTGGTGTTGTCCGTGCTGGCTATTTTTATTCAGTTTCCAATCGAACGCAGCGAGCAACGTTTGCTGGCCGAGATTGACGCCCGTGTCGGGCATCTTGTTTCCGCGCATCTGCCCAGTGATGAAGCATCCGATAATCAGACCGCGCTGATCGCTGATCTGTGTTCGGGTATCCGAGCTGCCGTCGCGGAATCGCTTGCCAATCAGGCCCATCTGTGGCGTGAAACGATTGATGAAGCGCAACAGCACTGGCAGCAATTGCACGAAGCAAATGCCAACGCTATCGCGGAAGCGTTTCAAGGCACGCTCGTCCCCGCGCTAAGCGACCACGCGATAACCCTGGCAAATTCTGCTCGAACCGCCGGCGACCGGTTGCAAAGTCAATGGCAGCGGTGGCAGGAAACGATGGCGCTGAGCGCATCGGCACTCGCATCCCATCACCAAAAGATGATCGTGCAATGTGAACAGATGGCGGACACCAATCTGCAAACCGAAGCGATCCTGTCGCTCCAGGCAGCCCTCGACTCCAATCTGGCCCGCTTGGCTGAAACGAATCAAAAGACGGAGCGAGCGGCCGATTTCATCGACAATGACGGTCTGACCGAAGCCATGATCGTGCTGGCTCGCGCCGTGGATGTGCTTGCCGACCGTCTTCCCAGCCAATCATCGAGGCGCGCGGCATGAGCAGGCGTCGTCGCCAAGGGCTCTCGCCAACTCTGTTTCCGTTCCTGGCTGTGTTGGTTTGTACGCTGGGAACACTCATTCTGTTGTTGGCGCTGGTTGCCGAAAACGCGGCCACCGTCGCAGCCAGCGAAGCGGAGCAGGCGCGAAACGCCGATAGCGAAGTGACAACCAGCGATCGACTGACGGCCGAAAACGTAAACGTATTGATCGAAGAAGCTTCCTTTCGCGTCCAACAACTGGTCGCCTTTCGTGACGCTCAGGTTGCCGATATCGAAGACCGCCGAGACCGAATCACGCATTTAGATGACCACATGCGCCGTCTTCGAGAAGAACTCCAACGGCTGAACGACGAGGTCAAAATGGTGACGGATCAGCATCAGCTATCCAGCGTCGACCAACAGCGACTGGCCGCTTTGAAATCACAAATCCAGCTGGAATCGGAACGTGTTGCCGAGTTGCAGGAAGACTCCGGCAACAAAGCACCACGCTTCGTGATCGTACCCCACAAAGGACCCAACGGAACCGACCGACGCCCCGTCTACCTGGAATGCACCGCCGACGGTCTGAAGATTTGGCCCGAGGATATACGCATCGCCGAAACCTATTTGCAAGACACGATGGCTGATGCCAACCCGCTGGATGCCGCGCTCCGCGTGATTCGGCATCACGCCATGCAATTTTACGGCGATTCGGTTGCTCCCTATCCGCTGTTGGTGGTCCGCCCCGATGGAATCAAGACCTACGCCGCCGCCCGCCGCGCGATGCGCGATTGGGACGATCAGTTTGGCTACGAGTTGGTGCCCGCAGATGTCCAACTTGCCTATGACGCGGCCGATCCCGCGTTGAAGAAAAAGGTTGACGACGTGATCCGCCAGGCCATCATCAAACAGAACGGGATCCAAAAACTGACGGCCAGAATTGCCGCAGCCGGTGGATCGCCGCAAGTGCCTCGCAAATATCCGACGTTATCGGCTGCTGCCATGGATCGACTCGGCCGGGCCAGCGGATTTCGTGATCATCGCGATGGCTACACCTATCAAAACCCTTACGCGCAAGCCGCTGCTGGAGGCTACAGCAATCAGGCGGGCGCGGGTACCGGAATCGATGCGGCCAGCAAACTGGATCAACAACTTCGCGATGCTAACGATGATTTGCCCGTCGGTGAACTTGGCGAAGGCCAGTTTGATGCTGGGCAAGGCCAGTTTGATGGTAAAGGCAGCGACGTGGTTGCCGATTCGTCGCAAAATTGGTTGGCCGCCCAACCCACGAATGGTTCACCGGGGATCGGCGGAAACAAACAAACGATTGACGGAAAGCTGTCCGACCAAACCAACACGGGCGGGACTGCCGAAGGTCCGCCCTCCCGTTTGTATTCATCGATTCCCGCTGCCGGTGGCCAGCCCACCCAAACCGCTGAAACTGACTTGTTCACGCCTGAACACTTCGGCAACCAGCATTCCGGCGACCAGTATTCCAACGACCAGTATTCCAACGACCAGCATTCCAACGATCAGCATTCCAACGATCAAGCGGGCGATGCCCAGGCAAAGGCGAATCCCTATGTGACCAATCACCTTCAAGGTCAAGAACACGCGCGGTCAAATGGTTCGCGGTCAGTGACGGATGCGGCCAGGGAACAGAACGCAACGGCAAGCACGAATCTTCAGCCGCCTGCCAATGCGTCGGGCGCCAGGCCCAACCCCGCTGCGACGGCGGGGATGACGATGCCGAACGATGCCAGTTCGGCGAACATGAGTGCAGCGAGCACGAATCCTCCGCAACCGCCCAACGCCATGCCGTCAACTGACCTGGTCCGCCGCCAGGGAACCAACTGGGCGCTTCCCAGCAGCGTGGCGGCCACCCGGGGCACCGCGATCGTGCGCACCATTCGCGTGCAGTGTTACCCGGATCGCTTTGTGCTGCGGCCGCCCCGAGGCCAGGGCCGCTTGCAGATCTTTGAGGTCGTTGATGGCGATGTCAATCGAGCGACGCTGCAGCTGGCGACCGCGGTTCGAGATCGGATCGTTCGCTGGGGAGCCGCACTTCCTGGCGGCCGCTGGCAACCGCGACTGGAAGTCGAAATCATGCCACGCGGCGATCGCCGATTTCATCAACTGAAAATGTTGATGAGCGGCAGTGGCGTGGATGTTGAAGGGAGGCCCAGCCGATGAGTTCTCGAAAACGAGCGTCTGACGTTCAGTTGGGGCACGACGCCTTTTTGGATATCGTGGCCAACCTGGTGGGGATCTTGATCATTCTGGTGGTCATTCTCGGCGCGCAGTCTCAAACGGCGATTCGGGAAATCCAGCAGGAGCAATCTCAATCGATTACTCCGCCCAGCGAATCCCAAATGGAGACGCTCGCAGAACACTCGATGCGGGCCGCGGCCGCCCAAGCCGACTCGGATCGCTTTGAAATCAAAGTCAAACAGCTTGACTCGCAAATCGAACGCCGCAAACAGCAACGAGCAATCTTGATGGATCTGCTGGCCCAAGCGCAATCGCTGTGGGACCAGCGCAAAAAAGACTACGACCAGGCAGCCACGAAACTGGCTGCCCAGCACGCGGAGCTCAAGCGCACCGAGGACGAACTTGCCCGGCTGCGCGGAGAACGACAACGACTGGAGGGCCAACCCGATCCCGTGATCGCGATTGCTCACTTGCCAACGCCGATGGCCAAGACAGTCTTTGGCGAAGAGATCCACTTTCGGCTCAAAGGCAATCGCTTGTCACTGGTGCCAATCGAACAACTGGTTTCCGAAATCCGCCGAGACTTCGCTCGTGTCGCCTCCGGTTCGCGGGTCGGCCAGTTGGATGCAGCGGTGGGGCCGGTTCGTGGTTACGTTGCCCGCTACGTGATGGAAAAGTCACGCGAAAGAATGATGCGAGGCGGTTCGATGAATGTGGGCACGCGAATCGAATTGGTGGGCATGATGGTGGAGCCATTGAACGAACCGCATGGCAGACCTATCGAAGAAGTCTTGATCGACGGAAAAGAGCTGGACATCGAACTGGCCGGTCGTCTGCCAGGTGCAACCACGATCACCGTCTGGGTCTATCCCGATAGTTTCGCCGCCTTTCGCAGGCTGAAAGAACATCTTTACGAAAAAGGCTATGCCACGGCCGCTCGACCCTTGCCGATGGATCGGCCGATCACTGGCGGTCCCGGCGGAACTCGATCCGACGCGCAATAAGGCGCGGCGGAACTCGGCAGAGCTCCGAAGGTCTTACAATGGGTTGAGCCATTCACAGCAATCCATCCGGCATCCGCTACGAATTCCGCTAGCAGCAATGCACGTGGACAATCCCTACGCACCGCCGATACCCGTTACGGGTGCCGAAGATCTGTCGCCACGCGACGCAGCGGATTTCTACGAAAGAAGTCTTTGGTGGGCGATTTGGCGTAGTGTCCTGGTCAGCGTAGCAGCCGGTTTCTGCGTGCTGCTGTACCAGTTCTTGCGTTATTCATTTGCTTGGGACCCGTGGCCCCGAGGTGCGAAGTGGACGATTGTGCCCGAAGCGGCCTCCTTCGCTTCGGCGGGTTTCTTCACCGCGTTGGCTTTCACGGTGACTTCACGCAGCGACGTGCGTGCTCAGCTCTTTTCTGTCGTTATTGGAGTTGTCGGCTTGCTCTTGTGCATGGCCGGTCTGGTGCTCTTTCGCACCTACGCGAGAGTCGCCGTGCTGATATTTGTCTTTCCGGCATCGCAGATGGTCACGTTGGCTGCGATTTGCTGGATTCGACGGGTCCCCATTCGCTGGCTGCGGCTACTGGTTGCTGGGAGCGCCGGTTTCGGAGCCTGGTTTGGCCTCGCGTCGTTGGCAATCTTCACGTTCGTCTCGCGGCTAATAAACCCTTACGATGACTACGCGGGCTACACTTTGCTGACCGTGTTTTGGTGTTGGACCGTTGCCGCGCAAGTGCCATTTTTGCTCTCCGATCCACGTCGGCATGCAGCTGACAAAACCTGGTCCTGAATCTCAGCTAAAATGTCGGGCTCGCTTCCAGAAAGAACCCAAGTGAAACCAACCAGACATGAATCAAATCACTCTTCCGCTGTTTGTTCTGTTCGCGGCTTCCTGTTGCCTGGCCCCGCAAACGCGCGCTGCCGATAGTGGCCAACCGAACATCATTTACATCTTGTTGGACGACGCTGGCTACGGTGACTTGTCCTGTTACGGCCAAAAAAGGTTTGCCACACCCAACATCGACCGCTTGGCTAGCGAAGGCATGAAGTTCACCGACCATTACTCCGGCAGCACCGTCTGTGCTCCCACCAGATGCAGTTTGATGACAGGCCTGCACACGGGTCACACTTACGTGCGTGGCAATCGGGAAGTCCAGCCCGAAGGCCAGGCGGCGATGCCGGCGGACATCGTCACGATCCCCCGACTATTGAAGCAAGCCGGCTATACCACAGGTGCGTTCGGCAAATGGGGACTCGGCGCGCCGGGCTCGCCCAGTGATCCCGCCGAGCACTTTGATTTGTTTTACGGCTACAACTGCCAACGACAGGCGCACAGCTATTACCCGGATCATCTTTGGCAGAATAAGCAGCGAGTCGAATTGGATGGCAAGACGTATTCGGCAACGCTGATCGGCGATGCTGCACTGAACTTCATTCGTGAAAACAGAGACGGACCGTTCTTTGCGTTCTTGCCGGTCACGATTCCGCATGCCGCGATGCACGCGCCGGAGTCTTACGTTGCACCGTTTCGTAAAAAGTTTCCGCAGTTCGCGGATAAGATTGGCAAGTACCGGGGGCCGGAAGTCAAAAACCCGATCGCCGCCTTTGCCGGGATGATGACCCTGCTTGATGAACAAGTCGGCCAGCTGCTGGACTTGCTGAAAGAATTGGAGATCGAGGAAGACACGCTGGTGATGCTCTCCAGTGACAACGGCCCGCATACCGAAGGCGGTCACAACCCCGATTTCTTCGACAGCAATGGACCGCTAAAAGGCTACAAACGCGATCTATATGAAGGCGGCATTCGTGCGCCCCTACTGGCCCGTTGGCCCGGCACCATCAAACCGGGTAGCACCAGCAATCACGTTTCGGCCCACTGGGACATGTTGCCAACCTTCTGCGAATTGGCCGGGGTCGACCATGCGCCGGGCGACGGGATTTCGGTCGTCAGCACACTGAAGGGACAAACGCAAAACCAGCGGCGGCACGAATATTTGTACTGGGAGTTCTACGAACGGGGCGGCAAGCGAGCGGTCCGCTTTGGCAACTGGAAAGCGATTCAGCAAAACATCAACGCGAATAAGAACGCACCAGTGGAACTTTACAAGCTTTCCGATGATATCGGGGAAGAAAACAACCTTGCCGATCAATACCCCGACCTTGTTAACCGCGCCCACAGCTATTTCAAAGACGCCCACACGCCGTCGCCATTCTGGTCGTTTGGAGCGAAGAAACCAAAGTCCAAAGCAAACAAAAAGAAAGCAGGTTGAAATGCATCGATGAGCATCCGATTCTTTACCCTTGTGTTCCTGATGACTTCGGCCGCTTGTCCGGCCGAGGATCTGGTCGAGTTCTTGAGTGGTTCCAAGATCACAGGAACCGTCAAACAAATTCGCAAACAGCAGAAGGAATTTGATTTCGAGGCGACCATCGGTTCTCGCAGCACCGTGCGGACTTACGCCTTTGGTAAAGTTCACGCTGTGACGATGAAGGGCAAGCGGTTTGTTTTGACGCCAAGAACGGATGCCGCGACGGTGGTTCCCGGCGAGAGTGCCAGCCGCAGCAAGAGTCAGATTGACCAATTGATTCAAACGGTCGGCGCGCAACCACCGGATTGGCTGGAGTCGACCGGGTTGGACTATCCACAGTCGCTGGATCTTTCCTGGCCTTTGAAGCCGCCCGATAAAGGCTGGAACAACCAGAAAAACATGGGCCAGTACATTTGGGACGTGATCAACCCCAATCCGTCACGATGGCGCAGCGGTATCAAGCTGGTATATCACTGCATGTCGCTTCACGAGGGCCAGGCGGAATTGCTGCAGCGAGACATGCAGACCCTGGGCAGGATGTACTTTGACCTGATGCAGGACTACCCGCGGGCGGCATTCTGGTTCCAGAAAGCTCGCACGTCGAAGACCAGCCGCGGCGGTGTCGCGCTGGCCGAATGTTATTGGCGGCTGGGCAATCGTCAGATGGCGATGGCGCAGTTGAATACCGGCCGCACGCTCGGTGGACCCGGCGTCGTCAAACTGCTTGGCGATATGGGCTCAACCGACATGGCGATTCGACTGGCCGATCAGCTTGCCAGAACCAACGTAGCCGATCAGGCCTTTTTGGCTGCCGGGGACGCGTTGCGAAAAGCCGGCCGTTTTGACCAGGCAATTTCCTACTACCAGAAGGTTCTCGACAGCGGCGCCCATCGAAACGAGGACTACGAAAAGCGGTTCAAGGCGCGAGCCCGCGAAAGTATCGAAGCAATCCGCCTGTTTGACGCGGCTGATCCGGCTAGCGTAACCGATGGAACACACACCAGCTTCAGCACCGGCTACAACGGCCGATTGGATGTCGCGGTGCAAGTCGCCAATGGCAGAATCGAAGCCGTCAAGGTGACCAATCACCAGGAAAAACAATTCTATTCGGCGCTGACCGATACTGAGGCGAGCATTTTGCGACTGCAAAGTGTGCGCGGTGTGGATGGAACGAGCGGTGCCACGATCACTTCGCAAGCGATTGTCAACGCGGCCGCAAAGGCTTTGGCGGAAGCGGCAAAGTGATCAAGCAAACCATTGCCGGGCTGATCCTCGCTGTATCAGTCGTTTGCTTTTGGTCGATGGTTACGGCTGACGTCGTCACGACGCTGCCAGGACCGGCGCGATCGATCATGATTGTGATTGTCGCGGTTGTCGGCTTTGCGGCATGGATGGTTTTGCTCAGCAGCCGTGATCACCGCTCCCCCGCCCTGCTCCGCTTGGATTGGTTTCTGCCGCAATTGCGTAGGCTCCGTGCTGGGCAAGCACAAAACACGCGCTGGTTCGGCCGGCTGCTGCAGCGGTCTTTGCCGGCCTCATGGCAATCCGATCGGAAGACCAAGAAACGCGGCTGGGTGCGACGCGCGCTGCGGGGCTTAGGAATCAGTTGGCTGGCGTCGCCACCGCGGCGTGTGATTCAGGCGATTTGTTTGATCGCCTTTCTGGCTTCATTCTTCTACGTGTGCTGGCCTTATGATGCGATTCCCAAACCGCCAGCACAACAATCCGGCGGATGGCAATTCGCGGAGCTGGATCAAACGACCGGTCAGGTTCGGTTATCGCGGCCGACACCCGAAAACTGGCTGCAAGTAACGCGTGAATTTATTTTTCTTGGATTGGAACAGGACGGCCAGACGACCGCCATTGGTTGCCCGCTGGTGACCCATTCAGGCAATGAAATCACGCTGGAAATCGATCAAGAATTCCCCGACGAACTGCTGGATGTCTTACTGGCGGGCAGTCAATCCTGGTTAATTTACGACGCCGATCCAAACCAGTGGCCTGCGCATTACACCGATAACCTGGCGGCCAAGGAAAAGATCTCCGCCGAACTCTTTCTGGCCATCGATCCCTTGGTCAGCCTATCGACGGCGATTGCATCGCGGAGTTGGGTTTGGTCACTCGCCTGCGCAGCAATCATTCTGATTGTTTGTGTGTTGATCCCGCGAGGATTCTGTGGCTACCTCTGCCCGTTGGGAACGACGATCGATTTGTTTGATTGGCTGGTGACCAGGCGAAGCAAACGATTTCAAGTTGCCGATGACGGTTGGTGGGTACACATCAAGTATTACCTGTTGGCGGGCACGCTGGTCGCCGCAGTCTGTGGAATTCTTGTTTCCGGTTTCGTGTCGGCCATTCCGGTGATTACCCGCGGGCTGTTATTCGTTGTCGATCCACTGGTCAATGGTTTTTCGCGCGGCTGGCATCTGGTGCCCGGCATGAATGCCGGTCATCTGGTTTCCATCTTGCTGTTCTGCGCGGTTTTGGCTCTCGGGTTTTTGCGTCCCAGGTTTTGGTGCAAGTACGTTTGTCCCAGCGGCGCGGTGTTTTCAGTCGGTAATCTGTTGCGCATCAGCGAGCGCAAAGTCGAAGCGTCTTGCATCCACTGCAACAAGTGCGTCGAAATCTGTCCCTTCGATGCGATCAAACCCGACTTCACCACGCGGACCAGCGATTGCACGTTGTGCCAATCGTGCGGCGGCGTTTGTCCCACCCACGCGATCAAATTCGTGGAACGTTGGAATGTTGTCGAGCTGAAGGTTGAGAACGATCCGCCGACTCATGAGACATCACTGGGTCGACGCGGTTTCCTGTCGTTGGCGGCCGGCACGAGCGCGGCAACCGTCGGCGGACTAGGTGTTGCCGGGGCCACGAAATTATTCGGTGCTGACTTGGATGATGCCGGATCGCCTCGACCCGTGCGTCCGCCCGGCAGTGTTCCGGAACCAGAATTTCTGCAGATGTGCATTCGCTGCGGCGAGTGTTTCAAGGCGTGTCCCAACAACGTGCTTCAGCCGCAAGGATTCACGCAAGGCTTGGAGGGACTTTGGACGCCGGAGGTCGTGGCGGATTGGGCCGGATGTGAATCCAGTTGCAACGCTTGTGGTCAAGTTTGTCCCACCGGAGCGATCCGGGCACTGCCGCTGGAGGAGAAAAAAGCGGCGCGGATGGGGTTGGCAATTGTCAATCAGCAAACCTGCCTGCCCTTTGCCGGCCGCGAAGAATGTGATTTGTGCGTCCAGGAATGCAACGCCGCGGGCTACCGCGCGATCGAGTACATTCAAGTCGGCACGCAAACCGATGACGACGGCCGCCCGATCGACGGCACCGGAATGCTGGCGCCCGTCGTGTTGAATGGCCAATGCGTTGGTTGCGGCTTGTGTCAGACACGCTGCTACGCCATCAATGTCAAAGAAAAGCAACTGCTGGCAGAATCTGCGATCATCATCCAAGCCGGCCAGGGCTACGAAGACCGCTTGATGTCGGGTTCGTATCTGCAACTGCAAAACGAGCGATTGAAATCCAAACGCACGGAAGCAACGCCGGCATCAACAGCGGAGCCCGAGTCTGCCCCAGCGGAGTCAGCAGAAGATGAAAACCCCTTCGGCCTTTGAAATCAACGCTACGATAATGGAGTTTCGCGAAAGTCAGCGGTCGCATCCGCCGGCAAGCAACCATCTCGAAGTAGGAGTCACAGCGCTTTGATGCAGAAAGCCAACTTCCGATTCAGATTCAGGTCGCTGATCTTACTGACACTAGCCGCGGCGATCTTTTTTGCCGGTTACCGGGCCGGTTATGATCAAGGTCGCAATGATCGCTTTGATGATCTGTTGGATCTGATTAAAGTGACGGTTGCGCCCGGGCAGTGGGAACAGATTGTAGAATCCTCAACCGCGCCCGGCGACGCGACATCCGTGGCAACGACCGAAACGGAGTCGCTGGATCCCTTCGCCAGCGTTGACGAAAACTCGTTCGCGGACGGTGATCCGTTTCGGTAATTGGATGACATGACCGGGCTCGCCGGGTCGCCTGTTAGGTTTCCATACGCTTCAAAAGTGCTGCGGCCTTGTTGTGGCCTTGGGCGGCGGATTTGTTGAGCCAGAGAGCCGCATAGCGACGGTTCCTGCGGACGACTTCTCCTTCAAAGTACATCCTCCCGAGGTTGTACTGCGCTTTCTGATCTCCACGTCTTGCGGCTTTGCGCAACAACTGCAGGCCAAGCTTTGGATTGCGTCGTGTTCCGCGACCGTCCAGATACATGGTCGCGAGATTGTTTTGAGCCAGAAGGTCTCCAAGATCCAGCGCCAGCTTGTACATCTTGAAGGCGAGCTTGGGATTCTCCTTTGTTCCAGTGCCAAGATCGTATGCCATCGCCAGGTTGCAAGCTGCTACTGCGTGGCCCTGCTCTGCTGCCTGCTTGTACCAATGCAGAGCCCTGCGCCTGTCCCGTGCGGTGCCCAGCCCTTCATCTAAGCAGTAGCCAACGAGATTCTGCGCGTGCCGGATGCCTCCCTGGGCCGCTCGCAACAGCAACGGGTAGGCTCGGCGATAGTTTTTTCTCCGTCCCTGGCCGGAGAAGAATTCCCAACCGAGGTCATAGGCCTCTTGTGCTGAATCAGTCATTTTGTCTGCCTCCGCAAGCTAACAATGGCCGTAACCGTTCTACGCCAAGCGCAGGCGGATTCGTCTTCGTTGGGGGTCGATGTGTTCGACGGTCACATTGATCTTCTCTCCGATGCGGTAGGCGTCCGCTGGCGTTTGGTCTGGCGGCAGGTCCAGACGTGAGATGTGCAGCAGTCCCACAATTTCCGGCTCCAGTTGGACGAACAAACCGAAGTTCACCAGGCCCTCGATCTCGCCTTGGATCGGCTGCTCGGCGACCAGCTTGGATTGAAAGGCAACCAATGGATCGTCCTGAAGCGCTCGGCGGCTGACCTTGATCCGGCCTCGCTGCCGGTCAATCTCAACGACCTGAAAATCGTTGCTTTCCGCTAATTCCTCCTGAAATGGGAGTAGGTCAGTGGTGGCAGACCAGCGGTACTCGGCGGCCGGCATGTAGGCCGGCATGCCGGGTTGCAACTGGATGATGGCGTAGGCATGAGCCACCTTGATCGCTTTCCCGCGGCAAGTGATTCCTTCGACGAAGGTGGTTCCCAGTTCGGCAAGCTTGTCTCGGTTGGAATTGAGGTGTTGATTGAGTTTGACCAGTGAGGCGTCGTCGTCAGCGAAGTCGTTGCTGATTTCGGCCAGCAAGCGGGAAAGATTTGCCGTCGGGAATGTCTCCTGCGCCGCGCACGCCAGGTCGACCACATCGACGCCCATATGATGCAGTGTGCGCAAGGAGATCGATCGAAGGCCGATTTGATTGATACTTAAATCTTTTAGCGTGTCAATCGCTTCGCGGTATTGCAGCGCGCCCAAAGCATCGATCAACGAACGCACGGCGGTCAAGTAATGATTGATTCGCCTCGTCTGCGGCGGGATTTCGGCGTCAGCTCTTAACTGAAAGATCAAGTCGTGAAGTTTTTCAGCAAACTGAGTCAGCTCGCGGTGACCCACCACAATCGCGGCGGCTCGGATACGAATCGGATCGTCGGAGTCCAGGAACTCTTCGACGTATTCATCGATTGGCGCCGTCCCGATCTCGGACAAAGCCGACAATGCGGCTGCCGCGATCCTGGAATCCTGCATGCTCAGACAGGAGATTAATTCCTCGTCAGCATCTGAGACACGTTTGCGGCCCAGCGTTCTGATCGCTGCGGTTGCGATGTAGCTTTGGCGGTCGTCGATTTTGGACAACAGCGTATCGACGATGGTCTTGTTGAGCGTGAAGTGGCCCAGCCGCAATGCTTCCACGGCGGCAAAGCGAATCATGGGGTTGTCGTCGCGGAGCAGCGTCAACAACAAGCTTGCGGGTGCGACTTTGGCCAGTCGTGCACCAGCCGTTGCGGCCTTGCGAACGTCGTGTTTCAGCCGGGCAAGCTGATCCAGAATGGTGTGCAGCGCGGGCCGCTGGTTTTCCTGTTTACTGAAATCGTGGGAGGCTGGAGCAGGTTCCACTTGCTTTGCGATCTCAGACATGCTTGTCTCGCCTCCAGCTGATGTCAGTCGGCCGTGTCCTCATAAATCGGCAAATGCCGATAATAGACTTCCAGGTTCAGGAGGTTCATGGTTGTAACATACAGGCGGCCGGCATGGGGGCTCCAGCGGTCACGGACGGGCAATTCCGGATCCCAGCTGCCTGATTTTGGGCCCGATTTTAATTGGCTGCGAAGCAGCAGCGGATTGAGATGCTGATTCCACTGCTCCCAATGATCGCCGCCCATGTGGAACATCACTTGGGTTGCATAGTACCAATAGTAGCCGTCGCGTTTCGGTGCTCGTTTGCTCCCCAGAGCCGGAGGATATTGTAGTAGGTAATCAGCAGCCGAGCGCATCGCCTCGTTGTCTCGCCGCCAGCCGGAATACATTCGCATCAGCATCCCCACGGCGGTCATGGTGGGCGTGGGAAGGCGGCCGTGACGCTGTGTTTCGGTGTCCGGCGCGAACGGGTTGTACCGGTAACGGTCGGGGCGATCCGGACTTTGCTGGGAAAGTTCCAGCCACCGATCGATACCGCGATACGTCTTGTCCTGCACTTCCAACCCGGATAACTCACCACTTTTCAGCGCCATCATCATCCAGCCGCTGACGCTGGTGTCGGCGCTGATTTGTGGTGTGTATCGCCAGCCGCCTCGCTGTCGATGCTGTGTGGCCGCGATGTAGTCGAGCGCCATTTGTGCTGGCTCGCGGAGCCCCGCATCTTGCGTCATGCCATAAGCTTCGCTGACGGCAAGTGCAGCGATGCCGTGGCTGTACAAAGCGACATTTTGATTGCTGATCTCGTTCTCGGACCGGTACAGATCGCCGTTGCTTTTTTGGTTGTCGATCAGGAATTGAATTCCTTTGGCGACCGTGTCGGCGTACTGATGCTGGAGATGCGTGTAACCGGCGCCCTGGAATGCCAACAAACAAAGTCCGGTGGCGGCGCTGTCGCTGCGCAACAAGACCTCTTCGCCGTGACCCTGCAGCGACCAGCTACCGTCTTTGTTTTGCACGCTGGCCAAGTAGGCAAGGCCGCGTTCGATCGCTTCTTCGGTGGCTGGCCCCGCCATCCCGGCGGGGGCCGGGGCAGCGGTACCGCTGGTCCGCATGACGCGACGGCTGAATGATTCGACGGCGGCAACTTTGGTGCCGACAGGTGTGGCCGGGCCGCCCACATCGCGACGCGGTCGGGCGTTGGTGGCGAAATCAAGCGAGGCCACCTGGGGTTGGTCCGCCAAGGGCATCACGCCGGGATTGGTCGTCGCGCGGTCAGCGAAACCGACGGGTCCGTCATTGGCCATGATGTCGAGCGCCAGACCTGGCGCGCCTGCGTTAGCAAGACTGGTTGAATCGGCGCCGCCGCCTGGTCGTTCGGCACGCTCAGTCGGAAAGTCAGAGAAGCCCATGCGATCCTGAACTTCGTCGCTTGGTCCGCTGCCGTCGGTTCCCGCGCTGGCAGCCGCCATCGTGTCACTGGGGTTCGGCGCACCAACTGGCGCAAAGCCGCTGGTGGCGTTAGCCTGTCGGGCTCGACCGGGAGCGCGGGCAGATGGACCCGCCTGGACATCGGGCACGCCGGCTCGGGCGGCGAACTGACTGCGTGCCAATTCCGCTCCGCCGGGCGAAGATTGTTGCGACATTTGTGTCGCCTGGCTCGAGGTTTGACCGGTGATCTGGGCCCCACGGGCTTGTCCGCTCCGCGTCGCCGGCGTTTGTACCGGTGAGAGCATTCTGCTGGCGCTGGCATCAAGTTGGGCAACAGCGACGGTGGGTGGAGCGGGCGACGCACCTGCTGGTTGCATGCGGCTGGCGCGCGCCGGTTGCCGCTGTTGGCGAGCAAGTCCTGCGTCGCCCACGGTCGGCATTGCTTGTGATGGATTGCGAAGCGCAGCACGTGGTGCCAGGTTTTCGGGAAGTTGCTGCTGCTGTGCCGGCGCCAGCGTCATCACGTTGCGCTGTTCCGGGGCGCGTCGTGATGTTGATGGTCGCGATCGTACATCCGCTAGCTGACGTTCGGTTCGCATCACGTCGGGGCGGGCGGCCCTGCTTGTTTCGACCGAAGGAGTCTCGATTGGATTGGTTGATGGCTTTGGCTCTGGCTGGCGAATCTGACGACGCGCGAGTCTGCCAGGTGATTCGGCCGGCATCGGTTGCGATTCAGCGGGCTCTTGCCGCTGGATCATGAACTTTTGCAGCTGGCGTTGCGGTTGCTCTTGCGGTCGGGGCATTTCCAACCGCGGTTCACTCCGTTGGACCGGAGGTAGCCGTTGTTGTTCCAGCGGTTGGACTCGCGAGGCCGTTTCGGTTTCGACCGGTCGCGACCAATCGGGACGTTGCGGAGTGTCTTGCGGCGACTGGAACACGTACTCGGGAACCGTGCGACGGATTGGTGATCGCCGTGGCTTTTCCCCCGTTGCCGTCGGCAGGTAAGTCGTGAAGATGACCACATTGATGGCCAGAATCAGCAGCAGCAGGTGAACCAAACAACTAAACAGAAATCCGAATTGCACCGATTTGCGGACGAACTTCGATGCGACGGCATGAAGGATCAGCGCCAGTACCCCGGCGGTCAGCGGAATGGCGACAGCGTAGGTCCAGCCGTTGAACAGCCAGCGGGGATCGTCAAAACGAAGTTGCGTGACAACCAGATAAAGCACCAGTCCCGAAAGCGCCAATAACGACACATCCAGCGGCCACATGCGGTCCGATTCGACCGGTGTATCGCTAGGGCCTCGAAACTGTTGCTGGCGACGACTCACGCTTTATTCTTGATTCTCCTGCTGCCGAATCACGCTTCCTTTGTGCATCAATCAATTGACCATGGAATCGGGCGGTTGCTGCGTGGTCACCGAGTAATCGCTGACACCGCATTTGTTGCACGCATCCATGACGCTGACGACGGGCTGAAAGGGTGTTTCCTGGTCGGCCCGAATGACCGCGGTTTGGTTCGTGGGATTGTTGGCAACCGCCCGCCTCAGCAACTGTTCCAGCTCCACCAACGTGGTCGGCTGCCCACGCATGAAAATCGATCCTTCGGCGGTGATATCGATAATGATTTCCCGCGGTTGACCGGTCATGGGGACGGCGCTGGTCGCATTGGGCAACACGATATCCAACCGCCTCTCTTCGTCCTCGAATTCGCTGGTGACGAGAAAAAAGATCAGCAGCAAAAAGACAACGTCAATCAGTGGAGTCAAGCTGAGTGTGCCGGCTACGGTTGATTGTTTTAGTTTGATAGCCATGGCTTAACCCGCTTTGGCGCCGCCTCGTGCTTTGTTGGCAGGTATTGGGGGCGGCGGTGGAGGTGGTACCGGGGCGTCAGCTTTGGCTGATCGGGTGACAGGCGGCTCCATGGCGTGCAACGAACCGTCGGCGTCCAACCTGCGGCGGCCGGTGAACCTTGTCAGCCCCGGCGCAATGTCGAAGGCGAGTTGTTCGATGTTGTGGAACAACTTGATGACACGATTCTCCAAATATTGAGCGAGAATCGCCGCCGGAATCGCCACAATCAGTCCGGCCAAGGTTGTCACCAATGCCGTGTAAATGCCTTCGGACAGTTGCTCGCTGCGGCTCTTGTCTGCCGTCAACGTGGTCGATTCATGAAAGGCAACGATCATTCCCCAAACCGTTCCCAACAGTCCCATCAGTGGCGTTGCTGCCGCGGCCAGGTTCAACCAGCGAATCGGCGAGACGTACAAGTCTGCTTCACGTTGAATCGTATCGTTGGCGGCCGATTCAATTTCGCCCAGCGGTTGGCCGGTGCGCAGTAACATCGATCCCATCACACGAGCGGCGGGCGACGGATGGTCCAAGCAGACTTGATAAGCAATTCCGGGATTAAACTTTTCGACCGGATCGGCCAAATCCTCGAGTTCTTCGACCAGGTCGCGAGGAATGACTTTGCTTTGTCGCAGGCTGAGAATTCTTTCCGCTGCGAGTCCGACCACCAGCAAGCTCATCAAGCCTATCGGGATCATGAAATGTCCGCCGCTCGCGATCAGCGATAACAGGTCGATACCGGTGGGCTTGGTCCTCTCGTCCGCCTCTTCTGCAGGCGGATCGTCTTGCATGATGGCTGCGATGGCAGATTCATCGACGGGTGCTTGGGCGGTCGAAACGGCTGCGTCGGCTGCCCACAGCGAGAAACCGATCGCCACCGCCAATAGCAGCACGGCTTGTCGTCGGTTGATTGATTGATTCAGAGGTGTCACGATCGATCAAGTGCCTCCAGTCGCTCGCGGGATTTCCCGGCGAGTTCGTGATTGGGGTGTTTGTCGACAACGTATTTGAAGAAGTCGATGGCGTACTTGCGGGCGGCACCGCGTTTGTCGTTAGAACTGGATTGCTGCATCAGCAGTTCGCTACAACGTCCGGCTTCGAATCCGCTCTTGGCTTGCCAGTTTTTGATTTCCGGAGGTGCTTTGGCGGCACCAAATCCGAACATGACTCGTTGGAATTCCGGAATAGCCTTGTCGAATTCGCGGCGACCAAAATAGATCTCGCCCATCATGAACCGAGCCCGAGCAGCGATCTCATTACGATAATTGTCGGCGACCTGCGAATACAGTTTTAAGGCCTGATCGAAGTCGTTTTTTTGCTGAAACGCATACGCAGATTCGTAAAATACCTGAGAAAGGTAATTCGTGGCCGGGAATCTCTCTTTCAGCTCGTTGTACCACTCGATTGCGGTATCCCACTGTTTACTTTGAGCGGCGCTCTGGCCGCCGTGTAACAAGACCAGTTCGCGGACCTGGCGTTCGGCGTCGTCGCGTATCGTTTTCGCCGTGTCATTGTTTTGGCGAATCCGCTGCCTGGCCACCTCGTAGGCGGCCAGCGCGTCCGGGAACTTTGCATTCTTAAAGCGGCATTCACCGATCATCATCAAGGCGTCGATCGCTAGTTTGCCGTCACCATGTTTGCTTGCTTGAGCCGCGAAAGCTTTCTCGGCATTGGTATAGTCCTGTAATTTGAAATACGACCAGCCCAGCCGGTAATGAGACTTCTCTGAGATTTCCTTGTCTTCGGCTTTGCCGGCTGCCACGGCAAACTGCTTCGCCGCCAGTGCCCAGTTTCCATCCCGGTAGCTGCGTTGGGCAACAAAGAAGGCCGCGTCGGCCACCAGCGAAGCATCCGGATAGCGGCGAATCAACTCGATGAATTGTTTGGCTGCTTCGTCGTCTTTTCCGGCTTCGCGCAGTGACCACCCCAATTCATACAGCACTTTGTCCATGCCGGGATAATCGGGCACGCTGTTGACCAACTGCTGCAGTCGCTGTGCGGCTTGATCCGGTTTTTGCTGTTTTTGGTCAACCAGGGCCAGCTCATACAGTGCATGCCCGAGGTTCGTGCCCTTGGGTTTAAGCGTCAGGTATTCGCTTAAATCTTTGGCGGCCTGGTCGTACCGCTGGAGATTGCGGTGCGTGATCCCGCGGGCAAGCAGCGCGTCACCGTGAAGCGGGTGTTCTTTGTGACCAGCCAGGATTTCGCTGAGCGGTGCCAGCGCGCCCGCGTGATCACCTGCCTGCATCGACGACCAGCCCTTGCCATACAGAGCGTAGGGGATCAGTCCCGGATCTTTCTTGGAGGTCAGGATTTGGTTGTAATGGTCAATCGCGCCGCGAAAGTCTCCCGCTCCGCTTTGCATTTGTGCCAGCTTGTACCTGGCCTGGTCGGCCATGCGGGCATCTTGGGCTTTCGCGATCAACTGCTGCCACGTGGTTTTTGCATTATCCGTCTGACCGGCGGCAAACAGCGCCTGGCCAGCCAGTAGGCGGCACTCATCAGCTCTTGGCCAGTTGCTGTCGGCATCCAAGCTGTGCTGAAACGATATCGCTGCGTCCGCGGGGCGACGCAGCATCATCTGTGCCTGGCCGGAAAGCATGTGGGCTTCGGCCTGTTGCGCAGATTGCGGCAAGTTCTTGATCTCGCGGCGAACCAGCATGACCGTGTCGTCATACTTCTTTGCCGAGTTGAACGTCACGGCGGCGCGGATCACCCACAGAGGACGCTGGACATTGTCTTTGGGCGAAGTCTGTTCCAGCAAGCTTCGATAGCTGTTGACCGCATCAGCCATTTTTCCAGTCAACAACTGGCCTTCGGCGGCAATGAAACGCACATCGGGAACCAAAGTGTCACGCGGGAACTTGTTCAGAAACTCGAGCGCCAGCTGAGAAGCTTTGCCCGGATCGTTGATCTGCAGGGCGGAGAACGCGGCGTTGTAGAGTGCTCGAGGCGCGAGCGGATCGTTAGCAGCTTCCCGATAAGCGGCTTCGGCGATTTTGATCGACTCGGCAATTCCCTTGGGATCCATCGAGAGGGCTTCGGCCAAATCGACCTTCAAGTCGACGGCGTATTCTCCTTGCACCCCTTTTTGAATCTGGGCGCGGGCGACTTCGATCGCCTTGGCAGGTTCCTTATTCTGCAAATGAATGCGGGCCAACCAGTGTGCAGCCTCTGTCGCTGCCACGGGGTTGTTCTGCTTCAGGACTTGCTCGAACCGGGGCGCCGCTTGCTTCAGATCGCCACTGCGATAACTGCTTTGTGCGGAGGCCAGCGTCGCCGTGGCAGCATACTGAGACTGCGGATAGTCGCGGGCCAGTTTCTCGTACTTGGCAGCCGCTTCGCCGGGACGATTGGCTTGGACCAGCGCGTAACCTTGGCGGAACAGCGCGTAGCTGCGATCCTCCGGCGACTCCGTGGAGTCGTAGGCCGCCTCGAACGATTGAACAGCCCGGTCGAAATCCTTTCGCAGGATCATCGCGTCACCGATCCGGATGTGCACGTCGGTAACCAGGTCGGCCGACTTGCAGCTTCCCAGCAATTGCTGGAAGGAGGCGACGGCCTGATCGAATTGATTGAGTTCTTCGTAAGCGATCCCCCGCGCGTACAGCGTGTCACAGCGAAGCGGTGAATCTTTGACAGCCGGCAGTGCCAGAAACTTATCGTAGTACTCGATCGCTTTCTTTTGATCACCCAGCCCGTAAGCTGCTTCGCCACTGTAGAAGTACGCGCGGTCAAGGAATTGACTGGCAGGATTCTCGCGACGGAGTGTGTCGAATGTTTCGATCGTTTGGCGGAGAAGGTCTTGGTTACGCTCGCGACCCTCGCCGGCAGAAGCATACAAACACCAGCCGCGGTTGGCTAAGCTCTCCTCTCGCAGATCGTACTTCTTGTCTTCAAGCGCCTTGGCAAAGGCCTTGGAGGCCGCCACGTAGTCGGGCGATTCTTTCTGCATCTGGCAGACACCCAAATAATGTGCCGCCTTGGGGGCCATCTCGTCATCAGGGTAATCTTGCAGAAACTTGTTCCAGGCGTCGATCGCCAATTCAATCGCGCCGTTGGTTTGAAAGTTTGCCGCGTCGGCGTAAGCGGCCAGCGATTGTTCGGTCGAGTCGGCGGCGCTGACCTGGGTGGCGATGGCCAAAGTGATGCCGATCGCAACTGCATGTAGGCGCGGCTTCCAGCCGTGCCAGCTACCGTGCAGATTGCAGCCGCGCTTGCTATGGCGCAGCTTGCAGCCGTGCCATCGATTCGCGCATGATCGAGCGATCGCAGCGATTTGTGGACGGACGAAGACAACAACCGGCCTCTTCACGATTTGCTCCCGAAGATCGAAATAGATGCACTGAAATGGGACGACGCTGGATCGCCGCCGGAAGCCAGGACGAGGAATTAAGTTTACCGGGAGCCGATGGGGGTCGGTAGTTCACCCCGCAAACTTACCCATCCCCTACAGACTCCAAAACCATTTAACGGATATCCATAACGACTAGCAAAGTCAACGGTTTGGCCATTCAGCGTCCAAGCTTGCAAAAATGCCGCGATTCCCCGTGCCGGCTAACGGGTGGATCAACTCCCACTGGTATCAAATAGTGCCGTTTTGACCGTTTTCGCCAGGAGCGGATCAACTGCCGTGATTTTCTCTCGTCGGCCCGGCGTTTGGGCGACGAAACTGCGTTCTGCTTCGCAGCGGTCGAACGACACAGAGCCTGGATTTGTGAGATCCCGCCAGCCATGGTCTGGTCAGAACGGTATCTTCGTCAGATAACGTCAATCCTCAAAAATAAATTACTTTCACCTCATCGAGTCGAATTGCCGTGGCCCTACAAACTTGCCTTGTTACCGGGGGAGCCGGATTCATTGGATCACACCTGACGCAGCGGTTGCTCGCGCAAGGGCATCGTGTGATCGTCGTCGACGATTTGTCGACTGGTGCCAAGGACAACTTGTCGGATGTGATTGACAACCAGAATTTGGAATATATCGAAGGCACTGTCGAGGACGATCTGCTGGTTGCCAATGTTGTTAACCGTGTGGATCGCGTTTACCACATGGCGGCGGCCGTCGGCGTGGCCTTGATCGCCAAGCAGCCAATTCAGACGATCGAACGCAATGTCTATCCAACCCAGTTGATTCTGGATCAATTGGGAGCACGAGCCTCTCGTGGTGATTTCGTTTCCTGTTTCATCGCCAGCACCAGCGAAGTGTACGGCAAGAATCCCAAAGAGGTGTGGAGCGAAGAGGACGATCTGGTCTTTGGTGCCACCACCAAGCCGCGGTGGAGTTATGGCGTTTCCAAAGCAATCGATGAGTTCTTGGCACTGGCTTTTTTCAAGGAAAAGAAGCTTCCGGTGGTTGTCGGCCGCTTCTTTAACGTCGTCGGACCACGCCAGACCGGTGCCTACGGCATGGTCTTGCCACGCTTTGTCGAAGCGGCGCGGCGTGGTGGTCCGCTGACCGTTCACGACGATGGCAAACAAGTCCGTTGTTTTGCTCATGTCGATGATGTCGTGGGAGCGGTCACCGCGCTGGTTGAGACAACATCTGCGGCAGGCCGTGTCTACAACATCGGCAGCGACGTTCCGGTCTCGATTTTGGAACTTGCCCAGCGAGTGGTTCAGCGCGTGAATCCGGATGCCACGATCGATTTCCAAAGCTATGCCGACGCCTACGATGAATCGTTTGAGGATATCCGTCGCCGCGTCCCCGACCTGACACGGATCCGCCAAGCCATCGCTTACGCACCGACAAAAGACTTGGACGCCATCATCGATGACGTGGCCGCGTACCAGGCTCCGTAAGCAGAAAGTCGTTGTTCGCTCCGAGCGAGTGAATTTTTGATCGTCGCCGTTCGCTCCGCGAACGAACGTTTGGTAAATCCCGGTGTTGTGAGTCCCATTTCATTCTTACTTCGTCCTTCGTCATTCCTTGTTCGATATTGGATGTTCTATCATGCCGCCATGAAAACCGCAGAACATCGAACAAGAAATGTCGAATGAAAAAAGTCAAAACCCGGTGTTACCGCCACCGGCTACACCAGACCATGATGGACCAATTTATTCGCCAGCATGGAAAGTACGTCGTCGTTTGGCCCCCAAACGAACGCGTAAGAAAACGTTCGTTTGCGGAGCAAACGACGACATACTATCCCTGCCGGACGGCTATCTTTTCCAATCAAGTGCCATCGGTCCTGGCCTACGTCTGAACTACACTGGAAGTTATGGAACAGAGTTCTGCCGCAGCGCTCGACAATCAATCGGACGAAGATGCCATCAACATCAGCGTTGCGGTGCCGGTCTACAACGAAGAGACCACCGTCGAAGAGTTGCTGGGTAGGATTGGAAAGGTTTTGGATACGATCGCGGGTGAACATCAGATCGTGATCGTGGACGATGGCAGCACGGATAGCAGTTTCGCGATTCTGGAAGCCGCGGCGAAGCAAGATAGCCGAATTCTGGCGGTCGCTTTGTCTCGTAATTTCGGGCATCAGGTCGCCATCAGTGCGGCGCTCGATCATAGCTGCGGCGACGTCGTGGTCGTCATGGATGGCGATCTGCAAGATCCACCCGAGTCGATCCCGTTGTTTCTGAATGAATATCGCCAGGGCTATGACGTTGTTTATGCGGTACGCACGCACCGCAAGGAAAACATCGTCAAGCGAACGTGCTACAAGGTGTTCTATCGCCTGCTTTCTGTGCTCGCGCATCTGGAGATCCCCCTGGATGCTGGGGATTTTGCCTTGATGTCGCGGCGCGTGGTCGACCTGGTCCGCAATTCGCATGAGCGGCAACGTTACCTTCGCGGCTTGAGAACCTGGTACGGTTTCGAGCAAAAGGGGATTCCGACCGCGCGCGATGCCCGCCATTCGGGTCAATCCAAGTACAGTCTTGGGAAACTGCTTCGTCTGGCGCTGGATGGCATTTTCGCGTTTTCGATCGTGCCCATCCGAATGGCCATGCTGGCCGGTGTCATCGCCGTCGGCTGTTCGCTGCTGTATGCCCTGTACGCGCTGTATGTCAAATTCTATTTCGATCCTTCTCAGCAGGCACCTCCTGGATTTACCGCACTGATTTTGACGATCACCTTCTTGTCAGGGATGAATTTGTTATTCGCGGGCATCATTGGCGAATACATCGGTCGCATTTACGAAGAGGTGAAACAGCGGCCTCATTACGTTGTCAAACGTACGATCGGAAAAGTGAAATGAGCGACGACTCGCCGGATTCGCTTCGACCAATCGAATACCTATCGTCGCCTGAACAGGTCAGCATGGGTGATGACTGGTATCAATACGCGGCTCTTGAACACTTTTGGATGAAGCGTCGATTCAACGTCTTTCGGCGCCTGATTGGAACGCGGTCCAAATCGGGCTGGGCAGAGGTCGGTTGTGGACACGGGGCCGTGCAGCAGCAAATGGCGCAAGCCTTCGGGATCGAAGTCGACGGCATTGACTTGAACGAATACGCCCTGAAACAGAATCGATCGGGAGGGGGCCGTTTGCTGTGCTACAACGTTTTCGACAGGCTGCCTGAATTGCACCAGGCGTACGAGCATTTGTTCTTGTTTGATGTGTTGGAGCACATGTCTGACGATAGCGAATTCCTTGACGCCACACTGCATCTGCTGAAGCCCGGAGGAACGGTGGCCGTGAATGTTCCCGCCTTCATGCATTTCTATTCCAAGTACGACGTCGCGGCCGGCCACCAAAGGCGATACAACTTTGCGATGATCAAGAACCTGGCGAGCCAGCATGGTTTGGAGATAGCCAACTGGACCTATTGGGGAGCGCCGCTGATCCCACTGCTCATCATCCGCAAAATCTATCTCAGCATCCGACGATCCGACCACGTGATCCGCGACGGTTTTGCCGTGCACAACAAGTTTCTTAATCGATTGCTGTTTATCGGCTCGCAAGCCGAATGGATTCCTCAGCACATCCACGGCACCAGCCTGATGGCCATCCTTCGCAAGCCGGCGTAAGTGATTCGGTATGGCCGGGAGGGCGACGCTGGGCTGATGAATTAACTTTTTGCTAAAGCATTTTGGTTTTTCTGTCGAGGTACGACCATTTTTCGTCGCTTTGTTTCTTGGTAAGCCGTTGCGCGTTGGG
>JBFJVZ010000003.1:0-48630 GCA_041623895.1 Pirellulaceae bacterium | reverse complement strand
TGCTCCGCAAACGAACGCTTAAGGGAACGATCGTTCGCGGAGCGAACGACGACGATCATAAATTCACAGCCTAGGAGCAAACGACGACTTTGAGGACGGATGATCGGCGACCGCTGCAGCTGCATGGTTCGCTCAATCTGCCCCCTAAATCTTTGCGAAGTGAAACCGCTTGTGAAACACGCCAATCTGGCTTTTGTCCATTGTCTAACCTTTACCGGGTTGCGGCGGATTGAGTACCGTCTGCGCTAATCGGAAACATCCGCCGAATTCAGCGGAACCGTCGTTTACGCGCAACAAACTTTATCCGTGCAATTACTGCTGCGATATCGAGACCTGGTGTTTCCACTGGGCATCATTGCCTGCCTGGTGGTCATCCTGGTTCCCTTGCCGCCGGCGCTGATGGACTTGCTGTTGGCTTGCAACATCACGATCGGCGTGATCGTCTTGCTGACCACGATCCACGTGGCAACACCGCTGGAATTCAGCGTGTTTCCCTCATTGTTGCTGGCAACCACTTTGGCTCGCTTGGTGCTGAACGTCGCCACCACCAGGCTGATCTTGACCGCAGCTGATGATCAGGGATTAGCGGCCGCTGGCGGAGTGATCCGCAGTTTCGGTCAGTTTGTTGCCGGCGATCAAGTAGCGGTGGGATTGATCATCTTTCTGATCATTGTCTTGATTCAATTCGTAGTCATTACCAAAGGTTCGTCGCGGATCAGCGAAGTGGCCGCACGTTTTGCCCTGGATGGGATGCCGGGACGTCAAATGGCGATCGATGCCGACGTCAATGCGGGACTGATCGACGAACAGGAAGCGCAGCGACGCCGCGACGAAATTCGAGCCCAGGCGGACTTCTATGGAGCCATGGATGGGGCCAGCAAATTCGTCCGTGGTGATGCCATCGCCGGGATCGTGATCACGATCATCAACATTCTGGGGGGCCTTTACATCGGTGTGATTCAGGCCGGAATGCCCGTCGGACAAGCAGTCGACGTCTATACAAAGCTAACCATTGGTGACGGACTGGTCAGCCAGGTCCCGGCGCTATTGATTTCGGTCGCCGCCGGTCTGCTTGTCACCCGCAGCGCTCAGCAAGCCAACTTGCCGACCCAGTTTCTCCAGCAACTGTTTGGCAACTCGCGTGCCCTGGCGATCGCAGGTGGTTTCTTGATTCTCTTGATTGCGACCAATCTGCCGACCATCCCCATCGCCACTCTGGGGATTGGTTGCGTTGGACTGGCGATTGTGATGAATCGACAAGACACGATCTTACGACGAGAGGAAGAGGAAAAGAGCAGACGAGCAGCCCAGTCGCGCGAAGCGTCGGCCTCACAAAGACGGGTCGAGGATTATTTGTCAGTGGATCCGATGGAGTTGTCGATCGGACTCGGTTTACTTGATCTGGCTGATCCGGCCCGGGGTGGTGACTTGATGCAACGAATCGGTGCTGCTCGCAATTCGATTGCCACCGATATTGGGATTGTGTTGCCCAAGGTGCGTGTGCACGACGACGTACAGTTGGGCGAGTTTGAATATCAGATTCAAATCTCGGGAAACCCGGTCGGCCAGGCAGATGTACAGCCGGGGAAACTGTTGGCGGTGGATGGTGGGCGGACAACCGGAACGGTTGCTGGACAACCCGCGGGCGATACGCCCTACGGTCGTCCTGCCTGGTGGATTGACGTGTCCCAACGGGAACAAGCCGCCATTTACGGATACTCTTTGTTTACGGCCGGCGAAGTGTTGGTCAGCCACCTGGAATCGGTAGCAAAGTTACACGCGGACGATTTGCTCTCGCGAGATGCCACCAAAGATCTGATTGACCGATTGCGTGAAACATCTCCGTCCGCCGTCGACGAGTTAATTCCTGGCGTCATGACGCTTGGTCAAGTGCAGCAAGTATTGAAGCTGCTGTTACGCGAGGACGTGCCGATTCGGCAACTGGGAACCATTTTGGAAGCCTTGAGCGACGCTGCTGCGGGGACGGATGACCTGGTGCAGCTGTGCGAAGCGGTCCGCCAGCGTTTGTGTCGTACGATTTGCACACGATATCGCGATCAAGAATCGATCCTTCATGTGCTGACGCTGGATCCTGGTCTCGAAGATCAGATCAGCGAAAGCATGCAAACGACTGAACAGGGACTATTCGTCAGGTTCAGCCCGGAACTTGTAGACATCACTTGCGGCAGAATTCAAGAAGCCGCTAAGAAGCTATTAGCGGACGGCCATCCACCTGTCGTATTGGTGGGATTTGGCATTCGGACTGCCGTGAAACAGATAACGTCTTCCCCGCTGCCTTGGCTGAAGGTGTTGTCCTACCACGAGATCACACGAGACACAAAGGTTCAGTCCCACGGGGTCATTGGTTTGTAGACCACCACCCCAGCAACCAATCAACCACGATTTGTAATGCAAATTCGCACCTTTCGCGCCGCAAGCTTGCAAGCCGCACTTGAAGAGATCCGTCAACAAATGGGTCCCGAAGCTTCGGTATTGCATACTCGCCAGGTTCGGGACGGGTGGATGGGGTGGCTGGGCAGAAGCTACGTGGAAGTGACTGCTGGCTTGAAAGAAGCAGCCGATGAACCGCTGGCTTTCCCGGTCGACAGCAGTGCCGCGCGCCGCAAAGTCGACGCCAGAATGACAATGGCGGGCGACGTACCAACATCGATCACGGCCGCGATCGTCAATTCAGATCGTTCGACAAGATCATTGAATCCAAATTTGGAATCGTATCGATCCGAGTTGCTCAGCCTTGGCGCGGCACCGGCAGCCGTCGATCGCTGGTTGAACTCCACCAATAGTTTCATCGCAAATCTCGGCGAGTTTGACGATGAGCGTTGGCTGGAGCATTTGCAACAATCGGTGGCCCGAGAATTGCGAATCACTGGCCCCATCCGTACCAATCCGGGAGACCGACAAGTTGTGGCCCTGGTCGGACCGACTGGCGTCGGCAAGACAACAACGATTGCCAAGCTTGCTGCCGGTTTTCGACTCGAACAAAAACGACGTGTCGGACTGCTGACGATTGACACCTTTCGAATCGCCGCGGTCCAGCAATTAAAGGCATATGCCGAGATCATGGATCTACCGATGCAGGTCGTCGAGCAGCCAAGTCAGATGGGACCGGCCATTGAAAACCTTGGTGATGTCGATCTGGTGCTGATCGATACCGCGGGACGCAGTCCCCGCAGTGATGTGCGTATTGACCAGCTGGTCGACCTGTTGCGGGCAGCGCAGCCGGACGAAACACATTTGGTGCTCAGTGCGACTTCATCGGCTGCGGCAGTCCGAACCGTGTTGGACGGCTTCGCTCACGCACGACCGACAGCAGCGATCCTGACCAAACTGGACGAAGCCTCGCATACCGCGGGCGTGTTGTCCGCAATCACGTCGTCCGACAATTTCTCCGGGATTCCCGTCAGTTACGTGACCAACGGACAACAAGTCCCCGACGATATCGAACCAGCTGACGCCGACAAATTGGTTTCCAGATTATTACCGGCACAAGCGGCAATCCCGCAGATCAATGCGGCATAGGAATTCCAGAAAACAATTCATGCTCGGGCCGCCAACGTCCGATACCGAAAATGATTGAAGCCGTTCTGAACGATAGCCACTTGAGAGGTTTTCCAAAGTTTCGGCATAGATCGACTAGAGAGTACGGGTCATCTGACTTAGCTTTCTAACCTACCAGGAATACGATTCACATGATGGCACCAACCGAAACTTTCGTTTGTGCCTTCGCTGAATCACACGCGTGTGGTGATCGCTCGACATGATGTCAGGCATTCATTATTCGCATTGGTGAAGATATTAGCGCTTCACTACCAATAACGCACCAACGGCAAGACGTCGTGGCTTAAGTAAGAATCACGGAGGATTGGATGGCAGCTGCAGTCTCAACAGACGACGATATCCAGCAAGTTTGGAAGACTTTCAAGGAGATCAACAAAGACGCACCAGAATATGAATCGCTCCGAAATCGTTTGGTCGAGCGGTACATGCCGCTGGTGCGATATAACGGCGAACGAATTTGGCAACGGCTGCCTGACGGAGTGGAGCTGGACGATCTGGTGAGCGCCGGCATTTTCGGTTTGATGGATGCGATTGACGCGTTCGATTTGGAACGCGGGGTCAAATTCGAGACCTATTGTGTGCCCCGAATTCGCGGCGCCATGCTGGACGAACTTCGTACCATGGATTGGGTGCCCCGACTGGTCCGTAGCAAAGCCAGCAAGCTGGGCGACGCGCGGAAGAAACTGGAAACCAAACTGGGCCGAGCACCCACCATCCAAGAACTCGCCGCGCAGTTGGAAATGCCGATCAAGGATGTCGAAAAAATGCAGTCGGACGCCAACGCTGTGGGCGTCGTCTCGTTGAACAAGAAATGGTACGAGACCGATAGTTACAAAGACGTTCGTGAAATCGACATCTTGGAAGACAAGAAAGGTGAAGATCCGACTCGCCGCGTGCAAAAGAATGACTTGATGCGTCTGGTCACCAAGGGACTTAATCGCAACGAGCGTCTGATCATCATTCTTTATTACTACGAAGAACTGACGATGAAAGAGATTGGGGCCACGCTCGATCTTTCCGAATCACGCGTCAGCCAGATGCACACCTCGATTGTCAATCGTCTGCAAGCACAGCTCGGACGTCGACGCGTCGAGTTCGGCACTTAGCACGTCGCGCCTAATCTCATCGATCGACCGCCACGGCGTCCCCAAATCGGGACGCCGTTTTTTTTGGCCCCCCCAGCAACGCGGATGATCGCCGGACACTCGGTGACCGGCTTGGAGAGCCCCATGCGGCCAGTTTTCCAAGCCTGCCGGCGACGGAGTTCTTCATGCCGCGGGGTTCGCCCTAAAATAGAACACGCAGCACATTTCTCGCGGCTTCACGGCAGACGGCGTGCGGAGGCCCACGTCGTGTCCTGCGATCCGGCCTGAACTGATAAACTCGCTGTTTCGTAGTCCTTTCCGCAACATCCCCCAACCAAAGTAAAGACGCCGCCTGTGCGAATCGCTCATGTCATCACGCGTATGGTCATCGGCGGCGCGCAGGAAAATACGTTGCTGAATTGCCTGGACCTGATTCGCGAGCACGGTGATGAAGTCTTGCTGATCACCGGACCTGGAATCGGTCCCGAAGGCGACTTGCTTAGCGGGGGCAGGGCAGGGGAGTTACCAGTTGAAATGATTCCCTCGCTCCGTCGCGCGATTCACCCGCTGCGTGACTGGCACGCACGCAGCGCAATCGCAGCCGCGCTCAGCGACTTCAAGCCAGACGTTGTTCACACGCACAGCGCCAAAGGCGGAATGCTGGGTCGCAGTGTCGCTTGGAAATTGCGTGTGCCAGCGGTGATCCACACGGTTCACGGTGCACCATTTCATCCGTTCCAGTCTGCTCCCGCCCGTGAATTTTTTCGTCGCTGCGAACGATGGGCTGCCCGCCGCTGCCACCGGATGATTTCCGTCGCCGATGCGATGACCGACTTAATGGTCGCAGCCGGGGTCGCGCCGCCGGAAAAATTTGTCACGATCTACAGCGGCATGGACGTCGAACCTTTCATTCATGCGTGCGAGCATCGCGAAGAAGTCCGCAAGCGTTATCAGTTGCAGACTCAACATGTCGTGATCGGCAAAATCGCCCGACTCTTTCACCTCAAAGGACACGACGATCTGATCACGGCGGCCGTCGCAGTCGTCCAGCGGCTGCCGCAAGTCCGTTTCTTGCTAGTCGGTGACGGTTTGCTTCGTGAATCGCTCCAGCAAAGAATCGATTCACTTGGACTACACGAGCACTTTGTCTTTACCGGGCTCGTGCCGCCGGCCGAAGTACCGTCTCTGATCGGCGCAATGGACGCACTGGTCCACACCTCATTCCGCGAGGGTCTGGCCCGCGCATTGCCTCAAGCCTTGATCGCCGGGCTGCCCGTGGTCAGTTATGACGTGGACGGCGCACGTGAAGTCTGCATCAATGACGAGACAGGATATCTGGTTCCACCGAATGACACGGACGCTCTGGCATCGGCACTGATACGCCTGGCCAGCAACGCCGATTTGCGGAGTCGTCTGGGCGGGGCAGGGCAGAGCAGATTCACCGATCGGTTCCGCCATCAAACCATGACGCAAAAGATCCGAAACGTATACCGGCAGGTGTTGCAACAGAATTCACCTTAACAGCACGCGGTGCAGTTCCGGCGCATTACCAGCTGCGACCCTGGAATTGGCGGATGTTTTCGGACTCCCTTACCAGAGATCTGTCCGCCGCTGGCAAAAAACCAATTCTGCTCGGGGGTAGTTCCGGCATCGATTATGATGTCGAATATTGAATTCCTTCCTCTGACGCACACGATCCAGACCCGATGAGCAAATCCCGTGACTTCTTGGGGCCGTACCGGTTGGCTCGTCTGATTCGTTTGGGAAGTACCTGCGAGGTCTGGGAAGCGATCGAGGAGCAATCGCAAAAGCGTTTCGCGTTGAAAATCCTGCGGCACAATATACGGGACGACAGAACCGAAATCGCTTTGCTCAGGCACGAATACAACGTCGCCAAGGAGCTTGCCAGCCCGCGAATCATCAAAGTCATGGAGTACCGTGTCGATAGCGGCACACCGTTCTTGGTCATGGAGCTATTCAGCGAACTGAATATCAAACAAGCGCTCCGTCGCGGCCCCGAGTCGCTGGCGTTCATGCTGGACAAGATCGTCGAACAGGCGGCCGAAGGGTTGTACTACCTGCACACCAAAAACTGGATTCATCTGGATGTCAAACCGGACAACTTTCTGGTCAGCCGTGAAGGCGTCGTGAAGCTGATCGATTTCACGATTGCACAGAAAAAGAAAACCGGCTTGAGCAAACTGTTTCATAGTGCCAAGGTCGCTAAAGGCACGCGCAGCTACATGGCTCCCGAACAGATTCGCCGCAAAGTGTGCGACGAACGAACGGATATCTATGCATTTGGCTGCGTCCTGTTTGAAATGTGTACCGCCAAACCGCCGTACACCGGTGACACGCCTAATGATTTGTTGAACAAGCACCTGACAGCCTCGATTCCCAGTCCCATTGTTCACAACGAAAACGTCTCCAAGGAATTTGCCAACCTGGTCAAGAGCATGATGGCCAAGAAACCGGATGACCGCCCGCCATCGATGTGGGAGTTTTTGAAGCAATTCCGTACAATAGAAGTCTTTGTCAAGCGGCCCCGCAAACCAAGAGTCAGTGTGTTTGATTCGATGCCCGGCATCAAAGGCGCCGATGACATGATCCGCAAGCCCCAGCAGGGTCTGGAATCGGATGAAGAATTTGACGAGCAACAAGAAAAAAGAGACGCGAACGAACTGAAGCGCAGGAAGAAACGCAAGGAGCGCAACTAAACGATGAACGCAGGCCCCGGATTGGAATTCGAACACGAAATCGCGGAACTGGAAAGCAAGATCGCAACCCTGGAGCGGCAAACCAACCGTTCCGGCGAAACCGAAAACGAAATCCGTTCACTCCGCCGAAAGTTAGTCCGGCAGTTGCGGGACGTCTATTCCTCCCTGGACGCCTGGCAAACCGTGCAAGTCGCTCGGCACAAAAACCGGCCCTACACGCGAGACTACTTGAACCTGGTCTTCGACGAGTTTGTCGAATTGCACGGCGACAAGCATTTCGGTGACGACCGTGCGATGCTGTCCGGTTTCGCCAAGCTCGATCGCCACAAGGTATTGGTCGTCGGCCACCAAAAAGGACGCACGTATAAAGAGCGCGCGGCCTGTCACTTTGGCTGTGCACATCCGGAAGGTTACCGCAAAGCGATGAGCAAAATGCGGCTGGCCGAAAAGTATCGTTTGCCCCTGGTTTGCTTCATCGACACACCGGGAGCCTATCCCGGAGTCGGCGCTGAAGAGCGCGGACAAGCCCAAGTGATTGCCGAAAGCATGTTCAAGATGAGCCGGCTGCGCACGCCGATCATTTGCATCGTGATTGGCGAAGGAGGCTCTGGCGGCGCGCTGGGCATCGGCGTCGGGGACCGCGTCGCGATCCTGCGTCACGCCTATTATTCCGTGATCAGCCCCGAAGGCTGCGCCGGTATCCTATGGAAAAGCCACGAACACGCACCCAAAGCCGCAGCGGCACTGCGTTTCACCAGCAGCGATCTGGAGCGGCTGGGCGTCGTCGACGACGTGCTTGATGAACCGTTAGGCGGAGCTCACCGGGACCACCACCAAATGGCTTCACGCTTAAAGTCGTATCTCTCCAGAACGCTCGCCGACCTCGAAACCTCCAGCGCCGATCAGCTGATCGAATCACGCTATGAAAAATTCCGCAGGATCGGTGTGTATCTAGAGGACCCCGGTGCGCATGTCCAATGAGCGCATCCAGAATCCTATTGGCCGCTGCCGTCGTCGCCTGTGTTGCCTGGTTGATCTACAACGGGGGCGGCGGGCGCGAAGCCGAAGAGGCTGAGCGCATCGCCCGAAAGATGGCCAAGCTGGACGCCGCCCAGCCAGTCGATTCCGTTCACGTCGCCATGGTGCGATTGAGCGACAAGTTGATCGCCGAGCGCAGCAGTGACCTCTGGGAAATCGAATCACCAAGTGGTTCCCGAATCTCACTGCCCTATCGTCCTGATCTGGGACCTCAGCGAGCAACATCGGATCCGGCAAAGCAAGAAGATGCCAACCCGGGTTTTGTTGGTGCGGCCGCCTGCGCCGATTGTCATCAGCAGCAACACGATGGATTTGTCCAGACGGCGCATCACAAAACCAGCGCGCCTGCCTCGGAAAAGACATTCCATGGGCCGATCGATGATGCCTCCATTGTTCGTACCAGCGACCCCGAACTATCACACCGAGTGATCAAGCGCGGTGATTCCCTTCACCAATCGATCGATTTTTGCGATTGGAAGCATCAAGTCCCGATGCAGATCGTGACCGGATCAGCCAAGACGGGGCAAACTTATTTGTATTGGCATGGCGATCGATTGTTTCAAACGCACATCTCCTACTTTTCCGGCACCGATGAATGGATCCCCAGCCCCGGCTTCTCGCCGACCGATGTCAACTTGACTCGCGTGATCCGCACTGGCTGCTTGGAATGCCACGCAACCTTTATTCAGCAGACCAAACCGCCAAACCATTATCTCCAAGACTCGGCAATCTGGGGGATCTCGTGTGAGCGGTGCCACGGTCCCGGTCAAAGCCATATCGAATTCCACCAGCAAAACCCAGAGACGAAGCAAACAAAGTTCATCACACTGCCTGCCAAACTCTCAAGGCAACAACAGCTGGATATTTGCGGCCAGTGCCATTCAGGATCATTCCAGTTAAAGAAACCAGCGTTCAGCTTTCGTCCCGGCGACGAAATCAGTGAATTCCACCAGCAAATCCCTTTGCCGGACAAGGTTGGCAGCGTTCATACCAGCAACCAGCTGACAAGACTAAAGAAGAGTTCATGTTTTCAGCACAGCGACATGACCTGCACCAGCTGCCACAATCCTCATCGCAACGAGCGCCGTGATACCGCGACGTTTTCTGGGCGCTGCCTGGAGTGCCACGATCAACAGCACTGTGGGATGTCAGCACAGATTGGCGATTCAATCGTCAGCAATTGCATCAGCTGTCACATGCCGATGACACGAGACCAGGAAATGCCGTTGGAAACCCGCCGGGGGATGGTGTTTCCCAGCATGGTCGATCATCACGTCCGCATCGATCTCGAGGCGACAAAGATGTACGTCAACGCCGCCGATTGAGCTGGATCACTGCCAATCAAATCGATCCGAAACTGCGATTTCAGATTTCAAATTCTCGATTTCAAATTGCGAGTTCCTCGGAACGGGCGACGATAGCGACTTCGCTGCATAATCGTCACGATCCGGGAAAACTTCCCCCGGTCGGTTTTCGAAATTTTGAATTTTTCGCTTCCCGATTTGCTTTTCAAAATCGCTTTTCAAACCGAATGTTGCTCCGTTTTCGCGATTGTTTCTTGCTTCGAAAATTCGATTTCAAATTCTCAAATTTTTGGATTTCAAATCGCGAGTTCCACGCCGCCGAATATCCGTTTTTTTTGCTCCGCGTTCTAGCGCCGTGGGTGCGCGGAATTCCGGCCGAACCGGGCAGAGCTGACGGCGACGAAATGAAGCCAAGAGCGGAGCGTTCCTCATCTGTGTCCCTGATGATTTGTTGGCGTTAGAGAGCCGAGAGCAGATCGGCAGCAATCGACGCCAACGGGCAAGGACGGCAGACGCTGGAGCTGCATTTGCTGGCCATGCAGGGTGTTTTGAGACCTGTTTCCAACGTCCGATAATGCCTCTTATGTTGTACAAGCGGTCGAAAAACGCCCGTATTTCCCCGGTTCTTTTGAGATCAGCGTGCAGTTCTCTGCGATGTGATCCAGCTTCGCTTTGGTTGACGTTGCTAGCGTTGGAATCCATTCCAAGGCGGCTTCGCTTGGTCGCCTTGCGCTTGCTGGAAACGGTTGCCGGCAGGCTGGTATTGCCTCGGATCCAGCGGCAATGGCTGCCGCTGAAATCCTCCGCTCGCCGCGTCGTTCCAGAACGATTCGGGCAGCATTTCGCCGGCTCGCTGGGGGATCTGTTTCAGCTGCGGAATTGCCTGATCAAACATTGTTTCACGGGCTGAATTTGTACCCGCTGCGGCACCCGCAAAGCGGTCTTCAAAACGCTCCAAATATGGCTGAACGACCTCGTGGATTTCCGGTGGAATGACCGACTCGCTCTTATCCAAAACCGTGGCGATATAGCGGCCGCTTTTGCTAGCAACCACTTGTTCCCGAATCGACTCACCCAGCAGCGTGACCGCAAACAGCGTGATCAGTGTGCAGTACAAACCGCCTTTTGCTAGCCCAAACAGGAAGCCGATCTGGCGGTCGAATTCTTTCAGTTTCAGACGATCGATGGTGCCGCTGATCATCCGGAATCCGACCCAGATCACCAGCGCGGTGCCAATGTACAGAATCAGCATCGCCAGGAACCGATTCCAGGGCGGATCGGCATGAATCGATTGGCTAAATGGTTCGCGAAAACGATACGCCACGATGTAGCTGACCACGATCGAGGCGATCGAGGCCAATTGCCAGGCGAAGCCCTTGATCGCCCCGAACAACGCCGCGCCCACCAGCACGACCAGCATCACAATGTCATAGATCTCCACCGAATCAGCTTCCATGCATGCAGGAGAGTGGAATTTGCTAGCAATCAAGGCAGCCTGCTGCCCTACGCGTTCGGTGCGACTATAGCAGCGCAAAGGATCCCAGATCAATCGATTCTCACTTGGCACCGCACGACGAAAAACTTTATCTACCGACTAGGTAGGCCAGGACTCGCCCTGGCGTCTTTCTTACCCGGACCAGTCCTGGCCTTCGTCAAGAATTGTGGCTGATTTTAAAACTCACATTACCGCCAGCACGATCGTCGGTATCGGGTATGGATACTGGGGCGTGACCAGTCAATCGATGACGCTGGAAAGCGGCATTTTGGCTGGTGGTCTGTGCGCTGTCAGCGGCATGCTGCCTGACTTGGACAGCGACTCAGGAATTCCACTTCGCGAAACGAGTATGTTTGCGGCGGCCGTTGTGCCGATGTTGATGCTGGAGCGATTTCGTGATCTGCAGCTCTCACACGAATCGATGGCGCTGGCAGCGATGCTGATCTATGTGGCGATTCGGTTTGTCGTTTTCGAGTTCTTTAAACGCTTTACGGTTCACCGCGGCATGTGGCACAGCATTCCGGCGGCGGCGACTGCCGGTTTGCTTGCCTATCTGGCGATGCCGTGCCTAAGCGAATCCGTGCGTGTGTACAAGAGCCTGGCTGTCGTTCTTGGCTTTATTGTGCATCTGTTATTGGATGAGATTTGGGCTCTGAACGTTGGTGTGGGACGACTGCGTCCAAAGAAGTCGTTTGGATCAGCGATGAAGCTGTTTGGTAATAACACGCTTGCCAACATCTTTATTTACACCCAAGTCGCGGTACTCTCTTACCTGGCTTGGGGCGATACCGATTTCGCCGATCGACTTCGCGAACGGACCCGGTTGGATCAGAATTATCACATCGCCCAGCCGCGAGCCGATCAATTACCGTGGGATCGATGGATGCCGAAGCGCTGAATGCACAGGCTTTGCTTTCGCAGCCGACGTCAGAAGACTTCCGGGCAGATTAAGACTGTCGGATTTCTTACGAATTCCGCTACACAAAATTGGTCGCAGCGTTGTGGACATTACGGGACTCGTTCCAAAATCACTGTCACCGGTCCGTTGTTCACGAGCGCAACCTGCATATCGGCAGCAAAGGTTCCTCGCTGAACACCGACGCCACGCTCGGCAAGCAGATCCGCGTAGCGCGTGTACAAGCGGTTGGCCACTTCTGGATCGGCGGCACCTGTAAACGCCGGGCGGCGTCCCTTGCGACAGTCACCCAACAACGTGAATTGGCTAACCACGAGGGCCGAGCCGCCGATCTCCAGCAGCGAGCGATTCATCTTACCTTGGTCATCTTCAAAGACGCGGAGCTCGGCTGTTTTGTCGGCCATCCAACGGACTTCTGCGTCCGTGTCGCCGCGAGCGATGCCAACCAAAGCGAGCAAGCCTTCACCGATCTGGCCCACGATTTGACCATCAACCGTGACACTGGCGCTGGAAACGCGTTGCAGAACGACTCGCACGAGGACCACTCCCTGAATCCGGTTGCCAACCTAAAATGAATCGTGTGGGAGCGTATTGTATCAGCAGCGAATCCCGCACTGCCCTGCCCTGCAAGGCTGGACAATCGCGTTAGAATAAGCTTGATCTTTGGTGCGGTCACAGAGGGACCAAATTTAGCGCCCCCCGATCCTGATAACTACAGGCCCTGATAACCACCAGCGACAATCCATTAGACTTGGCGTCGCCAGACCGCTGCAGACCTTGCCTTTGTCAATATGCCTTACTTATTCACTTGTCCACATTGCCTAACGAAGACGCAGGTCGATGACCGCTTCAGCGGACAGTCGGGCGAATGTGTCAGTTGTGGCGAGCCGATTCAGTTGCCGCACTTTGCTGGGACTGCTGAGGCAGCGCCCGGCTTCGGTGTCGACAGCAAACCATTGGGTTGGGCAGTCGCGGCAGGCGTCTTGTTGGTGATCATGGGCTGCCTGGTGTTTGCCATTTTTCGATTTGGCGGTCAAACGGTTAGTCAACTGCAAACAAATCGTCAACGGACGGCGTCGATGCGCAACTTGGAAATGATCGCGGCAGCTTTAAACGCCTATGCTGCTGACCACGGCACCTATCCGCCGCCCATTACGTACGGTCCAGGCAAGACAAAGATGCATTCCTGGCGGGTCTTGATCTTGCCGTATTTGGAACGACAAGAATTGTTTGACCAATACGATATGAGCAAGCCCTGGAATGACCCGGCCAACATGATGGTCTGCTACAACAGGCCTGCGGTGTTTGCTCACCCGACTGAATCACAAACTGGCTGGACGTCCGGGACTGGCTATTACTTGATTGTTGGTCCCGGAACATTGTTCCCCAACAGCGGTCCGCTTTCGCCCGATCAAATCACGGACGATCCATCGCAGACAATTCTTGTCATCGAAGGCAATCCAAACAGTGCAGGTTTATGGACGGAGCCGCTGGACCTGGACTTTGGCTTGATGCGCGGCCAGATCAATGGAACCGCCGGAATTGAGCCGGGCGGACTGTGCGATGGTGGTGCAGCGATGGTGACCGTTGACCAACGCGGGCATTTTGCTGAAGAGACGATGTCGCCAACGACGTTCAATGCCTTGGTGACTCCCAATGGCGGCGAACCCTTGGCGGATGATACGTTGGATTAGCGCACCACTAGAGCATGAATCCAACGGGCCGCGTGTTGCCGCCGTTTGCCGAGGGGAAGTTGCGAATGTTGGGCAAGATCTGTTCCAAGTCAGCATCGTTTCCAACGCCGTACCACATGGCGAGCTCCGCGGCCATTTCGTCAACCGCCATCGTTGGCAGCAGACGCCCCCGGCCCAGATCCAGTGAACTACCCGGGGCCAATGAGCCTGGATATTCACCATGAATCTTGCCGCCATCAACGCCGTCGCCCATCACAGCAGAGATACCGCCCCAAGCGTGGTCGGAGCCTTTTCCGTTACTGTTTAGCGTGCGTGCAAAGTCGCTGGCGGTAAAAGTCACCACGTCGCTGGCAACGCCCAACTCGACCGTCGCATCGTAAAACGCCTTGAGCGCCTGGCTGACTTCGGCCAGATTAGCGGCCTGGTTAATGATCAGTTCGTCGTGATTGTCGTAGCCGCCGGTGCTGACAAAAAAGATTTGTCGCGTTTGCGCAATATCGGGATGGTTGCGGGCGCCGATCGTCTTGGCAACCATCTTCAATTGATTAGCCAAGTATTCATCCGGGAATACCGTATTCAAATTCACCGCGTTGGTCGCTTCATTGAATTGAATGGCCGCATCCAGCGCGTTTCGGTTGGCGCCGGCAAAGGTCCTTTCCACCAGGTTGCCGTAGGCACGCGAGAGCGCGTCATCAGTCAAGGTTGTAAAGATCTTCGCCTGCGTCCAAGTTTGGCCGTACCAACCAACCTCACTGGCGCCGGAACTGGTGATGATGTACGGCACCACCTGACCGCCGGTCTGCCACATATTGACGGAGTTCAACGAGATATTCATGGAGATGTTCTGACTGCCGTTGGCTGCCCCGGTGACGCAATCCGCCATTCGTCCCGCCCAACCGGTGATTTGAGAACGAGTCTGGGGCACCGAAGTCATCCAATGCCGCTGCAAGTCAGCGTGCGAGAACAAGCCGAGCGGCAGATTCGATTGCGCCTGGTAATCTGCCATTGTCGTCGGTTCGACCAAACTGCCAATGTTGGCCAAGAAACCGACCTTTCCTTGCTGGTACAACGCCTGCATTTCCGGCATCGATGGGTGAATTCCAAACGTCCGTCCCGTACCCGGATCGGTGATTGAGTGCAGTGTCGCATCGTCCAAGCCCAGCGCGCCATTGCCTGGTGCATAGACACCTCCGCGAGCAGTCAAATAGTCGTTCCGCTCGCTGGGCGTCAAAGGTGAAAGCATGTTGTAGGCGTCGTTACCACCGTACAGAAACACACATACGATTGCTTTGTAGCCGGTCAAATTGGCGGCGTTGTTGGCGACCGCGGCGTTTGTCGCTGACAGATTAAAAATCGTCGACAACAGCGAAGTATTGGTCAGCGCTGCACAGCCGCCCGCCATTTTCAGCAGATCCCGCCGCCGCGGGCCTTTATCGATGATATGTTCCATGGTCATGACAAGAATTCCAAATTAACGGGTTTGTACATAGGATCGGAGCGGAGTCACTCGGTGATCGCGCAAAACGGTGACGTCAGCACGGCTAGCATTGCATTTTCCACGCGGAATTCTTCCATCCGCGGCCGCCATGTGGTGTTGGTTTTCATCCACTCCGTTTCCTGATTGATCACTTCCACGCAGCGATCTTTGTAGTCCTGTGGCATCGAGCCGCAGCAATACACCAGATCGAGAAGATCCATCAACTTGTGCATGTCTTGGTCTTCGCTAGCCAGCGCCAACTCCCGATCGAGCTGGAAGTTGATATTGCATTCCATGGTGTAGTTGGAGTTGCTGAGATAGTGCCTGGAGCGAGAGTTGGCGATATCGTAGATGTAGCGGTTCAATAAGCGGTTCGAGACCACCGGAGTTTTTTGTTGGAACTCGGGGGCCGCCAAGAATCCGTTGGGAATCCGTCGCGACGGCGTGTAGGTGATCAGGTCGCCCGGGGGCTGATAATCGGGCAACCAGAAATTGAACACGCTCGGTGACTTGTAGGGCTCTTGCGTCCAGTTCCAGTCCATCGGCACGACCATCATTCGCCCGGTGTGATAATCGCTCTGCCCATGCGCCCCGCGAATCAAGCGAGTGTAACGAATCACGGGTTCGGCAAGCTTGGAGTGATTGGTTCCGCGGCCTACGACCAGAACCCGGTATGGATTCTTCAAACCACGAACGCGTTGGCCGCGCCAAACCTCGGGGTCCAGCAACACAGCTTTGATGACAGCCTTCAAGTCGCCTTTGACGCCCTGTCCGTTCTTATTGAATTTGGCGGCAACCCGACGAATGTAACCGCGCGAGGGATTGCTTTTTACGAATCGCTGTATCAAACGGCGAGCGATAAAGGGGGCAACGTTGTCGTGCGCCATCAAGTTATCCAGCGCAGCTTGAATGTCGGCATTTCCGTCAACCGTGCCTTCGCTGCCGATCACTTCTCCGTTGAGCAGAGTTTTTTGCCCCGGCTCGTGCTCGAAATCGAACATTTCCATCGGATACTGAAAGTCGTTGCCCCACCAAAATTGACCATAGCCGGTGGCGTTGGGATTCGGCTTGAAAGCGAGTCCGGTAAATACTTTCGCGAATTCCTTGATCGTTTCGTTGTCATAGGTTGGGATCAGGTCACCGTTATCATCGACCTTGAGCCTGCCGTCTTGATGCAACTCGTAAAGCCCGATCGTGAATAGTTGCATGATTTCGCGAGCATAGTTTTCGTCCGGGAAGCGGTTGGCCACCAAATCGGTCTTGCGATTGCGAAGATGGCTGAGATAAATCCCCATCACCGGGTGATAAGTCACGTCCTCCAGTAACTCGCGATAGTTGCCGAACGCATGCCGGACCATCAGGTCGTAATAATTGGTCGGCCCCAGCCATCTTGCCATCCCTGAGTTATCGCCAACATTCAGGTCGCCGAAGCCGGCGCCGTCTTCACTGGTCACCAGAATTTGAATCAATGCCCATGCTACGCGCTGCCGCAACTGGTCTTGGGCCGTCAATGCATGGTGCCACCAGGCGTGGTAGCGATATCTCACTACCCAGACCAAATTGTTCGACGGGTCGTAACCGTCATCGGCCAGCATGTTCAAAACCAGCGGCTGGTGTAGCGACGGCGGTAATTCAAATTGCCTGTCAATCCACTCGCTGCATGCCCGCTGTACGCCAACCCGCCTCATTCGCGCCGCCAGCTGGTCAATCTGTTCGATGGTCGGGCCGAACGTGGCACGTTGAAGAAATTGTGCCGCACGGATCTTGAGCTTCATCATCGCCAAGTCGCGCCGGTTATCGACCGCAAACGTCCCCGCAACAGAAGTGGTTGCCAGCACCAGGACCAAGCTGATTGCTACCAAGAACCGCGAGAACGGTTGAGCTAGAAAATACATCGCGACTAAACCCTGGGAATAAATGGGAGCGATTCAAGCAGCGCGAACGAACGTTCACCGGAGGTTGAAGCCTCGATCTCCTTACCTGGAAAGATCAACGCACGAATGAACGAAGACAAGGAGCCAACATTCGTGATTTTCGGCCTCAAATTCAGCGTTGATGTTAAGTTGTTCCGCCCAACGGGTCAACCAAAACGGGCAACTCGCCGGGCAAAGGAATCAGCGGAAAACGGTTGCCTCACCGCTACCCCGACTTGTAGGCAAGTTACGATGTTTGCGATCAATTTGCGGGAGCAGAGAGCGTTCTTGGGGATTGCGACTTCACGCTGGAAGCGGAAACCGACGGCAGTGTTCAAAAGAACACCACGGCATTAAGAATGCGTTCGTGCTTGCCCAAATTGAAGATTGGCATGTGAGGCCGTAGCCGAACTCGCCAAGGAGGCACTTTTGGCGATTCACGCAGGCAAGTGAAACAGTTGGCGAGTTGCCCTACGCCAGAATCAAGGCCTGATAAAGCGCTAGTATTTCCGCGGTGCCACCCTGCCCTGCACCCGGCTGGGCAGCCCCTGAATCCGCAAGAATCCTTCGGCATCGTCTTGGTTGTACGACCCGCCGCCCTCCATCGTCGCGATCTCCGCGTCGTACAGGCTATTCGGGCTGGTGCGGGAATTCACCATGATGTTGCCTTTGTAAAGTTTCAGCTCAACTTCACCGGTTACCGGTTTTTGCGCTTCGCGAATGAATGCCATCAAGGCGTCCATTTTGGGTGTGTACCAGAATCCGTAGTACACCATCTCGGCAACTTCGGGTGACATCCGATCGCGCAAATGCATCAGGTCTCGGTCCATCGAAAGTTGTTCGATGTACATCAGCGCATCGTACAAGATCGTCATTCCCGGCGATTCATAGACTCCGCGGCTTTTCATTCCCACAAACCGATTTTCGACCATATCGATGCGTCCGATGCCGTGACGTCCGCCGATTTCGTTCAACGTTTGCACCATTTCCAAGGCACCCACATGATTGCCATTGAAAGTCGCAGGCACGCCCGATTCGAATCCGATGGTGACCGTTTCTGATTCATCGGGAGCTTCTTGCGGACTGACACCCATGCCGAAATCAACCAGTTCGACTCCGTTGACGGTCAGCTCCTCAAGTTCACCGGCTTCGTAGCTGATATGCAAGACATTCTCGTCGCTGCTGTACGGTTTGGCGGCGGACGCTTTGACGGGGATGTTCTTGCTTTCACAGTAGGCGATCAATTCTGTGCGGCCCGGAAAGGCATCGCGGAATTCTTGGATCCGCCAGGGTGCGATGATCTTCACGGTCGGGTCGAGTGCTTCGGCGGCGAGTTGAAAACGGCATTGGTCGTTCCCCTTGCCTGTCGCCCCGTGGGCGTAGGCGGTGGCACCGACTTCACGAGCCACCTGCAGGCAAACTTTGCTGATCAGCGGGCGAGCGATCGAGGTGCCGAGCAAATAGATCTGTTCGTATTTGGCTTGCCACGCCAAAACGGGAAACGCGAAATCACGGCACAATTCTTCGCGAACATCGACCAAACGAGCCGATTTTGCCCCACAATTTTCGGCCTTTTCCATGATCGCCTGGCGGTCTTCACAGGGTTGACCCAAATCGACGTAGACCGCATGGACCTCGTATCCCTGATCCTGTAACCAGCCGAGAATCACCGAAGTATCCAGACCGCCCGAGTACGCTAATACGCAGCTTTTCATATCGTTTCAGTCCGCCGACAGTGCGTGGTGTTTGATTGGATGTCAGAATGGGAATTTGAGATTTGATTCGGGCTCACCGCAACCCACCCCTGGAATTGATCATCCATGAATCCAAATTCTTTGCTCGCTGACCTGCTTCACGGGATCGCCGGGGGCGAAGTTTCCGTCGAGGATGCACTGCGCCGGATTGAAGACCAATTGCCCACCGCAGCGATGGCCCAACGCACGATTGAGGGGGCCACCGTGGATTTGGGACGTCCGACCCGCTGCGGCTTTGGGGAAGTGATTTATGGTGCCGGCAAGTCAGACGAACTGATCTCGCAAATCATTCAGACCCAGTTGGCGGCGGGACAGCCCGCCCTGGTCACGCGGATTGACCCCATCACGGCTCAGAAGGTTCGACTCGGATTTCCGTACGCACGACACAATTCAATCGGGCACACACTGCATGTCGCTAGCGAAGAATTGACCGAGATCACGCCGTTGTCGGAGTCCGAGTGTGCCGCCACGCTGCACGCCGCGGTCGTCACTGCGGGCAGCACCGACTCGCCGGCCGCTGAGGAAGCGGTCGAGACATTGAGCTGGATGGGGATTCCTATTCAGCGTTTTGATGACATCGGGGTGGCTGGGCCTCAGCGAATGTTGTCGGCAGTCCCCCGGCTCAGGCAGGCGTCGGCCATCGTCGTCATCGCGGGGATGGAGGGTGCCTTGCCGTCGGCAATTGCTGGCCATGTGGCGGTCCCGGTGTTTGCGGTTCCGACCAGCGTCGGCTACGGTGCCAGTTTTGGCGGCATCGCCCCGCTGCTGGGAATGCTCAGCAGCTGTGCGGCGAACGTTGCCGTGGTCAATATCGACGCTGGATTCAAAGGCGGTTACCTGGCGGGAATGGTGGTTCGTCAGTTGCAGCAGGTTCAACAATCGCGATGAACACCGATCCTCCACTACGGTTGCCGCCCCGAACCAGCGACGCTCACAAAGGCGACTTCGGCAAGCTGCTGTTGGTTGGCGGATCACGCGGTATGAGCGGTTCGATCGCGCTGGCATCGATGGCAGCCCTGCATACCGGCAGCGGACTGGTCTCCGCGGCGGTGCCCGATCGATGCTTGGAAACGGTCGCTTCGTTTCATCCCGGCGTGATGACGATTCCCATTTCCGATAATTCCCAGGGCCGCTTCAGTCTTGACGCAGCAACCGAATTGTCCGGGCTGATCAATCGATTTGATGTCATCGGTTGTGGACCGGGCATGACGACGGGAGAAGGATCCTATCGAATCGTGGAACGGTTACTTCAGCAAAAGCTGCCTCGAGTGTTTGACGCTGACGCACTGAATTGCCTGGCACAAATCGATTTGTTTGCGGAGATGGCAGCCGATCATGATCTTGTTTTGACGCCTCATCCTGGCGAATTTTCTCGATTGAGCGGAGTATCGGCGAGTGATCGCGGGGCACAAATTGATGCCGCCAAGTCAATTGCCAACAGCTGCAGAGCCGTGATTGTCTTGAAAGGCGGTCCCACGGTGATCATCGGTTCGGCTGATCGTACGGACGGCCCCTGGACCAACACGACCGGCAATGCCGGGATGGCCACGGCCGGCAGCGGTGATGTCTTGACCGGTGTGATCACGTCGCTGCTGGGCCAGGGCCTGTCGGCCTGGAATGCGGCCAGGTTGGGAGTTTGGATTCACGGCGCCGCTGGTGACATCGCGGCGCAGCGGCTGGGTCAAGCCGGCATGACCTGCCTGGACATTGTCGCGGCTTTACCGGAAGCAACGCGTGCAGCGGAGTCATCGGTGACTGAACACTAACTGCCGACGATGTAGCGTGGACCCGGCGATACTCAGTCACGTCGCCTACGAACGTCGTTGCATGCTCAGTACAATCTCCGCACCACTCCCCTGCCCTTCTCCGCCGTATCCCTGCTTGTGACCAAACTGATAACGCTCGCGAAAGTCTCGGACGTTGATGTCGCCGATCCAGCTAGCGAAGTGCTTCGAGGCGGCGTGGTCAGCATTGGCAATTTTGATGGCGTTCACCGCGGGCATGTTGCTTTGCTGCGGCGGGTACGCGAACAAGCCGATCGCTTGGGGGGCCCTGCCGTTGCCGTTGTTCTGGATCCGCATCCCGCCTCGATTCTACGGCCCGATCGTGTGCCCCCGATGCTTACCTGGCTTGAGCGACGTGCCGAATTGTTGGACGGAGTTGGCATCGAGTACTTGGCGGTCTGCCAAACGTCGCCTGAGTTCCTGCAGCTTTCGGCGCAGGCTTTCTTTGATGCTTTAGTCGTCAAGCGGCTCGCCGCCAAAGCAATGGTGGAAGGTCCAAATTTCTTTTTTGGCCGCGGCCGATCAGGGGATGTGCAGACGCTTCAGCGACTGTGTGGACAATCAGGCATCGAATTGCTGATCGTCGATCCGACCATGATTGACGGCGACATGATCAGCAGCACGCGTATTCGCGGGCTGTTGCAGAAGGGCGAGATTCAGGCAGCCAACAGCCTGCTTGGTCAGCCGTATCGAATTCGCGGCCAAGTGGTCGCTGGTGACCGCCGCGGCCGTGAAATTGGATTCCCGACAGCCAATCTGGAGCATGTTGACGGCATCGTTCCCGGACCGGGCGTGTACGGCGGCTTTGGATACACCGCCGCTGGGGGAAAACGGTTGGCAGCGATTCACGTTGGTCCCAACCCCACCTTTGACGAGGCGGGCAGCTGTAAGATTGAAATCCATCTGCTCGATTACTCCGCCGACCTGTATGGTCAAATCCTGCTGGTTGACTTCGTTACGTCCGTGCGTGACATTGCTCGCTTTGAATCGGTGGAGTTATTAAAGCAACAGTTATCGCGCGACGTGGAAACCATCCGCCGACGACTTACCCATGAAGACCTGGGTATCAAGAGCGACTTGCGCGGCACAGAAAAAGGAAAGTAGAACTTTCATGGGTGTCAACTGGAAAGCCTTCGTTGAGCAGATTAGTCATTACCAGTCGTTTGTTTTGGTCAGCCATATTCGGCCCGACTGTGACGCCTTGGGAAGTGAACTGGGCATGGCAGAAGTGCTGCGAGCGGCGGGTAAAGACGTACGCATCATCAACGCCCATCGCACACCAACCTCGCTGCAATTCCTGGACCCTGCGGGAAACATTGAAGTACTTGGCGACGACGTGCAGGCGGAAGACATCTCGGCCGACTGTATGATGGTCCTGGACACGAGCGCCTGGGCCCAGCTTGGCGATATGGGTGACGTGTTCCGGGCAGCTAGCTGCGACAAAATCGTTGTCGATCATCACGTCGGCGAAGACGACCTGGGCGCCACGATGTACAAGGACTACCAAGCCGAAGCGACCGGCCATTTGGTGGTCCAAGCAGCCGATGCCTTGAACGTTTCTTTGACTCGTTCGCTTGCCGTGCCCCTGTTTGCGGCAATTGCCACCGATACCGGTTGGTTTCGATTCGGCAGCGTGACTCCCGAAACCTACCGCGTGATCGCACGATTGGTCGACGTGGGCGTGGTTCCCAGCGAAGTCTACGCGGACTTGTACGAACGAGATACGCTCGGTCGCCTCCGCCTGAGAGGTCTGATTTTGTCGCGAACAAAATCAGAACTTGACGGCGCGCTGATGCATACCTATGTGGAAAAAGAAGATTTCGCGGCGATGGGCGCTGAGCCCAGTGATACCGAAGATGCGATCAATCTGACGTTGGCCGTGGAAAACACCAAAGCCGCTGTGATCTTTGTCGGCCAGCTACGGGGCGGATTTAAACTGAGTTTTCGCAGTCGCTGCGAGATGGACTGTAACGAGATTGCCCAGCTGTTCGGCGGTGGCGGCCACAAAGCAGCGGCGGGCGCTTTTCAAGAAGGGACACTGAAAGAAGTCCAGGAACGAGTCCTGCCGGTGGTGATCGAAAAACTACAAGCCGCCCTGGACTTGAGTTGAGAGGCAACTGCTGCGGTAACACTGGGAGGGCCTGCGGAAGGGGCCAGTTCAGGGACCCCGTTCGTTATCGCAAATAGAAGCCGTTGATCAGCCAACCATCTTTGGTCGTTTCGTAGAAGCTTCCGCCGTCACGAAAATGGTGCTCGATTTCCTTCAGCTGCGGCAGCGCTTTTGCGTTCAGCGGATCGGGCTCACCGCCTTCCTCGTCCTCAACGACGCGGCGCAGCAACGAAGCCATAACCGAATCGCTGTCCTTCAATTTGTTTTGCCGCAGAAGCTCATACTTGACGCGTAATGAATCCTTCAGTCGTGTCACGCGGTCAAAGCAAACCTCTTTCGCGCCCAATTCCTTTTGCGCGGTCATGATATTCTTGATCGCATCGACGTCGGCCAATGCATCCTTCGCGCCATTTTGAATTCGTTTGGCCACCAGCACCAGCAAATCGGGATGGCTGGAGAACAGCAGATAGGGAAAATCGGATCCCGGACCTTTATCGACAGTGGCAATCGCCCAATGATGGAGCAGCGGTGGCGGATCATTGTTCCCACCGGGCTCCGGTTCCAGCCCCAGTTCAAGCAATTCCGCTTCAAAGTCATCGTCGGATTCACCACGTTGGACGCGCCATATTTCGACGCCCGGCAGAACGTCCAGCAAAGTCGCGTCCGGCTCCACCTCCATCGCCTTACGAATCGCTTGCTTAACCGCAGCAGCATTTTTGATGCGAATCGCAGCCAGCATTCTGTCGGAATCGATATCCACAGGAGTGGTGTTGTCAGTGATCAGTATCAGTTGATCATCCAAATTGGGAAAGAATTCTTTTTCCAAGTCGATCTGCGGGCCCTCTTCGTCCTCCTTGATTCCTTCGATCATGGGGCGAAAGATCTCGTCGCCAAACGCCTCATTAATCAACGACTCTGAGGCCCAAAAAGCATCCTCCATTTTCAAATTAACACGATTGAAGGTGCCGCTTTCCGGATGCACCCAAGCTGGGATTCCATTCGGCAGTTCGTTGGGAAAATTCAACATCCGGGCACCTTTGACAAACTTGGCTTTCGCTTCCTCAGCACCCGGTGCATAGATGAATCCACGGTGCAAGAAATCGAATTTCTTTCCCGCCATCACGAAGATACCACCAAGCGATTTAACCGCATCGAACCCCTGTCCCTCCAAAAGCTTGAGGACGTCGATATCGTTTCCACGTTCGACTTCAAATAATTCGCGGAGGATCCGACCCATCGGGAAGGGCTTGGCAAACCATTCGATCCCAACCGTTCCACCGTCCTTTTGGGAGGGCTGTTTAATCGCCTCGCGGGAAACATCCAGCACCTTTTGAAAAATGTCCAGCTCACTAAGCGGTTTATCTTTCGGCTTTCCGGCAACAGCATCCAGCAGATCCTGCACGACCGTCTCGCGGTCAGCGGCAATGATACGATCGTCGTTGAGAGTGACCGCGATTTCGTCAATCTTTAGTTGCCCCGGTTTGGGCTTGGTCGTGTAAACACGAATGGTCTCGCCGCGGTATTCGACGTCATTTCTGGTCGCGCCGCCGGCCTTCAAGTCCTTGTCAATCTGGACCAAAACATCGTCCGCTTTCTGACGCAAGCCGCGAACGTCAACGATCAAACAAACGGCGAAGGGACGCCGCTGATCGTTCTCAAACGGCAACCAGGCACCAACCACTTCTCCCGAAGCAATCTCGTACAAGTCTTCCGGGCGAACCCCAATCGTATTGTCGACGGAGTTTAAAAAGTTCTTGGCACGCTTTTTCTGTGTCTCCAGAAACGGCTGCATCGACGGTTCTTCCGCCAACATCCCGATATGCGTCTTTTCCCAGGCGTCGATAAAGTCAGGAAAGTTCGGGATCCGCAAAAAGCCCGCGGTGCTTTGCGGCAGCAGATCAGTGGCCGGTACAAAAGCCGCGGCTTTTGCTGGCGGAGGTTTCTTGTCGTCCGCCGGTTCCGCGTTATCGGCTGCCGTGTTTTCGGCTGCCGCAGAATCTTGCGCCGTCAGGCCCACGGCCATCGACACACTCAATCCCAGAGTCACCGTGAAGCACGCCAGAACCGCCAATTGATGGCGCCGAAGAAGTAGACGAGGCAAGATGCTCATATAAAATCCGGTGACTTGGTAAACATGGTGACGTGGGCCAGCAGTTGCCGCCGATCCCACCACAAATATGTTATCGAACTCATTTTCAGGCGGAAACGCCGACTCTGCGGTTACCACGGCCCTGGAGGGAAAGATCTTCCTATCAAAAGCCGCCAAAGGAGCGATACGTCGCCTGAAAAACGAACCAATAATGGTGCTTTAACCGCCGTTACTGCTCAATGCGCGCGATCCAAGTCGTTTTCGACGGTTATCTTATCACTCCCAAACTATCAGAGCCCCCCAGAATCAAGCCCGGAAAACATGGACGTTTTGGAGATGATCACGCATCCCCGCGTCGCGCGCGATGAGTCTGGAAGGCGGTCCGGCTGCTTTGCTGGTCGGTCTTCATGGCCTCGATCGCACGATCGTATAGCAAGCGTTGTGCACGGATGGGATTTTCGTTCTTGCCAGGGGTTGCTCGCACGTACCGGCCATCAGGCGACATTCGCCAGGCATTTTGGTTGTCGCGGTGGTAAACACGGAGCGTGTCGAGCAATTTGTTGCGACAAGCCGAATCGTTCACGGGGACCAGCAATTCAACACGACGGTCCAGGTTGCGCGGCATCCAGTCGGCACTACTGATGAAGACCTGATCTGCTCCGCCATGAGCGAAGTAGATGATTCTGGCGTGCTCCAAAAACCGATCAACGATCGACACCACTTCAATCGATTCGCTGAGTCCCTTCACACCGGGTTTCAAACAGCAGGTTCCGCGAATATTGAGGCGAATTTTCACGCCGGCTTGGCTGGCGCGATACAGAGCGTCGATGACCTCGGTATCGACCAGCGAGTTCAGTTTGGCGATGATTTCACCCCGCTGGCCTTGCAGTGAACGCTGCGTTTCCGCATTGATCAAGGCCAGGATTCTTTTTCGCAGCGTTGTCGGAGCGACCGCCAGTTCTTGCATCTGTTGCGGCTGGCTGGCACCGGTTACCGCATTGAAGAAGGCGGTCGCATCTGCGCCCAAAACTCCATCGCAAGTTAGTAGCGACACATCGCTATACAACTTGGCAGTCACTTCATTGTAATTGCCGGTACCGAAGTGCAGGTAGCGCATCAATCCTTGTGATTCTCGCCGCACAATGATGCAGACTTTTGCATGCGTCTTCAGTCCTCGGATTCCATAGATCACTTGGACGCCCGCCTGCTCCATTTCGCGTGCCCAATCGATGTTTCGCTGTTCGTCAAATCTTGCCTTCAACTCAACGATGACGGAAACATACTTTCCCTGTTCAGCGGCGCGTTTCAAAGCAGCGACAATCGGACTGTTGCGGCTGGTCCGATAAAGAATTTGCTTGATGGCCAAGACGCCTTCGTCGTCAGCCGCCTCTTCTATCAGTCTGACAACAGGATCAAATCTCTCGTACGGATGTACCAACAGGATGTCACCGCCGGCGATCGTCTCGAAAATACTTTCACCCGGGTCAATTCCGGGCGTTGACTGGCCGGGCCAAGCCTCATCTCTTAGCGCGTCAAAACCTTCCAGCGAATGCAGCGAAAACAAGTGGGTTAAATCGATGGGTCCAGGAATCGAAAACAGATTCTGGTTTGATGTTTGCAGCGACTCCGACAACAAAGAAACAACCGCGTCGCTGGCATCGGAGCCATATTCCAGGCGTACGGCTCGAGACACTCGTCTGCTTTCCAAGACCTCTGTCATGCCCGACAACAAATCAGCCGCTTCGTCTTCACGAAGTGCAACGTCGGCATTTCTGGTGACGCGAAACGGCACACATTCAATCACTTCGCGGCCCGGAAAAAAGTCATCAACAAAGTGGCTGACCAGATCTTCTAACAGGATGTAGGCGTGCCCCTGTTCACAAGGCAGCGGGATCATTCTGGGCAGACTCTTGCCCAAGGGAATCACTGCGAATTGCCAGGGTGACTCGGCAACCGCATCGACATCGGCTTGCTGCTGCGGATCATCTTCACGCCGCAACCGGACGCAGAGATACATTCCCAATCCGCCCAACAAGGGAAACGGCCGGTTGGATAATGCCTGTGGGGATAATACCGCAGAAATCTCGTCTCGGAACCTGGCTTCAGCGGCCTCCAACTGCAGATCGCTGCAGTCGTTTAAGTCCATGCGGAGAATCCCGGCCGCGGACAGCTGTCGCTGCAGTGTCTGATTGAGCAGTTCGTACTGACGCTGCACGAAGATTTGGCACATCGCCAAGACATCTTGCAGTTGCTCGGCTACGGTCAGCCCGGCAGGATCGCGAGCCATCGAGTTTTGATGAAGCATCAGCCCGCCGATGCGCACCATCATGAACTCGTCCAAATTCGAACTACAGATCGCTAGAAACTTTGCGCGTTCAAGCAGCGGAAGTGATTCATCCGCAGCCTGATCCAGGACACGCTGGTTGAATTGAAGCCAACTCAGTTCGCGATTAAGAAAACGATTCTCAGGCAGCTCCGCCTGCATTGCCTTCGGCTGTTTCTTCTTGTTTGAATGCTTTTTGGACACTGGCATGTTTCCGTATTTGCTTCGCCGCCCCACAGCACCGAGGCTTAGAATCAGGCAATGCGGGAGTTCAATCTTATCTGATTGAACGTTACTTCACGCTTGCTTTCGCGGCCACAGATCCCTCGGCAGTGGCAACATCCGTACTTTGTTTTGACTGATCTTCCTGCGTACCGAGCAAGATGCGGAACGCTTTGGGATAGAAGTCATGACCGTAGCTCAATTCGCCACCCTGGTGGCCAACGGCTCCAACCATCAATGCCACCACGATTAATCCAACTTTCCAGACAGCAGTCAACTTAGAGTCTTCTTTGCGAATGGCCAACAAAGCGACGACGGCCAGCAACAAGGAGAGGATCGCGACGATAACACCACTCCAGCGGTGCCAAAATACGTCACTTTCAAAATCCACGGTGGTCCATCCCGCATAACCTTGCTCGCTTGCAAACGACCATCCCATCAAGGTGGCTGCGGCCGCCGCGGGTGCACCCAGTAGCAGGCAAGCCAAGGGAATTTGCGTGCCCACCGATGGCCACTTCCAACCTAATACAACAAAGAATGCACCGAACAATAATAGCGCAATAGGGAAATGAACGGTCGCCGGATGCAAAAATCCCTGAAACGCCCAAATCCTCTCCGCCAGCGTCAGTGGGCGGGATGCGGGCTTTGGTTGTGCCACCGGTGCGGCAACTTCCTCAGCGGCCGCCACCACAGCATCCTCCGGCCAGACCGCGCCTTCCTCAATCCACACTCGAATCAACGCCAATTCACTGGCCGATAACGGACCGCCGTGCTTCGGCGGCGGCATCAATTCGTCTTCGCTTTCCGTGATCAAATAATCCACGTACATCGTGCTTGATTCCAAGTCTTCGGGCTCGACGTACTGCATCACTGTGTCGACATCGTCAACACGAAAATCATTCTTCGCTTCCTCCGGGCCATGACACTCCAAGCATCGGGCCACAAAAATCGGCGCGACATCTCGCTGGAAGTTGACGATGCGCCCGTCGTCATCCAGCGGAGAATCGCCTTCCTCTCCACGCACAATGCCCGAACCAAGAAAACAAACCGATGCGACGATCAGGTAACGTATTAACATCAAGACATTCCGCTCCATGTCGCGATTTTTTGTTTGGATGCGAGTCGCATGCCTGGTGGGACCAATGGCGGTGCCATGCAGACATTCAGATCGCTGTCTTGCGGGCATCGGTTTATTGGCGCGGCAAGCGCCTCCAATTTGGCTTACCTGCAAAGATATTATCGTCTGGCGTGACCTGTGTTTCCAGGGCGAGGATTGAGGGCAAACGCGTCAATTCGCCGCCTCTCGCGGCACTTCCACAAGTTGATCGGCAAAAAATGGGAAACGTCAGCCCGATGGATTGCGACCAGATCCGGCGCGGCCTGGAAATAATCCTGTCCCTGTTGGGGTTGTCCGGTCACCTTGGTACATGTCGCTAAATCATGAGACCCTCAAATGAGCCCGTCATTCCCAGCAGCTTGATTTCCTGCTTGACGTCATCTTTCGTTGGACCCTCCAGTGTTTCCACGACTTCATCGGCAATCAATTGAGCAAACATTGATTTTGCGATCACCAAGGATCGATTGACCACTTCGTCGTCGACTTCGACTCCCGATTCCTTGGTGACTTGCTGCACGAGTTGCGTCGTCGTGAGCTTAGGATTCGCCTTGATCGCAAACAGTACGGAGTATACCGGGCTATCGGGGTGAGCGTGCTCGTACCGCTCCAACGCACGCCAAGCGCGTTCCATCAAACAATCACGCCAATAGTTCAACCATTCCTGCGATAGCGGCGTAACGCCCTCCAACTTTGCCGGGGGGCGATCTTTTTCCGGCATTTCGGCTAGTCTTGCTTTCGCGCACGAACGAACACCGCGAATCAGAAAATCACGGAGTTTGCCACGCTTGTGCTCACCGAACCCGGCGGACACCAAGTGCGCAAGCAATATCTTCAAACTCTCGTCCGCTTCATAATTGGAACCCAGGACCGACGCCAACTGGCGCCGCATCGGCGTTAAATAGCGAAGCACAAAACCTGCTGCACTATCAGCCTCGGTCCAAGAATGTGATGAGCGTACGAGATTGACTGACGAGGGATGCATTGTAATGGGTGAAGCTGCATCGGACATTTGCCCAGTATAGACAAAACTTCGACCGACAAGGATAAGCCAATCGGATGCGAACGGCCTATTTTTCCGCACAGATTGCCAATCCGTGCGATCCACGACAAAACCACGGATTCACAATCTTTCCCAGCAGCCAAACTTGAGATTCTGAGCCGACCGGTCGATCCCCGCAGCCCCGGGGGTCCAAGCTTGTGGAACTTGGGCATACTAGACTGGGCCTTGTCAATCAACCGCTGCAATTGCCATCCTTAGCTGCCTGCAGTCAATGACCGCCCTCCCCTTCCCTCGCGGACCACAAGAGTTACCCGTGAATCGCACACCGATTTTGGATCTCGTCGAAGGCCAGCAATTCGAACAGTCGTTTCGGGCCGCTGATAAACAGTTGCGAGTAAACCGGCAAGGCAGCAAATACATTTTGATGCGTCTGGCCGATCGATCCGGAACGATCGCGGGAATGCTGTGGAACGCCGACGAGAAGATGTTCGAGTCCTTTGACCGCGGCGACTACGTGCTGGTTCGTGGCCGTACTCAAATCCACAACGGATCGCTGCAAGCTATCGTTTCCGAGGTGACGCGGCTGAATCCATCTGATGTCGACCCAGCCGACTTTGAGCGATTTGATGCTGCCAAGTCTGATCGGCTGGTGGCCCGCTTGAATGAGCTGATCAGCGGCTTGCGGAATGTTCACCTCCGCCGACTGGGCGAAGGATTCCTGGGCGATGACGACCTGATGGCCAAACTTCGCTACGCGGCCGCCGCGGTCTCCAACCACCATGCCTATCCCGGTGGACTATTGGCCCACACGGTTGACTTGATGGAACTTGTGCAGTTGATTGCCCCTCGCTATCCCCAACTTGACGGCGAGCTGCTGCTGATGGGAGCTTTTTTGCACGATCTGGGAAAAATCGAAGAGCTGTCGGCCGGCGGCGAAATCTCTTATACCGACCGCGGCCAACTGATTGGACACATCATGATCGGCGTTCAGATGCTGGGAGAAAAGATGGACCAGTTGAACGCGAGTGGCGATCCAGTTCCAACGGAACTTCGCCTACACCTAGAGCATATGATCATCAGCCACCACGGCCAACTGGAATTTGGCAGTCCGAAAATCCCGGTCACCTTGGAAGCCGTGGCGCTACACCACATCGATAATCTTGATGCCAAGCTATCTTCGTTTACCAGCGTGATCGAAACCGACGTGGCGGCCGATGGCAACTGGACGAACTATAACCCATCGATCGGTCGAAAGTTGTGGAAGAAACGTGACTGATTCGGATGGGCGACCGGCTGTTGTTTTGCTTTCCGGCGGGTTAGATAGCGCGACCTGTCTGGCGATCGCTCGTGACGAAGGTTTTACGCCTCACACAATCAGCTTTCGATATGGTCAGCGACACGAATATGAACTTCAGCGCGGCGAATTGGTGGCCGCGTCGTTGCAGTCCGCTTCGCATCGAGTGGTTGACATTAATCTCGCGCAATTCGGCGGATCAGCATTAACCGACACGGCGATCGATGTTCCCAAAAGCGACTCAGTCGAACAGATCGATGGATCGATCCCGGTGACTTACGTGCCGGCTCGAAACACGATTTTCTTGTCTCTGGCACTTGCATTTGCTGAAACGATCGGCTCAACCGACATCTTCATTGGCGTCAATGCCTTGGACTACAGCGGCTATCCCGACTGCCGGCCCGAATACATTCAAGCATTTCAAGCGATGGCAAATCTGGCCACCAAAGCGGGCGTTGAAGCCCATCGTCGCATGCAAATCCACACGCCGCTAATCGATCTGAGCAAAGCACAAATCATCGCCAAAGGCCTGTCACTGGGCGTCGATTACTCGCTAACACTTTCCTGCTACGATCCCGGCGCCGAAGGTGTGCCCTGCGGTCACTGCGACGCCTGCTTGCTAAGAAGCAAGGGATTCGCCGAAAACGGTATCAGCGATCCGTCGCTGGGCGCGTAGTTTGCACCGTGCAGGCGATCTCGCAACACGCGAGGTGGTCACGACGTCCGCCCCGCCAGCAATCGAAGGGACTGCGGCGCAGCGAAAGATTTCCGATATGATTGTCTTGATCGGCAACAAGTACTCCTGAGCGTGAGTCGTGGCATGGGTATCTCGGCACTCGAACGAATCGTGATCTTAGGCTTATTGGCGCTGGTTCTCGTACTGGGGAACCTGGCGTCGGCCGATCCTCCCGCCGACTTGGAGACGATCGACCGCGATTCGCTGACCGAATTGGTCGTTCAGCTGAATGACGATCAAGGCAATCCGGTCGCTGGCGCTGCGGTGATGGTTTACGCGATGCGGATGCGGGAAGAAGGTGGCCACGGCTACTGGAATGAAGAAAAGCTGGGACCGCCCAGACCTGTCTACAGCAGCGAAAACGGCAAAGCCGTTGTCAAGTATCCAGCCAATGTCTATCAAGCACCCAAAACATTAACGACGTCGCTGGTGACGTTCTCGGTCAAGCATGCAAGCTTTGTCAGCGAGGTCGTGCACTTTGATCTTGGTCCCCAGGTCGCGGAAGTCACGCTGAAGAAGGGCTGTGAGATCCAACTTTCCGCTGTTGATGAAAACGGCGAGCGGATGAGCGACTTTGGAGTCATGATTGCCGGTCCGTTGGCACCGGAAATTTGGGCCGATGACAACAACGGCGGCCGCCACACCGGCAGTGCCAGCGATGGAACGTGGCAAACCATGCTGGTGAAACCGCAAGATAATGGAATCACGTTATTCAGCACCGTGTTGCCGCTTCGTGTTCGCCCCAGCCAGGCAGTCAAGATTCGCAACATTCCTCTCAAGCCTGGCACGCAGGTTAACGGCAAGCTGTCCGACAACGTCCCGCGTCCGGTGAACCATGGATACGTGGTGACGACAACGGCCCCGAAGCCGGCGAACAATTCTTGGGACAAAGAAAATCCATCGCTGACCTGGGTGCAATGGGAACCAATCGCCGATGACGGTACGTTTGAGCTAAAGTCGATTCCAAGCAGCGGTGAGCTTCAAATCATCGCCCTTTGTGACGGCTGGCTTTCCAAAACGACCATACCGGGACAATTGTTCTTCGTGATGGGACAGCTGTTTCCGATTGAATCAGACAAAATGGAAGTGACCGTGGAGATGGAACGCACCGGCACGATCGATTTGACCATCAGTGACCCGGATGGTCAGCCGCTGAACGGCGGCACGGTTTCCAGCTGGCCAAACCAAAAGTATTACAAAGGTGGATCGACGCTGCTGGGGATGCGATACAACTCGATCGACCTGATCGAAAATCAACTCCTCCCCAGAGACAAACAGAAGCAAGCGTTTTCGCGAGAATACAGTCGGCTGCCGTTCGTCGCCCAGCCCATCGAAAACGGAACAGCGACCCTCAGTGGTCTGCCGTTGGGAAAAGCGAATTCGCTGGTGTTGCAGCATCCGGATTTGAAGTTCGATTCGCCCAACCAACCGTTGGGTCCGGGTGAGGTTTCGGTCACCATCGATTCACACCAGCCAAAGCAGCTGGCGCTGAAAACAGAACCGGTTAATGACGCTACCGCGGCGCAGCCATCAAGATGACCGTCGACAAGGCAATTTACAGGTCAGCTCTAGATCAGCACCATTACTGACGAGCACCTTGACGCCATCAAGGAAACCACAACGTGCACCAATCATTAGCGCAGTTTGATCTATGGCATGAATTCCTTGAGCTCTCTAAACGCTCAGCCGCGATTCGTAAGCAGCCCGAAGCGCTGGCGATCCTTCATTACCACCGGACTGGTACCAGTCGGACGACGCCGCCTTGATTCCGGGGGCCGCCGCAGCGTAAGACTCGGGATCGTTCAGGAAACGTGCTGATACATCTTCCAGCCAGATCGCATTGAGACTATCGACCATGCTGCAATAGACGATTGCCTCTTGACCATCAAAATTAAAAGCACCTTGAGCCTTTGCCTGTCGCATGGCGTGAGTCATCGCGACCAGCCAATCGACTGCATTGCTGTTCTCGGGTTCTTCGTCCTCATCCCAGTCTTCGACCTCACCCAGGTGTTCTGTCAATGCATCAAACTCGACCGGAATACCTTCCGACCAAAACTCGCCGAAGTACCAGCGGTCGGTGTCGGAACCTCCGGTTTCAGCAAAATGCTCTTCCGTGTTCGCATAAGCTTGAACGTCGCTGAAATCGTCCAGTACAACCAAGACAACCGCGTACACGCGCGATCCTGCGCCGGCCGCCTCTCGCACACCGCTCATGCATTCAACAATTTCCTCGGCCAGATCTGCTGAAGCGGACTGAATCTCTGTGTCACTCATGGATGTTCCTCAATTGGGACGGTGGTTGGCTCCTACCAGCATGATACAGATCAGCGTCGGTCAATACGACCAATACCAAACAAGGGAACGCAGGCTGGTTCGCCGCCTGGCAGACCACTTGGCCTGGTCGCGCATTGAATAGTGTGTTCAATCCGCTGAACCAGAGGGGAAACCGATAAAAACCGATCATGATCGTGTTTCATCAAGCTGATCGACGCGTTGAATTTCTGTAGTGTTGGATACCACTGCAGCATTGAATTTGCTGCCGGGGAACACACCGACAAGCCTTGCTTGAAGGCTTGTCCAGTCTTTTGGCGGCAGTCGAACCGGAAAACGTAATTGCGTTCTTGTCTTACCCTGCCTGAGCACGAAGGGCTGAGCCGCTGGGCTTGTTGGCGACAAGTGGTTGATGTAGTCAACGGCTGTTACTACCTCGCCGTCCCGCAACAGTTCGAGCGTGAAATAGTCCAAGGCGCTGTGAAAATTTGACAGCACCACAAGGTCCACACCCGTTTGATTGTCCACCCGCAAGTCACAGGCGATTAACGCAAATCGAACTTCCTCACCTTTGTTCTCGCCTTCCAGTTCCAACACCGAATGGTCGTAGCCTCTGACGTTTGTGATCATCAACGTGAGTTCGGCCGCCGTTGCGCCGTTCGTTTGGGCAGACGGGCGAAAAAGAAAGACTAGGAGAAATAATACAGCAACAAGGATGACGACAACGCCGATTCTCATCTTGATCTCCTTGTTATGCCGAAACGGTCACTGATAGGCATTCCAAATCATAGATCGCATCGAACCGAAAAAAAAAGCGCAAACTACGCCGGCAGAATTACCGCTTGATGAGAAATACTTGATGGCGACAATCGGCAGCTCAACCATTACGGGCAAATCCAACACGGCTGCCACTAAGGTCTAAAGGACGTCTACAGGACTGCAACGTCGACTCGCACGATTTCGTCACGTTCCTCTGCGGTCGTGACAACTTGACGGCGTTCATCCAAGTAGACGAAAACCGGTCTAATCCCGTAATGGTCGAACACGCCCCCGTAGCTACTGACCACTCTGATTTTCGGACGCGAGGACTTCGCTGTGCCGCACACGTCGAAGTATTCGTTGTCGTCATCCGCCACGCTTCCAACCCGGTAGCGGACGACGGGCCGGGACGGTGTGAATAGATTGCAGGTGTGTGCCGGACTGCCGTCCGAACCTCCAAATTCCATGGTTCTGGCGTTGATCCCAGAGAGAATCGGGAACTCGGCAAATCGACTCCATTGGTGGAACAGGATGATCCATTCCGTGTCAGTGGGCTGAACGATGACGCCAACAGGTGGTAGCTGAACGGAATCTGCACTGCCAATCGAAGCACTGCGAGCGATATCACACTTTCGGAAGTTTGCGTAGGCATCCGAGACAGCGTCCATCGGTGCTTCAACAAAATTGACTGTCCAGTCAACACCGTAGCTGCCTGCCTCACGCTGGAATGATTCGGCGTCCACAAACGCACTAACTCCAAATCAAAGTGGCCAAGTGAATTCACATTGCCAACGATCGACCAACATTACCGAGCATCCGCGGTTGATGGTCAAGTTCCCAGTAGCAAGTACCCTTCAGCTTGATTCTTTCTCGCCCGCTGCTGCCGCCGCGTCTTCTCCGGCGACGACGCCTTTGAGTGCCGTGGCGAATTGATCCAGGAATTTTGAGCCGCCGCCGACGAACAGATGAGTGATCTTGCCGTCGCGGCCGATGATCACGGTTTGCGGTATCGCGCGGGCGTCGTAGTAGCGGCCCGCTTCGCCATCGACATCCATGATCACGGTTGCTTGCAGCTGCATTCGCTCGACCGCCAGCCTGGCCCGCTCGATCGAATCCTGAAGATTGACGGCAACCAACCGGACGTCCTCATCGCCTAGTTCCTCGACGATGCGATCGACCTCCGGCATGGTTTGGATGCAGGGGCCGCACCAACTGGCCCAGAAGTCGAGCACCACGACTTTGCCCCGTAATTGGTCCAAATCGAATGCATCCCCGTCGATCGTATCGAGTTGAATTCCCGGCGCTTCTCGCCCCACCAGAGGCGACTGCAATCCCATCGCCGGCCCTTCGCCATCGGCGGTTTCCTGGTAAGCCTTTGGCAACGTGGCCAGCGAAAGCTGCCAAGATTCTTTGCGCATCTTCAACGCAACCAAACCCACGTCCTTACCAAAGAGCAGTGATTCGATGCCATCGAGACTGACGCTACACTCGCCCAACAACTCGCTTTCGCCAGTCAGTTTTCCGTCGACGACTTTTTTGGGCTGAAAAGTGACACCCCGTTTATCGGGCCGGACGGCATGCACCAGGAACAGCTTGTCGGCGTTTTCCGACTGCTCAGCTTCCTGATCCCCGGCTTCACCCTTCGCTTCCTTTTCCAGCCAAGGCCGATCGTGCAACCAAATGATGCGGGCAATCTTGGATCTGGGGATTTCTTTTACCTCTAAGCGGACTTCGACGCGTACCGTTTCGTCATCAACGCTCAGCAAGCGACCGCGCAAATAATCGCCCGTTCTGGCCAGGAATAGATGTGTCGGCGGATCATTCTTCATCGATCGCGGCACGGTCATCAGACGTTTCATTTTATCGTCGTCAAAATTGACCCTGCCGACCGTTGTATTCAAAACCAGAGAATCCATTTTTTCGTGGGCCACGAACTTGGTTGTCGTTTCGTCCGACTGAAACTTGACTCCTTGATCATCGATCTGGTCAACAACACCATCGACCGTATCGCCTGTTCTAAAGACGATCTCGAACGTTTTGGTGTTGCTCGCTGCTGGCTTGCCATCTTGTTTGGCTGCCGGCGGTTTTGCGCCAACGCCCGGACCGCCGAAGATACCGCCCAGCAATTCGCCAAGTCCTGATGGCTGTTGTATTGGTACCGCCGGCTTGACCCGAACTTGAGTATTTCGTTTCGGCTTGGGATAGCGGATGACGCCGCCCGCAGATGCCGATAATGGGCTGGCCGTGGCGCTCGCCCAGGGCCGCCAAATCAACACGGCATCACCTTGGGGATTCGGATTATCAATCAGGCAGCCTTTCAGGCTAACCGAGTCGCCCGAAATCGTACCGGCAACGCCCGGCAAATCTTCTGCGGTGAATCGCGTTTCCGAGCCGATAATTGCGACCACACGGCCGACCTCACACGTCATGTCACCCGCGACACCCGGGGCACGAAAGACAAAGTTCCCGGCGGCTGAAGCGGCCATGGTTCCGATGACCCGGCTGCTATCAGCAAACTCGACCTCAATCAACCGCGAACGGTCGGCAGCATCCGTTGTGTCTTGTCCACCCGGTTCAGGATCCACGCCCTCGCCGGCGGCTGGAGTGATGACGACGCGCCGGAGTTGTGACAAGGCCAGCTCGGTAGCTTCCCCCTGCTGATCCTGAAGCTGCAACATTCCCGTCTGGGGATCGAATCCCTGGATATCGCCGCGGAAGACTTTTTCAGATGTATCCAGTACATAACTCTCCGGATACTCGGTTGAGCTGGGCAAATGTCCGTCCCAAGAGAAAACATCAAAGCGATCGAGGCTGACTTGCTTGCCGTGGTTTTCCAGCATCGCGTACTTCCGCGGCTTGCCCTTATCATCGGCCACCTGAATCTTCTCCAGCAAACGGCCCCTGGATGAATACACGGCGACCAAGCCTGCGACCTGGTCGACATAAAAGCTCATCTCGAATCGCGAGATGCCGTCGTCCAGCGGCAGTACGGCGATGTCAGCCAGATTGCCGATTTCACGAACGACCGCCAGTTGCGCATCCCACATCTCCAAGCGGACGGCGGCTCCATCATTGGGCACGTTGACAACGGCAACGCGGCGACGGCCTGGGACTTGCGGCTGCTGTTTGGGCTGTGGGGGCTGATTGCAGCCGAGCGAAAGAACGAAATCCGCCCTGCCCTCCCACGACATCGCCAGCGATAAGCGGAATTTGTCGGGCATGCTGACGTCACCAACCGCGCGGGCTCCTTTGTTGAGCGCCGTCAAAGAGCCGGCCGCAAATCGCCAGTTGTCCTGATCGCCAATAAGCTGCCAATCATCCAGTGATCGCGGCCCAGAGTAAACGCGTTTGCCCCCATCTTCGCTGGCTTCGATCGAGCGCAGCAAATCGCGCTGCATGCGAACTTCACCCAGTGAAGGTGACTCAATCACAATGTGGTTATCGTTCCACTGCTTTAACCGGCCGGCGATTCTCGTTCCGCCCTCAAGCAGATAGAAATGATCTGACAACTGATCATTGCTGCTGATGTCGCCTGCAACACTGCGGATCGCGCGGACGTCAAAGTGCAGCGGCTGTCGGAACAGATGGCTCCTGAAACCGACTAAATCCTCTTGCTCCGACGCCTGCAAAAATCCGTCCAGATAACTTCCGTCTTTCAGCCACAATCGCAGCGGCGGAGCATCCGCAGTGGCGGCCACGGTGTACAGGCACAAAAGCAGAAAGGAAATGAATCCGGGAACGAACAACCGATTTCGCATACTAACGCTCGTAGATTGGCAAGAAGCGATAATTGAGCGCCAACGCCAGCAGCGCCATCGACGTGCTATTGGCCGCGCCCAAGTCACCTTGAAAACTTCCATCGTCTTTTTGAATTGCCTTTAACTGGCGGATCAATCCGCGGTTCCATTTTTCCCAAGCATCGATGTCGGCTTGGAAAAGTGCCTGAGCTTGATAGTACCTGGCATATTCGACCCAGCCTGACGACTCGTTCAAATTCGAGGTGACGTATTTTTCAACAGCCTTATATTGCTTTAAATCCTTCCGCTTGCTGATCGCGAAGACCAGGCAAGCGATCGAAGATCTGGCGATTGACTGTCCAAAACCGTCAAGACCACCGGAATATCCAACGATTCCGTTTCCGCCGGTCATGCTGGCGAAGTACTTGATGGCTTTGTCAATCGAAGTATCGGGAACTTCGATACCAGCGTTGCGGGCAGCCAACAGTCCCATCAAGACGGCACCGCTAACGGAAGTGTCGGCATCTCGCGCACCAGGCGAATAACGCCACGCGCCGTAGGGATTCTTCTTTTGTGACGTGATGGCACAACGCACACCTAACTCCAATGCCTCGCCGATGCTCCGCTGGTTGGCGTGGGTTTCGCCGGACCACAAGTCGGTTTCGTCAACGGCGCCGTAGGCCTCCGCTAGCCCCAGCATTGCGAAACCGTGGTGGTACATGCTGGGCCCCATGTACCCGGTGGTCTTGGGCTGGGATTTGATGATGTGCCGAACCGACTTGCGAATTGCGGAGCTGTAAGGACCAAAGTTGGGATCCTCTCCGGAAGCCAAAAAAGCGAGCAACGCCAGGCCTGTCGTCCCGGCGCCTCGCTCACTACCTGATTGCCAGGCGCCATCGGTGGACTGTGTTTTCAACAGATATTGCAAGCCGCGATCGTACATCTCGCGGACATCGCGGGGCACCACGTCACCCTGCGGCACCGAGAATTCTTGCGCAAAGACATTGGCCGGCAGTAAAACGAAAACAGCAACAACCAGAACGCTGACGCGCCGCCACAATCGCCGATGTGTTGAGTTCTTGCACATGGAATCATTCACTATTGGTCGAACAATCTGGCCCAGCCTTGGTATCGTTCTTGATATTGCCGGAGGACCGCCAGCTGGTGTTCGTCCAAGAACTCCGCCAAATCCTGTTCATCAACTTTAATCAGTCGCAAATAGCCGACGTAACCATCCATGTGTTTGTTCAGCTTTTCAGGGACTTTGACCGCATCCAACAGTTTGAGCAGCTTTTCACGCTGATGCCCCAGCAGCGGCGTTGCTTTCTCCATGTCAGCAACATTGGTTCGCGTGATCGCCCCCCAGCGACGCTGCCGGTCGCGTTGCAGCTGGGCTTCGTAAAGCTGTTGCTGCGAATCGTCCAACAGTGACCGAAAGACTTTTTGAAACAATGATCCGTCGCCAAACATACCGGTTTGGACCCGTGTAGCCAGCGGACTGACGACCTGCCATGCCTCTTGCACGTTATTGTTGTCAATCTCCAGCGCGTCGACTTCTCGCCGAGTGCGGGCAACGTCTCTGAGGAATCGTGTGATGTCGGCTTCGGCAGCGAGTTTCAGTTTGTTTTGCTTTTCCTGTTCGAGTTCGCAAATGCGATCGATGATTCGGATTCGCATCTGATATTCGGAACGAAGCTGCTTGGCAACTTGCTGTTCGTTTTGGCCATTCAGGGCCCACATGCTGACCCAGTCATTCTGCCGGAACTGAGCATTAGCGGTGGCAACGTGACAGGCCGCCAACATCAGGATCGTCAGCAATTGGATTCTGATTTCGATCCACATCATTGCTTGATCACAATCGGGGCTTGTCCGTCGTTAAAGTTTTCGTCGGTAAAGAGATGCCGTCGCAAGCCTCGATAGGCCTCCATTTGATCCTTGTCCAGCGCCGAGAGCAGATGTTCGGGAATGTCCGGAAAGTAGTTATTTCCGGAAAAGTAGTACATCGTGTGGATGTTCATTCGCTTCGCCCAAGGACTCACCTTGGCCTTGATTTCCTCACGCTGCTGGTCAGTCAATCCGAGTCGCGCGTGCAAACTCTCCAGCAGCGCGTCGGCGATGGCTTCGCTGCGAAATTTTGCCCGCAGTTGTTTCTCTTTCTCGTACGCTTGTTTCTGCTGATCGGTCAATAGTTCGGCAATTCGCTTTTCGATTTGCGTTTTGACGTCGGCTTTCGAGACGGCCCGCGGATTGGCGACGGGGCGGGCCCCGAAGAACATGGCAATCAACCCTGGTCGGGCATTCACATTGGCGTTCGCCTGTTTTCTTTCATTACTGATCTTGCGGACCCAGTTGTTATCGATTTCCGCCAAAGACTTTTGTTGTTCCTCCGTCAATTCACAGGTACGCCGGACCAGGGCGACTTCCACGGCCGCGTGTGCAAAGAGTTTCAGCATGTTGTTGTCGGCCGGCATGACCATCATGTCTTCGACCACTTCTTCCTCAGCAACAACCTCCTCAGCGACATCCTCGACAACCTCTGTGCCGATTTCGTCGGCGACTTCCACGGTCACTTCTTGCGGAGCCTCTTGCCCGATGACCTGACAAGAGAAAATCAGCTCCGTCACCATGACAGTCACGAATAGCAAAGCTGGCAGACCAGACAAGGCCCGTGCCGTGCCGCTGAATTGAGCGGTCGGGCAAGAGGAATCCAGGAACCGAACATTCCGTGCACCCACTGGGCCGTGCCGGTTTTTTCCCGACGCCGGTGCGCAGCGGTCGTCAACTCGATTTGCAGAAACCACTAGTTGCGTTCCCATCGTTGGAAATACTCATCCAACCCTGCACGGAATTCTTCCGGCAGGTTGCGGCCTGTCTCGCCGGTCGTCTGTGTGATCGTTCGAGCCTCGCGTTGCTCCTTCTCGTTGACACCACGACCCAACAGTGCGATAGCGGAATCCTGGGTATCGCCCTGCCCTCCTCCGCCGGGACTGGTGCCACCACCGCCACCGCCTTTCGGATTGATTCGCTTGCACTGCAGCAACAATTCGATCGCTTCGGTTTCCGCCGCGATCGCTTCGCTGCCGGTGTTGGGCGACACCAAGATATCGCGAGCTTCGGTCATCACCGAACTGACTTGGGTCAGCAGGTCGATCTCCTTGGCAAAGTTCGCTCCGCCATCGGGCAGTTCCTCGATACGATCGATGACTTGATCAACCCGGTCACGTAACAGGTCTTGGGTTTCGCTAAGCCGAATCGCTTCGCTCATGTGTTCGTCTTTGCTGACACCTTCCTTGGCTTGCTGGGCAACACGAGTCTCTTCTCGCAAATTGACTTCGCCTTCCAGAATCTTCAAAACTTCCAAAATCACGGATGGCGGCAAACTGCCGGCCGATTTGCAGCCCGGTCACATGCCGCCGCTAGCCGGATCAACAAGATCATCCGCCCAACGATCGAAGTTATCGGACCAGAATTCGGCTTGCGCGATCGACATGCCCTGTTGTTTGGGAATCTCCTGGCCCAGATCCTCCAGCGCCACGAGCACCTCCGAGCCACGCATTTCGTCCAGCACCGACTTGAACTGAGTCATGCGGCGACGTTCATAGTAGGCCTGCATGTCGTCCATGATGTAGGAGATCTTTTCGACGCTGGTTGCTTCCACTTCAGCCAATGCCTTTAACAATTCCCGATCTTCCTTCTCGGTTTGGGTACGAGTGCCAAAAACGGAATCGATACGGCTGCCAATCCGCTCGGCTACCTGATTCTGTTCACGCGACGCAGCTTTCAGCCGCTTGACCAAAGTGCTGCCTTCCATATTGGCCAGCAGCGTGTTTAGCTCATCAGCGATTTTCTCGAATTCCGCCAGCAAGTCCTTTTGCTCAGTGATCGCTTGATCGACGGGCTCCTCGGCGTCTTCTTCCTCGGGTTGCTCCTGCTCAGGGCCGGCCGGGCCAGCGATCGTAGTCACCGGCAAGGTCAAGCGAGGATCTCCGCTTTTCTTTTTCTGTTGTTCCTTGTCTGGATCAGCTTCATCGGGCGGCTGTTGTGACGATTCCATATCAACGATTGTGGGGATTTTTGGCTTGTCTTTCTCAGCCGTTTTGTCCTCTTCCTCTTCTCCGCCGGCACCTCCTCCTTTGCCGCGGTTCTTACCGGCAGAGGGCCCGGATTCTTTCGGTTTGCCGGCACGGGCAAGTTGTGGTTTTGCCGAAGCGTTGTCCAACAGATCCGCCACCGACGGCATGCGATTGGCAGAAATGTCGTCCAAGATCTGCAGCATCTCGGCCCAGCGATCCAAATGGCCAACGCCAATCTCGGGATTGCGGGACGCTTGCCGCAGCAGATCGGTGCCGGCTTTGGTGAGCGCCGACAGACGGCGGCCGTTAGAAGATTCGGCGGCGGCTTGTTTGCGAAGTTCTTGACGCAGTTCTTCGTCCGCCAACTGTTCCGGCGTCAGCTCGCGGAGCTGCTTGTTGCGTTCATACAGTCGCATTTCGCGATCACGGACGTCCAGCGACGCGCGATGCCACTTGCTCATCTGGTTGGTGATCCAAACGGCGTGTTGATCGGGCGTGAGCACGAAGAAAATGTGGGGTGCAGAATAAATGCGGCCGCGATCCGGAAGATAGTCTTCCGCCCACAAGCGAACTTCGATCGGCTGCGGATCGATGCCCAAGGAAACCGCCGAAAACGTGGCCGGCACCTGCAGCGATGACTGCTGCGGACCACCGACGGCAATCACCTTTTCGCCCGCTGCTGGTTCCGTCAATCGATCGTCCAGTCCCTTCCAGGAAATGCCAAGCTGTTTGACGCCAAAATCATCTGCCGAAAGTGCTTTGAAATTTAACTGCTCGCTGTCCAGCAAAATCGCCTGCCTGGGCAAGTCTTGGCTGACAACCGAGGGTGGTTCATCGGCAGCCGGCTTGAGTGTCAACTCGAACGGCGCGCGGCCCTCCAAGCCATCACGATCTTTCCAAGACAACAACATTTGACCCGATTGGACTGCGAACGCGGCGGAGGAAAACGAGTCCACGGCAACCTTGACGGTTTGCTCATTGATCGAGGCCGAAGCCAACTCGCGCGACGCCTTGGCCGTCAGTGTCGCACGGGAACCGTCAACCACGCTTAACGTTCCGCTCCGCACATCCTCTTCGATCGCCTCGGGGATCTGCAAATACTCGGGCAGCATCACTTCGGCATTCGCACCGACCAACTCCGGACGAAGCTTGGGCTCGAGAGAAACGGTTCGATAAAAGTCACCAACGCGGACCAACATTTCGGTCGGCGCCGTTCGAGCCGGCAATTCGAATTTGTAATCTCGACCGTCCAGTCGAGCGACGTTTGGCGGCAAACCGGGTATTTCCAGCGTTGCTCGCTCCGGCGCCCACTGACTTGCCTGGTCCAACGTGACAGTCCAAGCAACCGTTTCTCCGTGCGGGACCACGTAATTGTCGGCCAGCGGCTGAACTCGCGTGAACGTGTAGCGCGGCGTATCGTACCACGGCGCGGCGAGACGAGCCCAAGCGTTCCTGGCCGCCGGTCCCGCGGCAACGAACAGAACTGCAGCGATGCAAGCGGTCGCAGCAACGACCGTGCCCCAAAGTTTGACGCGAGATTGTGGCGCCGCTTCGCTGAAGTCACGGTGTCTTGCCGTCTCCGCGACTTGCTCGATCGCGGCAGCACACAAGGTGCGCGATCGAGCTTGTTCGGTGTCACTTTCGGCAAGCTCGATCACACCCAAAAGTTGATCACCGATATTCGGTTCGCGGACCCGCAGTAAACGCGCCAGTTGATCCATGCGACGATGACGCCAGACCCAACGATGCAGCGCCCAGGGCACGACCAGCCAGACGGCAACCGTGGCCACGAAGATCCCCAGTCGAATCCATTGCGGTGTGTCCCAAAGTCGATCGACCAAGAACACAACCAGAAACGCGACCAACACAGCGGCAACCGCCAGCGCCAGCGCCTCGGCCATTTTCGTCAACCAAACTCGGCCGCGAAACGAAGCGAGCTGCTGTTTGAGGCTATCGGGAACTCGCAACAAGTCGGGCCGACGATCAGATGGAGTCGAGACACTCATGGTGTTTCCCGTTGTTAGGCCAGGGTTTGCCCCGGCGTTTCTTCATGCCGTTGATTTTGGATAGCCAGGACAGGTCCCGGCCTACGATGATCACAGTCACAGTTTATCGCATTCATTAGATTAGCCCTACCATTTTTCTGCCAACCCAAAATACGCCCATTAACAGGATCAATCCGCCTGCCACCAGCGGATGGCTCCAGATTTGGACGCGGCGGATCTGTTTGGGCGGCTCGGGCACTTCGGAGACCGCTTTGACGATCGCCTCCATGTTGGCATTCTTCAAAACACGCCCCCGGGAGACCCTTGCTAGCTCCTCCATCACCTCCGGCCGTGACGGTTTTCCCACTTGTTCCAAAATTGCGCCTTGCACAAACAGCGTTGCCTCGAGACTGGATTGGCTTTCTTGGCACCGCAGCGTGACCTCATGCCCACCGGGTTCTTTGGGCGTAAAGACGCCGGCAAACGCGCCCCATTCTTCACCGGAACTTTGCATACGGACGGTTTCCGTCCTTCCCGACGGTGCGACGATTCGCGCGGTCACCGTCCCCCGGCTCAGCGGTTCGCCGCTACGTTCCATCACATTCGCTTTCAGCGCGATCGTTTGCCGAACTTGCGGCTGTTCGGGCGAGTAATAAAAACGCATCGATTCGCCCTTGGCCATGTTTCGCTGATACGCCATCCAACGCACGACTTGTCCCCAAAAGCGATAGTGGTACAAGTCTTCGACCCCGCGGCGCCAGCGCCAGGCACCATCTGTTCCCATGAACAAGACTTTGCCGGCTCCGAACGTCCGCGTCACCAACAAGGGAATGCGACCGTATTCGTTCGACGCATCTTCATGAACCGCCAAGACGTCCGTGCCCGCCTTGGCGCGGATCACCGGTGCGTACCACTGGAACCCGGGCAGGCTTTCCCAAACCTGCATGTTGTCGTCTTGGGTGTCGGCAAGTTTGGTTAGCAAGCTGCGGCGGCCAAGTTCGGTCAGGGCAAAGTGGCTGGGCGTTCGCGACCCCCAACCGAAGGGCTGTGATTTGTCGTAGACGACCGGCAGTAAAGCATCCAGCGGCGTTTCGGACAGTTCCAACGAATGACCTTGCCAGCCCGGCATGAAAACTAAACCGCTGGCTTGCTGTTCCACCAGGCCGACAAGCAAGCGACACTGTTCTTCGCTCAGTTGTCCTTCCATCACGCCGACGTCGCCCAAGAAGACAACGTCGTACTGCGCCAATTCCTCGAGCGCCTCGGGAAACGCCTGGATGTAATCTTTGCTGCCGCCGCCAACCTTGCTCAGCCCCGGATGTAATAACAAGCAGGAAACCTCGACACCGGGATCACGTGAGAGGGCGTTGCGCAGGTAGCGGTATTCCCAGCGCGGCAAGGTTTCGACCACCAACACCTTTAACTTTTCTTCGCGGACTGCAATCGGCGCCGTGCTTTCGTTGTTTTCGCTGATGCGTTCCTCGCCATGCGGCGGTATCGACAACGTGAGCGTGTAATCACCGACGTTTTCGGGCTTCCACAGTACCGCGTCGGTCGTGCGTCCCATGGCAGCAATACGAATCTCGCGTGTGACTTTGCTGCCGTCCGTGCCCGTCATCGTGACCACCGCACTATGATCCCGCGGCAGCGAACTTTCGACCGTAAACGGAATCCGAACACCTTTGCCGACGACACCGAAGGTCGGCACGTCAAAGCTGAGCAAATCGATATCGGGCAATCGCGTGGGACTGCCGGCTGGCACCGCCAAAATCGGAATTTGCTGCAATCGCATTCGCATCGCCATCTGCACGGGTGGCGGACCGCTGTTCCAGTCACCATCAGACCCCAACACAACGGCTCTCAGGTTTGGGTGCTCTTTCTGCGCGGCTTCCAAGGCCGCATGCAGGTCGCTGCGATCGCTATCCCGGCCGCCCGCAAAGGGGGTCGGAATCACATCAAGCCTGTCGGTCAACGATTCCCAAGTCTGCTCGGACAGCAGTGGTTCAATGGCCTGCTGACGCGTCTTCAGAGGGACGTTTCCAGTCTCGTTCAAGCCGACATCTTTGGTCGTCATGCTCAGCGACTGGTCGCCCAATATCACGACCGTCGGTTTTTGGCTTGGCAAAAACTCTTGAACCGTCTCGGGTTGATTGAGCAAGAACACGGCGGCGCAAACCAACGCCACACGGAGCAATTCCAACAACAAGATCGATCGCCGGTATCCGCTTCTGTGCCACGAATACCAGGCTAACGCACATACGACTGCGATCACCAAAAAGGAAATGGCGACCGTTAGCGGACTGGACTGAAGTGAAAAGCTTTGCTTCACGCGGCCTCACTCCTTCTGGTTTCTTCGACCGCGGTGGCCAACGCGCTATCCAACTTCCTGGTCGCCGCACGGCGTGGAATGCACAGAATCGCCTCGATGATCATTGCTGCAATCATGGCCAACAAGAACAAACGCCAAATCTCGCGTACGATTCCGACCAGGCTGCCGGCGGAATCGTCGACGCGAGAAAAATCCAACCCGGCGAAAAGATTGCTCAGCTGCTTGTCTTCGATGGTGTCGCGTTGGTCTTCGTGAAGCGATCGGTTGACGGCCAGCCACTGCGCATCCTCATCTTCACCAATGCGATAAATCCCGGATTGATAAGCGTACTCACTGGACAGACTTTCGCTCTCACCGGCAATTTGTCGCCAGCTATCGGTCGGTTCTGCGATTGCTCCCGCCACGCGTTGCGTGGTTTGACCCAATACCGAAAGTCCTTGCTTGATCGCGCGTTGAATCGTGATGTAAAGCACAATCCCGTTCTTGCCCAGCGTCGATCGATCGGCCGATGGGGAGGCGGTGCAGAAATAAACGCCGCCTTTGGAGGTCGCCACCCGAGCAAGCAGCGGATCACCCCCGCTAACGGTCGCCAACTGAGTCACCTCGCCGCGCAGTTTGGCGTAACCCTGAATCTCCAACTGGCCAACGGGCAAGCCGACACCACTGCGGGTGGCAGCCAACAGGTCCTGATCGCCTCGCCAATTTTCAACCATCACTTGGTTTTCGGAATCGACCCAATCGCCCCAGCTGACGCCCAGGAACTCACCTGAACTGCCGCCGATGCCGCCAAGCAAATTTTGCGGTGGAAAAAAGAGCACCTGCCCGCCACCAGCCACATACTCGGTGACTGCGCCCGCGGTCCCGCTGTCGGGCAGATTGGTCTGCCAGATCAACAAAGCTGCATCATCAAGCACCAGCGAATCCAACTGATCGGGTGTGACAACCTCCACGTTCGCATCCGTCTTGCCGTCCGGTGAGATCGAGGCTGCGATTTCCAAGGCACGCGTCGCCTCGCGATCCTCGCTGACCAACACAATTCTGCGTTGCGGCGGATCATCGAAAACAAAAAAGTACTGGTTGTCGGAGTCGTTGGCATCGGCGGGAATGGAGACTCGTCCCCAACCGCGCTGTTGACTTCCGGAAAGCTCCACGCGATGGTCTTTCAGCTCAACTTGCCCGCCAGCCAATTCGACTTCCAATTCCGTTCGCGCACCTTCAATCTCGATTTGCACCGGTAGTGTGATGGCTCTTTCCTCTGCGGAGTCCCGAGAAAGTTGAATCGACAAGAGCACGGCATTGCCACTCGGCCCGCTGGTCCGCCGCACATCGCTAACGCGAATCGCGACATTGGCAGGATTCTGTTCCGGATACGCCAACAGGTGAAACCGCACCGACTGAGGCAATTGGCTGAATGCTTCCCGAATCGCAGCCCAGTTTCCGCTGTCCGCATTCCAATCGGGACTGCGCAAATCACTGCAAATCCAAACTTCGGTCGCCCCGGGCTGATTGTTTTTCAGGTAGTCCAGCGTGGCTTGCAACATACCCGGTATGTCGGCGGTCGCGCCGGAACCTTTCATCCCGGGTGAATCCACCAGCGCGTCGATCGAAGTGAACGTCTCGGGCTGCATACTGGTGCTATCGATCAACACCCAACGCGATGATCCGAGGGTACGAAGTGCGTCGGCCATTTGTCGCCGACCGGTATCCAGCTTTGATTGTCCCGCGGGGCCCGTTTGCTGCATGCTGGGCGAACGATCCAGCAAAACGATCGTGGTATCGGCCTTGCCGCCACCGGTCCAACCAAGCAATCCGCTGGCCAGCGGGCGGGC
>JBFJVZ010000002.1:0-52943 GCA_041623895.1 Pirellulaceae bacterium | reverse complement strand
GTCTTCAATTTCTTCGGCCTCTTCCGCCGCCGCCGCGGCGGCCATGCCGACGAATTCAACTTTCGTCGGCGTTCCCACCGCCATCATCGGTTGACCTTCATCGTTATTGAGCAAGAACGCTCTGTCGGCTTCCAGGCCACCGCGGTAGCTGTACGCGAACTTGAATATCGTGCCGCGATTCAGTTCCGCCATCACGTCGGTCAAATCATCTTCGGACTCGAGGGCGTAAACCAAGCGGATGTTGTGTTCCAGATAATCTTCGACGGTGGCCGTATCAAACAACTTGATCGGAGCGCTGAAAGAACTTGGTACCGGTTCAATCTTGTTGCCGTCGGTGTCGACCGGAACCAGTTCCGCTTTATCGCGCCACCCGCCGTCGGCATCCAGCCAACCGAGTCCTGTACCGCCGCGACCGATCAGCGTACGTCCGTCACCAGCCAACGTCGCCAGGTCACAAACGTGATTGGATTCATCAAGCGCTTGAACTTCTTTAAAACCATAAAGTTTGCTGCGATCGACTTTGTTCAGCGAGAAAGCGATCTCTTGATCGCCAAGCTGAAAGACAAGCGGTTTGGCCATGGGATTGTCTTTGCAAAGGGTCGGGGAAGAATTGGGCCGAAGCTTTGAAAAGATAATCCTTGCGATTGTCCGCTGCCAGAAAATCCGTCCCATAACGACATGAACGGTCTGGATGGGCCGAAAATACGAGAATCAACGGAAAAGTCGGCCCCGAATGCCCAACTTCAGTGTCGTTATTCGACCAGCTGGAACGGATTGTCTTCCGCGGTTTTCGTCGCTTGCAATTTCTTCACGTGTGCCTGGTCATCACTGCTGAGCTTCTCCAGCGGAATTTCCATTGTCTTGCCATCGGTTCGCCGCAAGCTGACTTTTCCGTCCGTCACGCCCACAAACACGGCGGTGACCTTGAACCGGCCCGTCGTATCGGTCCAAGTTCGGGCAGCATCCGAGGCGACCGAGGTTGCCGATGCCGTTGGTGGAGGTACTGGCTGCACAAATTCCTCTGGCGGAAGTTGGATGTTATTGCGCGTCACCGTTTCGCTGCTGCGGCCTCTTTCCTCGCCCCAAGTCAAGAAGGCAAGCGTGACCTGGCCGTCGGGTAACAACTCTTTGACTCTCGCGGCAAACCAAAACGACCCGCGGTTACGTCGTCGCGCCTGTACGATCTGACCGACGTACAACGGCGTGATCGATTCAACGACTCTTCCTGTCGAACCGACCGGACTCGGCCCTTGATAATCTTTCTCCAGTTTTTTTTGCTTGGCGTACGCAGGCGACCATTTGGCCATCGCGCTATGTGCCGCCTTGGCGATAGCGCGATCGTCGCTCGCTAACAGCGGCTCGATCGCCGCGGCAATCTCGGGATCGGGATCCTTCAGTGACTTGCCCGCCAGCATGCCCAAGGTCGCACTGAGGGCCGCGTTGTCGTCTGTGGCAAGCGTCGCGAGCGCAGTTTGTTTTTCCTCGGGGGTCAGCGGCGTTTCGGCAATCCGTTTCGTTTCAGCCGCTTCGGCCGCCATCTTTTCGGCGCGCTGCTTGGCTTCGGCCTCCATGGCAGCGACTTTTTCAGCGGAGAGACGATTGTATTTGACGCTTATCGGCACGGTTGTTGTCGTGTTCTTGACCTTGACCACGAGTTGGAACTTCATTTCGTAGGCATGCGGCACATGCTCTTTCTTGTCGAACGTCCAGGTGCCGTTGCCCGTCATGTCGAACGATGGGTTGTCTTTAGTCGGCGGCGTGTTCAAGCGATACGATTTGCTGATCGTTACCAGGTCGCCAGCGGTGCTCTTTACTTGATAGGAGGAAAGTTCTCCCGCGGCTTGTACGCTTTCGGGTTCATTCCGCGCAAAAGGGCTTAACGGCCCAAAGCGGCCAAACGGGTGCCGATCGTCGTCTCCTTTTTCGGTGATGGAAACACCGCCATCATCGACCCACTTTTGGACGTCGCCATCAGCTAGCGGTTCGAACGGGATCAGCGAAACATTGCCAAGCAAATAAGGCAATTGTGAATCACCCTGCATCGCCAGCGTCTGTCCACGAGGCGTGATCGTGATTTTGTTGGTGGTTTGCGTCTTACCGCGGAACGTTGGCTGTGCAAACGGACTGGGAATCGAAGGCGGCCCAAACCCACGGGGCCCGAAGGGTCCAAAGCCGCGGCGACTGGTCGTCTTATAGACTTTCGATTCAGCCAAGCCACCTTTGTAAGTCACGACACTTTGCGAATCATTCACCTCGCCGACGGTGTAGTGGATCACACCTTTGTACGTGGTCTTCTCCGCATCGGTATCAACCACCACTTCCACCTGATAAGAAAACTTCTGTCCCGGCTCCCAGCGATAGGCCAGTTCCTCCGCATGCGTGACGGCGGTCTGGCAAGACAGAATCGCGACCAGACCGCAGAAACCAGCAACTTTGGACATAAAAGGATTGAACATGTGATGACCCGATTGAATGGTGACCGAACGTGCCAAATTGATGATACAACCACGCCCGAGAAGTCGCCAGCAGAATCCGGAAGCGAGACGACAGTCGGACGGGCCGACGGCCGGGGAGCGACTGACTCCCTAAAAACGATCTTGTTCTGGTTCCGCCCAGATGTGGGCGTCTTCGCCGTTAAATTCGACGTGGATGACGTTCGGATTGCAGCAGACCGGGCAGTCTTCGACGTACTGCTGGTGAGCACCGGCGGTGGGATCAAGCGGGATCACGATCTCTTCGCCGCAACTGTCGCAAACGTAAGAGGCTTCGCTGGTGAAGTGGTCTTCGGATTCATCAGTCATGGTTGGATGCAGGGTTGGCGTTCTACGCTACGGATCGCTTGGCGTCGTCGCACCGCGACTATTCCACGGACATCGTTGATGGCCCCATTCTAGAATCTGTGTGTGGGGTGTGAATGAGATTCGTGGTGTCTACAGTTGCAGCACGACTTTCAATGCGTCGGGTGAAGTTGCTGTTTCCATCGCCTGGACGGCTGATTCGATTGGGAACCGGTGCGTGATTAAGTCAGAGACATCGACATTTCGGCTTGCCAGCGCCTCGATTGCTTTGGCAAATGGTCCGCACCGCGATCCCACGATCGTGATTTCGTCGATCACAATCTTGGCCAGTGATAACTCATGATTGGCGGCGACCGTCGTCTTCATCACGATCGTGCCCCGGGGGCGGATCAATTGCAGTGCCAGCGGCAGACCGGTCGTTGAGCCGGTGCAATCGACGACGACGTCCCCAGATTGCTGGTCGACTGCTTCTTGTAACAGCCGGGTTTGCACTCCCAGCGATTCGAAGCGAGCCAACTTGGCCGGATGTTTTCCGATCACGGAAATGCTGGCACCGGTCAGCCCGATTGCTTTGGCGCTCATCAGCGCCAAGCGTCCGTCGCCGCAGATCGTGACTTGATCGTCTTGATGGATTGCGACCTGCTCGAGGATTTCAAAGGCGGCGGCCAGCGGTTCGACGAAGACCGCTTCGTCGTCGCTGACCGAATCAGGCAACACGTGCAAATTGTGCTGTGGCACGGCAACGAAGTCAGCAAAGGCACCGTCGTGGCGATAGATGCCGATTACGGTTCGGTTACCGCAGTGGTTGCCCAGGCCGGCGTCGCAACGAGGACAGTGGCGGCACGGGCAATTGATTTCGCCGACCACGCGTTGCCCTGCCAACGGTCCGGACTGGGCAACGCCGACAAATTCGTGGCCCAGGATACCGCTGAAACCCATGTAACCGGCTGCGAGTTGGAGGTCGGTTTCGCAAATTCCGGCCTGGCCGACTTTGACGATGATTTCGCCATCGCTGGGAACGGGTAGCGGCAATTCGTCGGAAAAGGCGAGTTGTTGATTGCGGAGAATAAGGGCACGCATCGGCTGGGTAGGGGCTGATCGAGAGTGGGTTCGCGTCATTGGCAGGCGAAATTCTGCCATGAATCCGCTTCCAAGTCCTGCCTCAAGGCGGAATGCCGTCGAATTCTCCGACTTCGAGCATCGTAAGCTGCGAGTTGCCCGCCAACGTCATCGGCGACGAACAGAGGTGGCTGACGACGAACTCAATTCTTTATACTCTTCGTCACACGGACCGTTACTTATTCTTTTTTCAGGTTTCACATGAATGACGCCGCTGGCGATCCAGCACGTCTGTTAGATCGATTTGGTCTGGCCAGTTTTCGCCCGGGGCAGCGAGAGGTGGTGGACGCGGTTGCCTCCGGCGAAGATGTTCTGTGCGTGATGCCCACCGGCGACGGGAAAAGTCTCTGCTACCAACTTCCCAGCCTCGCTCGGCCCGGGACGACAATTGTTGTCTCGCCGTTGATCGCACTGATGAAAGATCAAGTCGATGGGCTTCAACAGCTTGGCATCAGCGCCAAACTAATCAACAGCAGCTTGAGTGCAGCTGAGCAAGCGGATGTGATGGAAGAACTATCCACGGGCAAACTGGATTTGGTTTACGTCGCACCCGAAAGGCTGCGGAATGGTCGCTTCCTGGAATCGGTTTCAGCTGCCCAAATTGGCTTGCTGGCAGTCGACGAAGCGCACTGTGTCAGCGAGTGGGGTCACGATTTCCGGCCGGACTACGCACGTCTGGGCCGCTTTCGTGAACGTTATCTGAAGAATGTGCAGACGATCGCGCTAACGGCGACGGCGACACCAACCGTACGAGACGACGTTTGCCAGCTGCTTGGTTTGAAGTCGCCGCGCGTATTTGTGACCGGTTTTGCGCGCGAAAATCTGAACTTCAGTGTCAGCCACAGCAAAACCGATCGCGAAAAAGATCAGCAACTGATGAACTACCTCAGGCAGCAAGACGGCGCGGGCATCATTTATGCGGCGACGCGGAAACGATGCGAAGAAATCGCGTTGTGGTTGCCGGAAAAAGCGCGCCGCTCCGTCGGCATTTATCACGGCGGGATGGAGCCCGATCAGCGCCGCAGAATGCAAGAACAGTTCATGTCGGGCGAGTTATCCGCGATCGTCGCCACCAACGCATTCGGGATGGGGATCGACAAGTCCGATATTCGCTTTGTCGTGCATTACAACATGCCTGGAAGTCTGGAAGCTTATTACCAGGAAGCGGGCCGCGCCGGACGCGATGGCAAGCACAGCGATTGTGTGCTGCTGTTCTCTTACCAAGATCGTTACATCCAAGAATTCTTTATCGAGAACCGTTATCCGTCCAAAGACACAGTCCGCAAGGTCTATCAATACCTGCTCTCCTGTCCCGAGGACCCGATCGAGTTGACTTTGGAGCAGGTTCGCGAGGCGGCGGGCGTCAGCGACGGCAGCGAAGCGGTGGGCACGGCGGAGACGTTGCTGGCCAAGGCCGGCGTGCTGAAACGGCTCGATAGCAGTTCCAATCACGCGATCGTGCGTATCGACAGCGACGCACCAACGCTGTTGGATTTTTTGCCCCAGGAAGCCAAGCTTCGCCGCCGCGTGATGCAGGCGATTGAGAGGGTCGTCGGCAACCGCCGCGGTGAGGATGTCTTCGTCAGACCGGTTCGGCTGATGGAACTGGCTGAAGTCGATCGCGATCAACTTTCGCGGACGCTGCGAGAACTGAGCAAGCTGAAATCATTCGACTACGTGCCCCCGTTTCGTGGTCGAGCGGTCCACTTCACCGAGCGCGATGTTCCGTTTGAACAATTGGAGATCGACTTTGCCGAACTCGACCGGCGCAAGGCGGCCGAATATGAAAAGCTGGAGGCGGTCATCCAATTTGCACGGACAAGCGGTTGCCGGCAACGCGTGATCTTGAACTACTTTGGTGATCCGAATACTGCCAATTGCGGCCACTGCGATCGTTGCCAGCCGGCATCGGGCTCATCAGCGATTAAAACGGGCAACAAAGTTTCGATTGCCGGGCAATTGGACGGGGTTGATTCGGCCGCGCTACTTTGCGGCGTGCGAGTTGTGCTGAGCGGTGTGACGCGAATGCATGGAAGATTCGGCAAGAACATGGTGGCACAGATGTTGTGCGGATCACGCAGCAAGAAACTGCAGCAATGGAAGCTTCACCGGCTGAGCACCTATGGGATGCTTTCTGATTTAAAGCAGACTGAGGTTGTCGGCGTGATCGACGCGCTGGTCGAAGGCGGCTTGCTGATCCAACGCGAAGTCGATGATCGCCGTCCCACCATCGACATCAACGATGCCGGCAAGCAAGTCATGCACGCCACGCAGCCCTTGCCCGCTTCGGTTGCCATGACTTTTCCGCTAGCCAAGCGTTTGGCGGTCGCGGCACGCGGCATCGAATCTCGCGATGTGCCTCGTCAATCCGATGCTGGCGAAGCGGATCAGCAAGCAGCGGCCACAGAAAGTTCCGCTGCGGCGGACGAGTTGCGCGAACTGCTTAAGCGGTGGCGGCGGAAAACGTCCGCTGCGATGGGAATACCCGCGTATCGGGTGCTGACCAATGCCACGATCGAACGCGTTGCCGAAATGATGCCGACCGACAGTGAGCAGCTGGAAGCCGTGTCCGGAATCGGATCAGCGACGATGGAACAGTACGGATACGACATCCTGCAGCTTGTGAACTCCGTCGCTGAAGCAGCCGGCGAGCCAGCTGAGGATCCGCCGCCCGTAGCCGATCGCGAGCCAAGAGTCGAAGAAGCGGGCGAAGAATATTCCAATCTCCGCGTCGATCCTGCAAACCTTTCGGATCCGGATCTGACCAAATCCTTTCATTGGACTTGGCGGTTGTTTTGCGACGGTTACTCGGCAAAGCAGATTGCACAGATTCGACGTTGTGATCCCCAGGTGCTGATGCAGGAACTGCAAGCGGCTGGGGAAGCCGGATATGAGGTGCGACCGGATTGGGGTCTCGCGGTGCGGGAATTGACGGCAACAGCTCCAGTGCTAACAGAGCCCGTTCGCCAGGGTGAGTAGGCTACCAAGACTGAACGGAGTATCGCTTCTCAGCGGTTTTCACGGACGACGAAGCTCAGAGAGGGTTTTCACGGACGGCGAAGCTCAGAGAGGCTGACCGGAACGTTCCTTACGACCGCTGGTAGCTGCTTGACCGATCAATCCCGGAGATAACGACCCGGCCATTGCCGCCTCACAGCACGACTGGCAACGCGGTTAGTCATTTTGCCGCAGAATCGGTACAATCCAGATGGTAGGGCCACTGGGATCGGGAAGAGCCGAGTCGGGGGGCTCCGATGGGAAGCAGTGCGGGCCACAGGCTGTAAGTAATTGGCAACCATAAGTTTGCTGGGCCTTAGGCTTTGACCGCAAGCTAAAGTACTGACAATAAGCGAAATTTTCCCCCGACGTCGTCGAAATGGGAAACCGCTTAGCGAGGCGAATCAACCTCGATCGACCGCGGCAATGGATCTTCGACCGAGCCGTCCGCTCCGCCCTGAGAAAAAGGCAGTCCATGGAAAATCGTCCTGACGAAAATGATCAGCCGGAAGGCGAAGCTGAAACACAACCGCGTCGCGGAAACAATTCGCTGTTGATCGCGCTGATCATTGTTGGCTTGATCGCGCTGCTGTTTTTCCGCAACGGCGAACAGCGGTCGTTGATCTCCGCAAGCTTTTTCCAGAAAGAGTTGGAAAGGGAGAACATCGAATCGGTCAGCATCGGTGACCGCCAGGTCACCGGGACGTTCAAGACACGGCCGGCGGCTGAGCCGGAAATTGTCGACGGCGTTGCCAAGGTGGAAGAGGATGAGAAAGGCGAGCCCAAAAAATACCTCAAGAAATTCGTGTTCAACCGCGGCAATGATCTTGGATCGGCAGTGCGGTTGCAGGAGCAGCTGGAAGAAGCCGGTGTGCCTTTCGATTATTCACCGCCCGATCAAACTCAAAATATCATCAACGCAATTTTCTTTGTCGGTGTCCCGCTGGGAATACTGTTCTTTCTGTTCATGATGATTCGCCGCACCCGCAGTGACATCATGGGGGGCGGGTTCTTGTCAGGCTTTAGCAAGAGTCCGGCCAAGCGATTTGAGGCCAGTGAAAAGATGGTGACGTTTGATGACGTCGCCGGCTTGGAGGGCGTCAAAGCTGACTTGCAGGAAATTGTGGATTACCTGAAGACGCCCGAGAAATTTCAAAAGCTGGGTGGTCGTGTGCCCAAGGGAGTCTTGTTGAACGGACCTCCCGGCACGGGCAAGACCTTATTGGCCCGAGCGGTTGCCGGCGAAGCGGATGTGCCGTTCTTTTCCGTCAACGGTAGCGAATTCATTCAGATGTTCGTCGGTGTTGGCGCAAGTCGTGTGCGAGATCTGTTCCGCACGGCAAAGGAGTACAGTCCCGCGATCATCTTTATCGATGAGATCGACGCCGTCGGCAGACAGCGCGGTGCGGGTCTGGGCGGAGGCCACGACGAGCGGGAACAAACGTTGAATCAGATCCTGGGAGAGATGGACGGATTCAGTCCCAACCAGGCGGTGATCGTGGTTGCGGCAACCAACCGTCCCGACGTGTTGGACCCGGCATTGTTGCGACCCGGACGTTTCGATCGCCACATCACCGTATCGCGACCGACGCTGAAGGGACGCGAAGAGATCTTCAAGGTGCACGTTCGGGATGTTCCGCTTGGCGACGACGTCAACTTGAACCGCTTGGCCGCCGGCACGATCGGTTTGACGGGTGCGGATATTCGCAACATGGTCAACGAAGCAGCTTTGTGGGCGGCACGCCAGGATAAGAAAGTCGTTGAAATGAGCGACTTCGATTATGCTCGTGACAAGATCTTGATGGGCGCCAAACGCGAAGAAGTATTGCAGGAGAGCGAAAAGCGAAAAACGGCTTATCACGAAGCCGGTCACACGTTGACCGCCTGGCATCTGGACGGCGCTCACGTGGTGCACAAGGTCACGATCATTCCCCGCGGACGAGCTTTGGGCGTCACCCAGTACGTTCCTAGCGAAGAGCGGTTGAGCATCAGTAAGCGAGAATTAGACCATCAGTTGGTTGTGCTTTTGGGCGGCAGAGCCGCGGAAAAAATCGTTTACCACGAAACGTGCGTGGGCGCCGAAAACGACCTTGAGCGGGCGACCGATATCGCGCGGCGGATGGTGACTCACTGGGGGATGAGCCCCAAAATCGGACCGGTCAGCTACAAGACCAGTGATGAGGATCCGTTTTTGGGCCGTGAAATGCATCGCCAACGGCAGTTCAGCGAGCATACTCAGGAGTTGATTGACGAAGAGGTTGGACGCATCCTGCTGGAAGCCGATCAAAAGGCCGAGCAAGTGCTGCGTGAACATCGTGGACAACTGGAAGAGATCACACAGGCACTGCTGGAGCGAGAAGAGTTGACCGAAGATGAGTTGACCGAATTGATCGGACCTTCGATTCAAGCGCTCAACAAGCAGAAAGAGGAAGCCGAGAAGGCAGCGGAGCAACCACAGCAAACGATCGCTCCGGCTGACTCCGAAGCCAATCCTTCCGGCGCCGTGGTCAGCCAAGATCCTTCCAATGGTTAACGTCTTGTCAGCAATGCGATGCGGCGGCAATCGTTGCGGTCTTGGCGAATCGATTGGCGCCGTAGGCGTGGCTGCCGTGAGCCGTGTCAGTTTCAATTTCGGCTCGGCGGGAGCTGCGGCCTGCCAATAGCGGCTCGACCTGTCCATGGCCAAAAAGAAACAAGCCAAGAAACGAACGAGTTTCAAGAAAAAGCATCAGGGCCGGGTGCGGCAGGGGGATTTGACTCGCGACTTCCATGCCGGTAATGAGGACGAGCTTGCCGATGTCGTCCAAGCCGAACGGGTCAGCGGCAAAGGCGATCTGACTCGCAAACGGACGATTAGCGAAGTTGAAGACCCGCACGAGCACCCAGGTTTGACGCCGCCCGATGATGCCTTGATTGCCGGACGAGTCATCTCTGTTCACGGGTTGAAAAGCCGGGTCTTGGGTGACGATGGACAGTTGTACGCATGCGCCGTTCGCCAAGTGCTCAAGTCACTGGCCATCGACGGCCGCAGTGTGGTCGTCGCGGGCGATCGAGTGCGTCTGCGGGCCGCATCGCCAGCCGACGGCATGATCGAACAAGTTGAACCACGTCACGGATTGATCAGTCGTACCAGCCGCGGTCAACAACACGTCATCGTTGCCAATGTGGACTACTTGTTGATCATTGCCAGCGCAGCGCAGCCAACTTTAAAGCCCTCGCTGATTGATCGATTCTTGCTAACCGCGGAGCAGTGTGAAGTCGAGCCCGTCGTGGTGATCAACAAGATCGACCTGGTCGACAATGCGACGCTGCAGCCGATCGTTGGCGTGTACGCGTCGTTGGGCTATCGCGTCTTGATGACCTCGGCACAAACCGCTCTTAACATCGACTTGCTCAGGGCTTTGCTGCGCGGCAAGCAGACCGTTTTGGCTGGCCAGAGCGGTGTTGGGAAGAGCAGCCTGCTAAACGCGGTCCAGCCGGGCTTGGGATTGGTCGTTGCGGAGGTTAGCGTTGATAACGAAAAAGGAAAACACACAACAACCGCGGCGCGCTTGATTCCTTTGGCAGATGGCGGTGCGGTGTTTGACACGCCGGGGATCCGGCAGTTTCAGTTATGGGACATTTCCGCTGCCGAGGTTGCCGGCTTGATGCCGGATTTCAGGCCATACGTCAGCGCCTGCCGATACCCCAACTGCTTGCATCTGCATGAAGATGGCTGTGCGGTCAAAAATGCGGTCGCCGATGCCAGGATTGATGCGCGTCGTTACGATGCATATTGCCATCTTTTAGAAGAAGATTTACTGTTGAATCCGTCGCAGCCGTGAAATGCAACATGGATGATCCCTACGTCAACAACCTGCAAACCGATCAACGGCGCCTGCGGCCCGGAATCAAAAAGCTTGTGTTCAGTTTGTTGGTGGCTGCCGTTTCGCTCGGCTTGTTCTGCTATGCGCTTGATATGAAGTTTTCTGACCTGTCAGCGGACCAGCGCCAACCAACTGTCAAGCGACTGCCCTTGGCGATTTCGATGATCGGCTTTGGTACATCTATTTTGGTTTTCTGGTCTGGTTATCTGACTTTGGCGCGGCGGTAGTGGGCTTTGTTGTGAAAGTCATTCGGACTTGGGTTTCACCTGATCCACACTTGACTGCATTTCCAGGGAAGATGAGGGCAAATCTAAGCCCCCTGCCCCGGCACCCCATGGTCCGCCGCGCAGGTGTCGGTTCTGGAATTCTCTCGCCTCATTGCTTGATTCGCGGCCAGCAGGGCAAGCTTTGATTGACCAATTTGAGGTGTCAAACTAGACTGAAACCGGCGAAATATTGGGCTTTGTACTTGCCCGCGCTTGCCAAATGCTTCTCTTTCACACTTCCACCTGGCGACGATGGCATCTGAAGAATCGATCCGCACCGATGCCTCCACGGTTCATCGCGCTGATCTATCGAGTGGTGAAATTGTTGCTGACAGTGACCTTGTTGCCTCGCAGCCGAGTCCCCCGGATGCGGAGCAAATTGCCGAAGCGAAAACGGTAATTCGGGGATCGTCCCGAGTGGACGGTGAACTGCGCTCGCTTGGCAACACGCCGGCCGCAGTTGCCAAGGTCTTGCAGGGCAAACATCTCGATCATTTTCTGCTCCAGGAAATGATCGGCGGCGGAGGCATGGGGGCGGTGTTTCGCGCTCACGACGAACAGCTTGATCGTACGGTGGCGATCAAAGTGATTCCGTTCGTGGGCGAAGATGTCGATTTGCGGCGGCGGTTTCGCAATGAAGCTCAGAGTGCCGCAAGACTGGATCACCCGCGGATCGCCAGCATTTTTGGTGTTGGGCATCGCGGTGACTGGCATTACATCGTGTTTGAGTACATTCGCGGTACCAACATCCGTGACTTGGTGAGCAAAGACGGCGTCTTAAGCATTGATGACGCGGTTTACTACACTTGCGAATTGGCCGCGGCCCTTCAACACGCAGCAGATCGAGGCATTGTTCACCGCGATATCAAGCCATCGAATGTTTTGATCGGTGATGATAACAACATCAAGCTGGTGGATATGGGATTGGCTCGCTCGGACAACTTGGAGCTGAGCGAAGACATGACGGCCAGTGGAGTGACGTTGGGAACGTTCGACTATATTTCTCCCGAACAGGCCCGCGATCCGCGTGATGCTGATTTGCGCAGCGATCTGTACTCGCTGGGATGCACGTTGTATTTCATGCTCACCGGCAGCCCGCCTTATCCGGGTGGCACGATGTTGCAAAAGTTGCTCAGCCATGGCAATGCGCCGCCGCCGGATCCGCGCGAGCTACGTCCGGACGTCAGCAGCGATCTGGCGGCCGTGATTCAAAAGATGTTGGCAAAGGATCCGGATGCGCGATATCAGAATGCGAGTGATTTGATTGCGGATATGCGAGACGTCTCGTTTCGTGATGGACTCGTTCGTGCGCAAGGAACTCGGCCAATTGTTGTTCGGGAACCAAGCACGGTCATTTTGTGGCTGGAACGCCACGCGCCGTGGTTGATCGCGACATCCCTGTTGTTGGCCAGTGCGGGATGGCTGCATCTGAGCTCGGTGGCTTCGCGAGAAGATTTTTCATTGACACCGTCGCCGACGGCAGAAGCTCTGCAGTGGATCTCTGCTCAGGATGACGTTCAGGAAGAGGTGCGCGAAAGCGAAGCTGAGACGCGAAGCCAAGCGGCCGCCCCAGCGGCGGCGATTGTGTCGCCGGACAGCGAGCTGTCGGTACCCGATGCGGCGCCGCCCAGCCTTCGTGACGTGCCGATTCCACCCGAGTTGAGTTCGGGGGCAATGCCCATCGGCGAAGCCGAGAATGCCGAATCCTTGCAGCCAAGTGAGGCGGGCGACACGAGCGATCCATCGGCTCGCGATGCGGAAGTTGTTGAATTCAAGATTGACGATTCAAGTCCAGTCGATCCCTTGATCACCGAGCCCTTGATCGCACCCAGTGCGATCCGCGTCCTTGGACCTCGCGAGAGTATGGATTTACTGGCGGATCCGCGCGAACGCTACGAAGATGGCGTGCTGTTGTCGGCGTCGCTGGCCGAGGCACTCGATTTAGCCCAGCAGTATGCCGCCAATCGCATCGAAATCGCGGCTCCGTTGATTTACAGCGAACCGGTCACGGTTAAGAGCGACGGATTGTTGATCACGTCGACATTTCCGGGCGGCAGCGTGGTTGCGTTCAGGTCGGCGGATGTTGCCGGCATGGAACGCGCGAGAATGTTGACGATCGGATCCAATCGCATCGACATTGATGATCTTCATTTCGTCTGGGATGTCTCATTGGGACTGGTTGATGGCGGCGCTCTGGTGAGCGTCAATGACAATCGATTGATACGAATGACCGATTGCAGTATCACGATCAATAACCCCGCGTCGGTCGATGAAGTGTTTGCCTTTGACGTTGTCACCGATCGCGAGCCGATCGATGGGACTGTGCGTGATTCAACGTCTCGCGGCGAAGCGACGTTGCCATTGGTGGCGATCGAACTGAACAATGTCATCATTCGGGGCCAGATGACAATGGTGCACATGGACTTTGCGACCGAATTGCAACTGCAGTGGGATAACGGGTTGTTGGCGGTTTCCGAACGGATGATTGACAGTGCCGGAGCAAGGTTTCAACCGCCGCTGAACTCTGGTCCCTTGACACTTTCGCTGACTCGTTTAACCGCGCATGTTCCGCTGGGATTGACGCGGATGCGAATGGGGGCCAACAGCCCATATCCGATCGCGATTGATCGCTGGGCCCGCAACAGTCTTTTTGTCCTTGACCGGGATCGTCCCTACGTCGAGTTCTTGGGTTTGAAAACGGCGCCAAGTCAGACGTTGTTGAAACTGCGTGGCGAGGGGAATGTGTACGTGGCCGCCGATGGCTCCTACGAGCCGATGTTTTCTCGCACCGATCAGAACGGTGTGAATATCACCACCGGGCTGAGCGAACTCGCTGTCGCGGCTCCCGCATGGTTCACGGAGTCGTCCATTCGGCGATCGGTGCGTTGGTCCTCAGGTGAGCTGGCGGACGTGGCGGCAAACCGCCTGGAGCCCATGCATTTTCGCCAAGACGTCACGGCGCTGAGCGGTTTCGACGAGAGCGAATTGCCGCAGTTACCCGACATTTTGTCTCCCACGCGTGGGGATAACGAGGCGACGGACGAAGCGGTATCGCGAAAGATCCCGAAAAATACCGGGGAATTCTGAACCCGATTTGACATTTTGCCTGATCTGATACTTAATTGAGGCACTCTGGATTTCCGCTCATTGGAGCGTGAGTCCCCGCATCCCGCCTATTCGGCGGTCAACACGACCGCTTCTGAGACCCTCGGAGAATTTGAATGAAACGTTTGGCTTTACTTTTTGGTTGCATGTTCCTGTTGGCTACGCCGGCGATGGCAATCAGCGAGTTCGGTAAGCAATGGAAAAATGAGTATCTTTCCGGCGATGATCTCCCCGAAGATTTCGTCAAAGCTGGCCGCAAAGCTGGTTGTTACGTCTGTCATGTGAAAGGCGAAGACAAGAAGAAGGTTCGCAACGAATACGGACAAGCAGTGAAACAACACCTCAAGGCAGAGGACTTTCCCAAGGATTACGTCAAGGCGAATCCAGAGGAAGCTAAGAAGAAGATTTTGGAAGGCTTCAAGAAAGCAGGCGAACTGAAAAGCAAAGACGGCAAGAAGTTTGCTGACAAGATCGAAAATCACGAATTGCCCGCAACGGATGCCGGACTGGACGGATAACGCCCTGGCAAATTCAAGTATCTGATCCGCTTGTCGATGTGCACGTCGACAAGCGGTTTTTTTCTGCCAATCACATTCTCATTTTCACGACCATCATGAACATCATGTCCACCGTGCTGCGCACACTGTCCTTGTTTGTTTTCATTGCCATGGCCAGCATTGCCGTTGCCGAATCACCGAAGTCAGAAACCGGCTTTGTATCCCTGTTCGACGGCAAGACGCTGAAGGGCTGGAAAAAGGCCGAAGAAAATCCGGATAGTTGGAAGGTTCATGATGGAACGTTGATGTGTGACGGGGCCCGCTGTCACCTGTTCTACACCGGCGATGCCGCACCTTTTAAGAATTTTCATTTCAAGGCCGAAGTCATGACGACCAAGGGCAGCAACGCGGGCATCTATTTTCACACCAGGTACCAGCGCGAAGGTTGGCCGAAGTATGGCTACGAATGCCAGGTCAACGTGTCTCACCAAGATCCCAAGAAGACCAGCAGTTTGTACGGTGTGGAAAACATCGCCGACCCGGGTGTTAAGGATGACCAGTGGTACACGCAAGAGATCATTGTGCAGGGAAAGCGGATTCAGCTGATCGTCAACGGAAAGACAATGGTCGATTACAGCGAGCCTGACAATCAGCAAGCGTTCAGCAAAGACTTTGAGCGGCGATTAGGCGAAGGCACATTCGCCCTGCAGGCTCACGACCCAAAAAGCGTGGTTTATTTTCGCAATCTGCGCGTCAAGAAGTTGGATTGAGCAGCGGCGCCAGCACAAACCGCAAACCGCTACTCGCGGCTCAACGTCATGTCGAGCAAGGCTTCCAGGTAGTCCCTTTCGACCTTGCTGACGCGAAGTCGATCGCCGGGTTGGAGGGCATAATCGGTTTCCGGACGCACACCGTTCCCCTTGGGATTGATCTTCACGGCCATCTTCAGACCGTCGATCGCGTGTGGGCTCGGCCGGTACAGCGTCACATCGACATGGCCTAGTTTCTCCAGCACGCCCGACTGCTTCAGCAAATTGCTGACAAAGACGCTTTTGTCGTCACTCGGTAGCGGAAGAATGCGCAGCGGTTGTTCGTCACCGACGACCTGCAAAACCACCGCGTTTTGGGCTCGTGCCTGTCGGACAGCCAGGTAGGTATCCGCCGATCTGGCCTCGGTCAGCTCGATGCCGACCCCTTCGTAAAGCGAAGAAGAAGGGTTTGACGTCTTCAGAGCACTGCAGCCGGCAGTCGCCAGCAGGAATAGCAGTGCCACGGTCCGAATCGCGAAAGCGGGTCTGGGTTCGGTCATGGCTGTGAAACTGAGTGGGAGGCGCGTTGGCAAAGTTTGCCGGTTAGGGAGGTTGTTCGGAGCATCGGCTCATCCGTCACGGGTCTTGAGAGAATTCCCCAAAAAAACCCCAGGCGACGTGAAACCCGCTGTTTTCCTGCTTCGCGCTAGCGGATTTGGTCTGTATATTGCCGGGCTTTCCAAAACACAGACTCAACCAGATTTCATAGCCTCGGCGGGAGAATCCCATGGCACGGCAATGCGAAGCGTGCGGCAAAAAGGTCCAGATGGGCAACCGAATTGAAACTCGCGGTAAGGCAAAGTACCTGGGTGGCGTCGGTACGAAAATCACCGGGATTACACGGCGAAAGTTTGTCCCCAACCTGCAGCGAGTGCATGTCACGCTGCCGTCGGGGCAAAACAAAACCATGCGGGTGTGCACCCAGTGCATCCGTAGCGGGGCCGTTCGCAAGACGGTCAAGACCAAGCCATTTGACGTCAGCGGTGCCAAATAGTCGTCGATCAACATGGCACTTTCAGAGGAAGAAGTCCGCAAACTCGCGTTGCTCGCTCGGTTGGAGTTGAGCGATGATGAGGTCCGCACGCTGGGACCGCAACTGGAAAGCATTCTTGGCTTTGTCGAAAAGCTTTCCGAGTTGGATACTGGGGACGTCGAGCCGATGACAACTGCGCTGGATGTCGACAATCGCTGGCGCAGTGACGAGCAGGTTCCCGGGTTGACCAGGGCAGAAGCCTTGCAGAATGCCCCTGCTAGCGACGACGAGTCTTTCTTGGTGCCTGCGGTGCTGGGGACTGCGGCGGTCAAGAAATAGCGTTGCTCTACTGCAGTTCCAACGCCAAGATCGATACATCGCTGGTGAACTCGGCTTCACCGCGCCAATCGGCCAGTTCCTGCGTTAAGGACTCGACTGCATGGTCAAGAAGTTCGCGCGAGAGCGTCTCCATCGATTCCAGTAACCTGGCCGCGCCAAAAACTTCTCCTTCGCCGTTCATGGCATCCGGAAGTCCGTCGGAATACAGCAAGATTCGGTCACCTGGCCGGAGCGAAATGGATTGTTGTTGAAATTCCTGGCCCTCGGCATCGATACCGATGGGGAATCCGTCGATGTTCAACATGCTGGGTGATGCCCCGGACCGTTGGTACAGCAGTGGCGGATGACCGGCACTTGAAAACTGAAGCTCTCGTGAATTCAGATCCAGCAGTCCATAGGCGATCGAAAAGAATTGCCGCTCGTCTTGCGCTCCGAATCTTCGATTCAGTTCTTTCAGGACATCGGCCGGCTGACGGATCGAGGCGTTGGCATCGGTGTCGCTGCGTTCGACCAGCAGTGAGGCGGGATCGGAGGCGGGCGACATCACTCGACTTAAACCCGTGGCCAACAACGCCGCTGGGATGCCTTCGCCGTTAACGTCCAACATGTACAGCCCGACGTGTTCATCATCCAGTGAAACGACGTTGAACAGGTCTCCGCCCAAGCGACCGCAAGAAACATGGCTCCAAGCAAGATTGCAGTCCTTGATTCTCGGTTTGACGGTTGGCAAGAAAGACTTTTGCATTTCTGCCGCGGCTGTTTGACTACTCAGTAACCGCTTGTTGGTGGCATTTAACTGACGGTTCAGATTCGTGATCCTGATACCTGCCCGCAGACGGACTTGTAATTCATCGCGATGAAACGGCTTGGTAAGAAAGTCGTCCGCACCTGCCCCCATGCCGGCCACGATGTCGTGTTTCTCGGCTCTGGCGGTCAGCATGATGACGTAAACGTAGTTTGATTGTTCACTGCCGCGAATCATGCGAACTAATTCCAGCCCGCTTAGCTTGGGCATCATCCAGTCGGTGATGACGATCGAATACTCATTCTTCTGAAAATACTCCCAGGCTTGCTCTCCGTCTTCGGCAACGTTGACCTCGTACCCCCACTTTTCCAGATCGCTCTGTAATTTAAAGCGGCTCAGTTCATGATCATCGGCGATCAGGATTTTGGTCGGTTCACGAGATCCCGCCTTGTCCTGAGCAGTGACGGTTGCGGAAGCTCTTTGCTTTCGATTCTGCTCATCGCGCAGCAAATTACGAAGGTCCTGAGCCAAGTCGCCGGCGGTCGTGTAGCGATCGGACAGCTTCTTGGCGATTGCTTTCAGGCAGATTCTTTCCAATTCGCGGGGCAAGCCGCGAACGAACTGCCGCAGCGGCCTTGGTTCGTCAGAGACGATCGACTGTAGCAACTCCTTTTGATCGCTTGCCACAAATGGCAGCCGACCGCTGAGCATTCGATAGAGAATGACTCCCAGCGCATAGACATCCGTTCTGCCATCGATCCGGTGTCCTTGTCCGCGTACTTGTTCGGGCGCCATGTAGTGGGGAGTACCGACGACGGCGCCCCGTTTGTCCGCTTTTGTCCGCAGCGACGCTTCACTAAGAGCCAATCCAAAGTCGACCAAGACGGGGGCAAAGCCGTCGCCCCGATCGGTCATGATGATGTTGGCGGGCTTGACGTCGCGATGGACGGTATTGCGAGCGTGCGCGAACGCGAGCGCTTCCGCGATTGCGGCGACGGTGGCGGCTGATTCCTGCCAGGGCAACTCGTTGTCTCGCATCCATGTTTTCAGATCAGTTCCTTCCAGATACTCGGAGACGATATAGCAGATACTATTTTCAACTCCCACGTCGTGAACAGTCACGATGCCCGGGTGTGTTAACTGTGCCAGTTTTCTGGCTTCCTGCAGAAACGCTTGTTCGGAATGTCTGACGCGTTGCAGCAGCGGTACTTTGACGGCGACTTTTCGATCCAGTTTGCGATCGTAGCCGAGATAAACCGCACCGAATCCGCCGATTCCCAACTGGCTTCTGATGTCGTAGCGGCCGATCGCACTGGGCATCTCAATGTGTGTCGGCCCGCCCCCGCCCTCGGCGGGCTCGGAGCCGGCATGCACGACCGTCTCGTTCAGATCCCCATCATCGGAGATCGACTCCGGGATGTTGCTCTTTTCAGGATTGCCGTCAAGTTTGGTCTTGCCTTGATCCATATTGAAAAACCAGTTTGCAATTCAGGTGGTAACCAGAGGGATTCAGGGAAGCAGTAAGTCGTCAAGCTTTTGACGCATCCTGATGATCTCAGTTTCCAGCGTCTTCAAAGTCGTTCCGGCGGCGGCCATGTCGTTATTGGCTCCCAGCGTTTCCAACTTAAATGCGGTAGCGAAAGCGCCGGTCGCGAAGAAATGGCTGACGCCGCCTTTTAGAGCATGTGCTTCTCGCTTGACGGTGTTCGCATCCCCGGCCCCAATCGCAGCCCTCAAGCGTAGCAACCGCGCGGTGGAATCACGGTCAAAAATCTCAACCATGCGGCCGAGGAATCGTTTATCGTGATCGCACTCTTGAAGTAAGGCGTCTTCATCAAGTATCGAGTCGTTATCAACCATCGCATCGTCATCAAGCACGGCTTGGGGATCCTGCTGGTTGATTTGCTGGAGTTCCGTTTCGTCGCCGGCTGCCGGTGGCGGAAATCGGTCAGCCACGCGGGCCAGGACGGATTCGAGTTCATTGCGGCGGATCGGCTTGGAGAGATAGTCGTCCATCCCGGCAGCGAGACATTGTTGCTGATCGCTCTTCATGGCGTGCGCCGTCAAGGCAACGATCGGGATATGTCTTCCGGTGGATTGCTCGCGCTGGCGGATCTGCGCCGTTGCGGCCAGGCCGTCCAACTCCGGCATTTGCACGTCCATCAACACCAGGTCAATAGCACCGTCATCCAGACAGTCGATCGCCTCTTGGCCATTGTTGGCAACGATCACGGTGTGACCGAGCTTTTGCAACATGGTTGTGGCGGTCAATTGATTGACTGGGTTGTCTTCGGCCAGCAGAATCCGCAGCAAGACGGCTGGCTGCGGTTCGGCATCATAGGAATCATCCTGCATGAAGGCGAGATCTTCGACACCGATCGCCGCCGCGACCGCGTCGAACATGGTCGAATGGCGAACCGGTTTAGCCAGGTAGGATTCGACTTTCAGCTGTTCAGCACGACCGCGATGTTCGCGCGTCATCTCGGAACTTAGAATCATGACGGGTAGATCCACAAAGGGAGTCGTTTTCCGCATCCACTGGATCAGATCAAATCCGCTTCTTGCTCCCAGATGAACGTCGGTCAACACGATTTCGATTGGTTCACCATCCCGCTCGGCTTGCTGCAACTCGTCCATCGCCTGATCAACGCCAGTAGCGATGGTTGTTTTCATTCCCCAATTGCCGGTGATTTCTCGTAAGATCAAGCGGTTTGTGTCATTGTTGTCGACAATCAATACCCGCCGCCCGGCCAATAACTCTTGATTCAGTTCGCTGCGGCTGGCGACCGGTTCTGATTGCAGGCCCAACCTGGCGGTGAAACGAAACGTGGTTCCTTTGCCGACTCCACTTTCGATCGTGATTTGTCCGCCCATCAATTCGACCAGCTGTTTCGACACGGCCAGCCCCAAGCCCGTGCCACCATATTGTCGGGTCGTCGATTTGTCTGCCTGTTCAAAGGCCTCAAAAATACGAGCTTGTTTTTCTGGTGGGATGCCGATTCCGGTGTCGCGGATGGAAAACTCCAGGACCACCTGATCGGCATCAAGCGATTTGGTAGCCACGCTCAAAACGATCTCGCCTTGCTCTGTGAACTTAATCGCGTTGCCGACCAGGTTGACGATGATTTGTCGCAAGCGACCGGGGTCGCCAACCAGGTGGTCGGGTACATCCGGCTTGACGCGGCAAGCCATTTCCAATCCCTTGCGATGGCCGCGAAACGAGAGGATGTCCATGCAATCCCCAAGGTCATCCCGCAAGTCGAAAGCGGTGTGTTCCAAGTCCAGTTTCTTGGCTTCGATCTTGGAGAAGTCCAAGATGTCGTTGATGATGCTCAGTAAGCCGTCACCGGAGGACTTGACGGTCTCCAGGTACCGCCGCTGTTCCGGGTCCAGATCCGTATCCAAGGCGAGTTCAGCCATCCCGATGATGCCGTTCATCGGTGTACGGATTTCGTGGCTCATGTTGGCCAGAAATTCACCCTTGGCGACCGTGGCTGCCTCAGCCCGCTCGACCGCTTTCTTTAACTCGCGTTGCCCGCGAAAGCTGTCGAACATGATCGCGACGATGTTAACCGTATTCTGGATGTAGGGTTGGATCGACCGAAAGACGTCTTCGTCGTCGATGCCCAAGGCGAGTTTGCCATATTGCAAGTCGCGATACCGAACCTGGTATTCACGGCCGGCCACCGGCTGTCCGTTCTTCCGGTGCCGCTGAACAACCTGGGTGTCCTGATCGGTGTTGAACTCCATCCGCGCTTCGCAGATCGAAGAGACGCGGCAGAGTCCTTGGCAAAACGCCTGCGCCAACTGCTGTTCCGTCTGCGCAGCCTGAAACGCACTCTGCATGAAAAGAATCTGACCGAGGACTTTCGGGTCGAACTGTGCGGTCATCAGCTTGGGAGTGCTTTGCCCTAAATTGCTCGCCTACGCGATTGGCAATTACGCAGCCACACGCGCGCGTAACTCGGCAAGAAATTCGTTGGGTTCAACGTACAGTGGGTTCTGCACCAACTGTCCGCGAACAATCGTGTAGGGATGAACCGAGAGCATGTCCATGATCGTTCCGCCATCGAATAATCTGGCATCGAAAGAGCAGATGGTGGTGCAGGGACAGGACACCTCATTCAATCGACATTCATACTCGGCCAAGTCAATGAGTTCTGTTTCCGCTTCGGTGGACAAAGCCCAGGACATGTCACCGACTGCCCTGGCCCCGACGAACCCTTCCTTCATGGCAGCTTCGTAGTGCATTTGAAACCGCTTGAGCATGTCGTCGGGGACGAACTTGGCGTCCGGACAGTAAACGTCCATAGCCCGAATGAAGAAGTGTTTCTCGGCCCCATCGGTGTTGACTCCGTTGTCATCCAGAGCCCCCAAAAGCTCATCGACGGTGATCGACTCCATCAGCACGGCCACCTTTTCACCTGCCTCAAAACCCTTTTCAATGAACTTGCCCAACGTTTCATTCCGCTCTTTGTCGTCATTGAATACATGACAAATGTGCAGCCCCTCTGGAAACGTCTGGTCGATGATCCCCAAGTCCACCTCGCGACGGCTCTGCTGTGACATGCGTAATTCCCCTTTGGATAGCAAAAGTCGTTAGTCGTAGTGATTCGGCCAGTGTACATGATCTCAGCGCCGAGGAAGTTCAGGAAATCCCGCCTCCGCATGATCAGCCCCAAAATCAAGGCTGCGATCGGGTGGCAAACGTATCCACTGCGGGGCGAACTCCAGAAATCAATCCAATTGGTGATCTGGGATTCAAAAGCATTGAAAAATATTCAATCTCCGCACCGGGAGGAGTAGCAGCAGCATGCCGTTTTTAGCGGGGAAGATCGCATTCGCGGATTTGGTATCAGTCTTGCATGGGGATGGTCCGAAAAGTTAAACGGGAAGGTATGGTCGTCGGGTTTCAATCAGAAAGATGTTTCATGGTTTTTGTTTCACCGCTTCGAGTTCTTTTCGTTGCTGCGGCGCTGATTCTGGTACTGCCGTCGATTTCGTTGCAGGCCCAGTCGTTGGATCAGCCCATGACTCGGATGCGACCCCTTGGGGCACCCAGCGCGGTGGACCAATATCGGCCGCGGCCACAGCCTGCCCAAACCCAGATGCGGCAGGCCAACTACCAGTCACCGGTGCGTCAGACGGTCATGCTGCAAGGCGGGATTAGTTCGCCGCCGCTGCCGGCTGATCCAGCTGCTCCGATCACATTGCCGGCCAATCCGTCCGCGGTACCGGTTCCCGGCGGACAACCAGGTGTTTCAAGCGGCGCGATGCTTCCCTTTGCGGCCCCCGTCTCCAGCAGCGATGTGCAGCCGATGCCGCAGCCTCAATTGGGAAACCGATTTGCAACGATCGACAACTGCAATCTCATCGTGCCGGCAAGTGGCTATTCGGCGGCGTTTGGATATGGCTGTGGGAATGAAGTCGCACCACAGCCTTACGCCGCTCCGCAACCGTCTGGCACACCGCTGGCTTTCACGACGCAGCCTGCAGAGTTTGCAGCGCCGGTGGTGATGCCACCCAATGCGCAGCTTGGCGCTCCGATGCGGTCCATAATCACGTTTGGGCAGGAAAGAAATCCTGTGCAAGTGGGACAAGGCATCATCGGCCAACCCGTGGCCTACGTGCCCGGACAGCCGCTACGAAACTGGCTTCGTTATCTGTTTCCCTGAGCAGCGAAATTGAGCGGCGCACAACGGCTTCAGAGGCGCAATGGGTTCAACGCGCATCAAACGGGCCAGGCGGTCTGACCGCTTTGATTCCCAGGCCCCTTTGATTCCCACGGCTTGATCAAGACACAACTCGCCTGCGTGAAGAACCATCGTTGCGTTCAACTGCCGAGTTGCCGCATCACTCGCTGGACGATCTTTTCGATCGTTTCGGTCGGCAGGCTCAGGTTGCAATCGAGTTCGGTGACCTCGGCCACCAAGGCGTCGATTTCTCGCTGCGTGCGCGCGACCGCTTCACGCTGTTGTTCCGAGAGCGGGACGCGTCCAGGACCGAGATTCCAGCCGCGTGATCTGGCCCCGGCGCGGAAGCCTTCGGGGAATTCGCCCAACGAGATCATCGCGTCGAACAGGGGCAGCAACTGGAACTGCAGCCGCATGGCTTCTCTGATATTGCCGCCAACGACGGCCCTGTGGATGGCACGTGTGAGCTCGGGAACGACTCCGCTGGTTGCGTTGGTACCGCCGTCGGCGCCGGCGATCAGCATCGGTGCCAGGGATGCGTCCCAACCGGTCAAGAAGGAAAAGTCTTCGCGTAGCGGGCGGATGGCCGCGATCATCCGCATCATGTTGGGCAGATCGCCCGAACTGTCCTTGATGCCGACGACGCGAGGACACTCCGATGCCAGCCGCACGACGGTGGAGACTTCGATCGGAGAAGCGAACAGCGGAATGTTGTAAAGCGTGACATCGACGCTGACCGTGTCAGCAATTTCACGAAAGTAAGCGTAGACTCCTTGTTCGCTGAGCCGGTAATAGAACGGGGCGACGATTGCGACGGCCCGCACCCCCATTGCTCCGTAAGCTTCGCAGGCGGCGATCGTTTCTTTGACGTTGGCTTCAGCGGCACCGGCCAGGATCGGTACGCGGCCGGCGGTCTGGTCGACAACGACGTGCACGATCCGGCGGCGTTCCTCCGCGGTGAAACGAACGAATTCACCGGTGCTGCCGTTAGGATAAAGTCCGTCGACGCCGCGCTCGATTAACCAGTCGACGTAACCGCGCAGGCGTTCTTCGTCAACGCGGCCGCTGGCATCGACCGGTGTGATGTTGGGCGTCAGGATTCCTGAAATTTTATCCGGCATGGTTCTGGCGTCCTGAAGGCCCAGTCCCGAAGGCCTTCCTGGTCAAGCCGATCGAGGGTGCCAGGACAAGTCCTGGCCTACGATTACAGGGTGCCAGGACAAGTCCTGGCCTACGATTACTACGAGTAAGACGAAGGTTAAATCAGTGACGCGATCACCAGGGCGACCACACTCATCGGCTTGAGCAAAATGTTCAACGATGGTCCGGAGGTATCCTTGAAGGGGTCGCCCACGGTGTCACCGACGACTGCGGCTTTATGGGCGTCACTGCCCTTGGTCAGCATCACTCCGTTGACCTCGAACCCTTCCTCGATCATCTTTTTCGCGTTATCCCAGGCACCGCCGGCGTTGGATTGGAAGAGTGCCATCAGCACGCCGCTGACGGTCACGCCGGCGAGCAATCCGCCCAGCATCAGTGCGTTGGTATTGCCTTCCGACCCGAGCCACTTGGGTACGAATCCAAAGGCGACGGGAACCAGTACCGCGACAAAGCCTGGCAAGATCATTTCACGAATCGATGCCCGAGTCGAAATCGCAACGCACTTACCGTACTCGGCTTTACCGTCAGCGGCTTCAAAGGTCTTTTGATCTTCCGGCGACCAGTCCTCGAATTCCTTTCCGTCGTTTTCATTCATCACATTCAGTGCGGCCTTCAGTTCCGGAATGTCTTTGAACTGGCGGCGGACCTCTTCGATCATCGCCATTGCGGCGCGGCCAACGGCATTCATCGATAGAGCCGAGAACAAGAAAGGCAACATGGCGCCCACGAACAGCGATGCCATCACAAAGGGATTCGTGATGCTGATTGACGTGATCCGTGTGTCAACGTGCGTTGCGTTGTAAGCCGTGATGTAGGCGGCAAACAGCGCCAGGGCGGTCAACGCTGCCGAGCCAATCGCAAAACCTTTGCCGATCGCTGCGGTTGTGTTCCCCACGGCGTCCAGTTTGTCCGTCCGCTGGCGAACCTCTGCGGGCAATTCAGCCATTTCAGCGATTCCGCCGGCGTTGTCGGAAATCGGCCCGTACGCGTCCACGGCCAACTGAATGCCTGTGTTGGAGAGCATTCCGACGGCGGCGATCGCGATCCCGTACAGCCCGGCCATCGAATAGGCACCGATGATCGCGGCGGCGATGATCAAAATCGGAATCGCCGTCGACATCATGCCCACGCCAACTCCGGCAATGATGGTCGTCGCCGGCCCGGTAACGGTTTGTCGCACAATTGACTTGACCGGCAGGGTTCCTGTGCCCGTGTAGAACTCGGTGACCTTGCCGATTGCCAATCCGGCGGCCAAACCGAACAGGATGGAAAAGAACACACCATTGCTGGTGTAAATGAAAGCTTCAGGCCCTTCACCGAATGTCCACGTGCTGGGCAGCATGAACTTGATGATGATGTAAGTCAGGATCAGCAGAATGCCGGCCGAACCAAATTCGCCGATGTTCAATGCATGATGGGGGTCGCCGCCTTCTTTGACTTTCACGAAAAAGGTTCCAGCGATCGAGGTCAAGATTCCAACACCGGCCAGCACCAGCGGCAGCAAGACGGCCGAGAGGCCACCGAAACTGTCCAAGTCGCCTGCGTTGAAAACGGTAAAGAAAGCCGTTCCCAACACCATCGTGCCGATAATCGAACCGACGTAAGACTCGAACAAGTCAGCGCCCATGCCGGCGACATCACCCACGTTGTCACCCACATTGTCGGCGATGGTCGCTGGGTTCAGTGGGTGGTCTTCCGGAATCCCCGCTTCGACTTTGCCCACCAAGTCGGCTCCCACGTCGGCGGCTTTGGTGTAAATGCCGCCGCCAACGCGTGCGAACAACGCGATCGAAGAGGCACCAAAGGAGAACCCGGTCAGCACCGTGATCACTTTGGTGATCTCCGCTTGACTCTGCAAACCGAACATGCCGGAATAAATCAGAAACAGAACGCTTAGCCCGAGCACGCCCAAACCAACCACGCCCATGCCCATCACGCTGCCGCCCGCAAAAGCGACCTCGAGTGCCTGGCCAAGACTGGTTCTGGCAGCATTGGTAGTACGAACGTTTGCCTTCGTCGCCACGGTCATGCCGACAAAGCCCGCCAGCGCCGAACAGATCGCACCCGAGGCGAACGATAAGGCAATCAGCGGCGACGATTCGTCTTGCGTGCTGCCTCCGTAACCCAACAGCACTGCCACCGCAATCACGAACATGGCCAAAATCGTGTACTCGGCTTTCAGAAACGACATGGCGCCTTCGGAGATGTTGCCGGCGATGCGAGCCATTCGTTCGGTACCGACTTCCTGTTCGGCCACCCAGGCCGTCTTCCAGTAAGTGAACCCAAGGCCAGCGGCGCCGAACAAGGGAATGAAGTAGGCGATCCAGGGAATGCCGCCGCCCGATGAGCCTGCATCTCCGCTGGCCGTGGTTGCCGGCACCGGTGAAGCCTCCGGCTCGGAGTCTTCTGCTGCCGCAGTGTCTTCGTCAGCCGCATTGTCTTCGTTGGCCGCAGTGTCTGCGTTGGCCGCAGTGTCCGCGTCAGCCGCCGCATCATCGTCAGCCGCAGTTTTTTTGTCAGCAGTGTCTTCATCACTTTGAGTTGCTGTGTCGGCTGCAGGAGTGTCCTGAATGGCTAATGCCGGAGACGTTGATGCCGCCGCGATCAGGGCACCAACGACGATCAGTGACCACATCAGTTTGCCATACGAGCCAGGGTTCCAAATACGGGTGATCATCAGCGACGCGATGACAACGGTCAAAACAATGAATGCCAGCATGGTGTGTGTTCCTTCGTTACACGATCGGCAACCGAGCGGAATGCGCGGTCGCCGCTACGGTTAAACAAGAAGCAGGGCAGGTCTGAGGGCCAACATTATGGGAGAATTTCCCAGAAACGGAATATCGAGTCGGCACCCTGGAGCAGTGACAATGCAAAAAAGAACTCGCCACTGCAGGAAGCAATGGCAGGCTGCGCGGTTCTGTCACAGTTTTGGCGGGAATCGGCGGGCACGACCCGATTTCAAGGCTACCTTTGCGGAGCCCGTTGCGGCTGAGAGTTGGCCTCAGCAAGCAGCGCCAGCATCGCATTGGGCGGCTGATAGCCGATTCGGTGAGCAATAACCTTGCCGGCAGGGATTCCCAGCAATGTCATCGGATACGCCGGAACGTGGATTTTAGACAGCGTTCTTGCGTTTCGCTCCGGCGTCAATTCGATGGCCACGAAACGGCCCGCGATCCGCCGTCGAATCGAATCGTTCCGCCAGGTATCGCGCCGCATGGCATCGCAGTAATGGCATCGGCCGCTGGTGATGAAGATGACCATCGGCAAGTTGCGACGCCGGGCATCTGACCAGCCGGATCGCAAATCGGTGTGCCAATCGATCCTGGATGAGTTCTGTCCGCTAGCGGCTACGTAATTCGGTTCTGCGCTGGCGCGCTGTGTGACGCTGAATAAGACAATCGCTGCGAATCCCAGGGCAGCCCAAGACCGAATTCCAGACCGAATTCCAGCAAAAACCATGATTCGATTCACGGCAACCTCCATAGTGGTTTGAAAAGTTTGTTCCTGCCTAATGACCAGGCGCGGGCGATGTTACCGACTCCCCACCAGTGAAACGATGGGGTTAGTGCATAACCGTCCATTGGCGTAATGAACACCGCCAAGAAGCATCCGCCACCGCGTCAGAAGAATAGTGTCCAATCAGCTCGCGCGTTGATAAATCGCCGTCAGCAGCGATTCGGTATCTTTGAATTTTTTACCGGTTGCAACGGCTTCATCGATTAACCGCCTTGCATCGGATTCGCTGTGCCCAAGCGTGATCAACGCGTCAAACGTTTCATTGACGACTTGTGAGCCCACGTCGTCCGCATCACCAACCGCGCCTTGCTGCACGATCAGGGCGAATCGCGGCATTTTGCGGCGCAGCTTGGCGATGACTCTTTCGCTGGTGGCTGGCCCGATTCCCGGTAAGGCGGACAAACCTTTGGTATCTTGATGTTCGATCAGCACCGCCAGTTCTTTCACCGGCTTGACCATGGCACGCAGCGCTTTTTTGACGCCCACGCCATCGACACTGCAGAACAAGTCAAAGAACTGACGTTCCGGTTCGGTCATGAACCCGATTAAACGGGGAGTCAAGCGGCCTCCTTGAGCTGCGTTGCCTTCGATGTAGTCAAGCGTGTGCAGACGAATCTGATCGCCCGTTCGACTTTGCAATTGCCGCCGCGTGAAGTCGGCCACCAAAACTTCGTATTCAAACGGCGCCGCTTCGATCGTCACGGACGCTTCGCCGACGCGGACAAGTTTGCCGGAAATGGTGATGATCATGGTTCTGTTTCCTGCAGCGAAAACGCCAGCGTTTTCCCGGGCTGCGACACTCGTTCTACAGCGAGCGGGTTAGTTTCTCCAGCATCGGCTGTTTGCCAAGATGGTGGCCGCAGAGAGCGATCGCCAATGCGTCGGCAACGTCGGACGGCTCCGGAATGGCGGACAGCCCGAGCTGCAATTTGACGGCAAGCTGCATTTGGTGCTTCGATGCGCGGCCGTTTCCGGTCAGCATTTTCTTGACCCGGGTCGGTTCAAAGTGGCGGACGGGGATGCCGGCCGTCTGGGCGGCCAGGCAGATCACGCCGCGGGCGTGACCCATCAAGATCGCCGTTCTGGGTCGATCGTAGTGTGAGAATAATTGTTCCAGAGCCATGAATTCCGGCGTTTGGGCCGCGATGACTTCGCTGACTCCGCGATGGATTTCTCCCAGTCGTGTTTCCAGCGGATCTTTAGGACGGCTGCGGATGATTCCAGCTTCCACGATTTGAATCTGTTTGGCCGCGTCGACTTCGATCACGGCATAGCCGGTGGTATTCAATCCCGGGTCGATGCCGAGGACTCTTTGCGCACTCACGAACTGCGTTCCCAACTCGTGCCTTCTTTTTTATCCAGCAGAGCGACACCCAATTTGCTCAATCGATCGCGGATAGCATCACCGGTGGCGTAATCCTTTCGCTCACGTGCCTCCTTGCGCAGCTCGATCAACAACTGGATAACACTGTCCAGCAGTGCCGCGTCATCGTCGCTTCCCGTCCGAGGTGGCTGTTTGGCGAACAAGCCCAAGACGGAAGTCAGTTCTCGGATGACCACAGCTGCTTGGATCAACGATTGAACATTCGCTGCTTTGCTGTCTGCGCCGGCGGCGAGTTGATGCTGATCGATGTGCCGGTTGAGCGATCGCAGCGAGTCAAACAAGACGCTGATCGCCGCGCCGCTATTGAAGTCATCGTCCATGGCGGCGAGAAACTTTTCTCGCATCGCATGCATCTCGGCCAGCAAGGCGTCGTCGCCCGGATCAAAATTGCCTTCTGCTCGCGTGGCCGCTGCTGCCAGATTGTAAAAGGAGTCACCCGTGATTTCGGCGAACCGATCGAAGAACCGATAAAACGCTTCCAGCGATGTGCCGGCTTCCTGCAAAACATCTTCGCCGTAAATGATGGTGGATCGGTAATGCGTGCGGAGCAGGAAGAAGCGAATCCGCTCACCGGTGTGGCGGCGGATCAATTCAGCCAAACCGCCCGCGCCTTTGCTGCGGCTGATCTTGCCCGCCGCGGCATCTTCGGCAGATTGTTCGCGGTCGCTCTTGCCGCCGACCTTGCCTTTCTCGCCCGCTCGCATCAGCCCATTGTGCATCCAGTATTTGACCATCGGTGCGCCGTGGCAGCAGCTGCTTTGGGCGCGTTCATTTTCGTGATGGGGGAACATCAAATCCAAGCCGCCACCATGAATGTCGAAGGTGTCGCCGAGAATTTCGTGACTCATCGCCGAGCACTCGATATGCCAGCCGGGCCGGCCAAATCCCCAAGGACTTTCCCAGGAGATTTCACCCTTCTTCGCGCTCTTCCAGAGTGCGAAGTCGCCAGCGGAACGCTTCTTGGCGGCCGCTTCGCCGCCTTCGCCCTGCTGCGCGTCGACGCTGCGATTGCTGAGCTGGCCGTAGCCGGGATCTTTGGCGACATCAAAAAAGACGTCACCGTCGACGGCATAGGCGTAGCCTTTATCTTCCAGCGTTTGGATGAAGCTGATGATTTGCTGCATGTGATCGGTAGCACGCGGCAAATGATCGATCTGGTTGACCCCCAACTCCTTCAAGTTGGAAAGGTAATCAGCTGTCATTTCCGTGGCGACCTGGCTCATCGGGATCCCACGCTCGCGGCTCTTGGCGATCAGCTTGTCGTCCACGTCGGTGATGTTGACGACCCAGGTGACCTCGTAACCGCTGTATCTCAGGTAACGCTTGATGGTGTCGAAGATTACCGGTCCGACCATGTGACCGATGTGGGCTTCGGCATACACGGTGGGGCCGCACAGGTAGATCCCGACCTGGGGTGGCCGCAGGGGCAGGAACGGTTCCTTTTGCTTGCTAAGCGTGTTGTAGACGCGGATTTCGGGCTGCCCAGTCGACACGGTTTGTTCGCTTTTCGCGGCTGTCACGGTGCTCATCGTTGATTCAATAGACAGGAACGGAGTCAGGAAAGCTCGCGATTATAGGCGCCAGAGGGAATTTGGCAGAGAGCGATCTTTTTTTGTGCTGACTCCCCGCGGACAGCGAGATCCATTGCTTAGTAGGAGCGGCTTACGCTGTTGCACAACGCAAAAGAGGGTCTAGCATGGTTTGGTGGGTCGGTGGTGGGACAACAGGCCTGATTAACTTTCTCCTTCGACATTTCTTGTTGGATGTTCTGCGGTTTTCACCGCGTAACAGAAGAACGTCCAATATCGAACAGGGAATCTCGAAGGGCGAAGTAGTTGCCCCACAAAAAGTCGGGATGGAGAAAAAAAAGCCGGCAGCCGCCTTGGCGACTCCCGGCCTTTGAATGCAATCGGATCGGGCGGGAATTAGATTTCCCAGCCTGAGCGGTATTCTCGTTGGACGAACTGATTGACCTCGGGAACGTTCGGGCTCATCAGTTTTTCCGCGTCCCACTCGATGCGCGTTCCTTCGCCGGCGCGAAGTGCCAGGTTGCCGACCAAGATCGTTTCGGTCAAACGACCGGCATAACCAAAGTTGGACATGGTCCCGGGCTCATACTCGCCTTTGATCGTACTGACGAATTCCCATTTCTGTCGCTGATCGCCACCAGCTTTGAAAGGAATTCGGGGTAACGTTTGCTCCGGCGGTTTGTATCCGGTGAAGTCCTGCTCGGGCAGCAGATAGTACTGCGCGCCGTAATCATCGGGTGAAAAGACCAATCCTTTGCTGCCCACGATGACGGCACCGCTGGTCTTGCGACCACCTTCGCGCTGCTGGGCAATTCGCTTCTGGAATGATTCCGGTAGCTGGCTGATCAGGTCATCACCGGGGAGTTCACCACCGTCGTACCAGTAGAACTTGCAAGCGGGTAAGCCTTCGCGCTCGGGGAACTCGAACATCAGCGCCGAGCTGGCAGGAAACGTTTCGCCTTCGAAGATGCCGGGGTTCTTGACCGCCGTGACAGCTTTGGCGTCAAACAGCTTGAGTGCCATCACAGGCATGTTGGTCGTGTGGCAGGCCATGTCACCGAGTGCACCGGTGCCAAAGTCGACCCAGCCGCGCCAATTGAAGGAGTGATAAACACCTTTCTTGAACGGTCGCATGGGAGCCGGTCCGATCCAGGCGTCCCAATTCAAGTCTTCCGGAATCGGATCTTCGCCATCGGGGCGACCCTTGCCCTGAGGCCAGACGGGACGGTTGGACCAAATGTGGACCTCGGAGACATCACCGACTGCTCCACTGCGGATGACTTCGACGGCTTCGCGAAGTCCGTTTTCACTGGTGCCTTGATTGCCCATTTGCGTGACCACGCCCATCTTTTCGGCGGTTTCGCGCATCATCCGGGCTTCGCGGATCGACCAGGTCAGCGGTTTTTGGCAGTAGACATGTTTCTTCATCCGCATGGCACGAATGGCCGCCGCGGCGTGCGTGTGGTCCGGAGTACTGACGGTGACGATGTCAATCTTGTCACCCAACTGCTCTAACATCTCACGAAAATCGGTGAACTTCTTGGCATCGGGGAACTCACGGCCTTTCTTGTTCAATGTCCCGCCGTCGATGTCGCACAGGCCAACGATCGAAACGCCTTGCTCAGCGATATGGCTGGTGTCGCTGCCGCCCTTGCCGCCGACGCCGACGCAGGCAGCACTCAAGCCCTGGAGAGCCGAATCTTGGGCATTGAGTTTGGGGCTGGTACCGGCCCAAACGCCAAAGCCCGCGCCGACCGCAGCGGTCTGGCCGATAAAGTTTCGACGAGTTGTCTTTCTTGTCATCTGTGTTCCTCAGAGGGAGTGGGTTCAAAATTGGGACGGCCGACGTACAAAGGTCTGGAAACCGCAAATTGTGACGTTGGGCGACTTCACAAAATAGCATCCGAGTGGCCCATTCACAACGATTCGCCGTCTGGATTCGCCATTCCGAGGCGGCTGAAAACCGCCTGATTCATTGTCAATGAAAAGCTCTGCCGATAGGCTAAATGGCTGAAATCTGAGAATTGTCAGCTGCAGCCCAGAAAAGAAATGATGAATCGCACGCACTTTATTCCCGCTCTGTTGGCCCTGTTCGCACTCCTCCCCAATCCGGGTTGTGAGAAAAAGACAACCGAATCAGATCCCGCCGTGCGGGAATCCGGGCAGGAACCGCAGGAGAAAATCGCCGCGCCTGCGGATGATCCGGCCGCCGTTGCCGCGCTGTCCGATGCCGGCTTCACAGTCAAGAAGAACAGTGCCGGTGCGGTCACCGAAGTCGATCTGTCCGACCAGGAATTCGACGCCTCCATGCTCGATTCGTTGGCCAAACTGCCAAGTCTCTCGGTGCTGCGCATGCGGCGCACGAACATCGGCGATCAGGGGCTGGGCAAGCTCAGCGGGTTGACCAAGTTACGCATGATCGATTTGCGCAACACCAACATCTCCGACGCGGGGTTGGAGCATCTTGGGAAAATCAAATCATTGGTGGACATCCAGCTTGAAAAGTCAAAGGTGACCGACAGTGGCGTGGCGATGCTGGCCGATTTGAAGTTGAAGTCGTTCAACGTCAATTACTGTACATCGATCAGCAATAAGTCGCTCGCCGTGCTTGGTGCCATGCCCTCGATCGAACAGATCCAAATGGACTACACCAAGATCGACGATGAAGGCATGGCCTGGTTGTCCAAGGCAACCAGGCTGAAGCGCCTGAGAATCCGTGGCACCGATGTCACCGGTGAAGGAATTGCTAAGATCGCGAAATTGCCAAACGTGGATCGATTGAATCTTCGCGATACGTCGTTAGACGACGCTGGACTCGAATTGATCTCGGCGATGCCAAAGGTCACTTACCTGGACATGAGTGAATGCCGTTTGGCCACATCCGAAGGAATTGCCAAGCTGGGAAAACTAACAGGACTGACTTATCTGTCGCTGTGGGAAACCAAAACCGACGACGAAGCGTTTGCAGCCTTCGGCGATTTGGTTAATCTGCAAACACTTGATCTGAAGGCGACCGGGATTACCGATGAATCACTTCCGACGTTGCAAAAGATGACCAAGCTGACGGATCTGAATGTCGCCGGTACGCAGCTGACCGACGATAGCTTTCGAGCGTTGGGAAAACTGCCAGCCTTGAAAAAATTGAATGTTGCTAACACCAGCATCGGCTTTAAAGTGATCGACGAGCTGGCCGAGTCCCGTGAGGACCTGCAGGTGATCGAATTCGAGAATTAGATTTTTTGCACCAGCACCACAGCTCTTGCCGCAATTGCCTGGGCGTTGCCGATCGTGCCGATGCCCTCGCCGGTTTTCGCTTTCAAGCCCACGCGGTCGCTGCCGATGTCTAGCAGAGATGCGATCAACTCACGCATGGAATCGATGTGCGCGGCCATCTTGGGTCGCTCGGCCAGGATCACGCAATCCAAGTTGACGACGTCCATGCCGTGATGCCGGACGCGCCTGATCGCCTCGTGCACGAAATCGCGACTTTCCCGGTCTCGGTTCGCCGGATCGTTGTTGGGAAACAGACGGCCAATGTCGGGTTCGGCGACCGCTCCCAACAAGGCGTCGGTGATCGCGTGCAGCAAAACATCGGCATCGCTGTGGCCAATGGTGTGAACTTCGCCCGGGATATCGATTCCGCCGATCCGAAGCGGCCCGCCGTTGCCCAGTCGGTGGGAGTCATAACCGAGGCCAATTCGGATGGAGGGGACGGGCTGGTTCACTTGATTCACCGCTTGCTGAGTGGCGTGGTTTTGTTGGCAGCCTACAATACCGCCGCACTTCTGTTTCCGCACGCGAGCCAACGACCTGATGTCGATCATCGAAGTCCGCGAATTGACCAAATCATACCGCGTTTACAAAAAGCGTGAGGGTTTGGGTGGAAGCATTCGTGGTTTGTTCCGCCGTGAGTACAGCGATGTCGAAGCGGTCCGGGGGATCGATTTGGATGTCCAGCAAGGCGAGTTTGTGGCCTTTCTTGGTCCCAATGGTGCGGGCAAGACGACAACACTGAAACTTCTTAGCGGCGTCATCAATCCGACCAGCGGCTCAGCCACGGTGATGGGATTCGTGCCCTGGCAACGCCGCAACGAGTATCGCCGCCGGTTTGCCTTGGTGATGGGGCAGAAAAACCAACTTTGGTGGGATCTGCCGGCACAGGAATCGTACCGCTTACATCAACAGATTTACGGTATCCCGGTCGAGCGGTTTGATCAGACCTTGGGCGAACTGACCGATTTGTTGGATGTTGGCCGGCTGCTCAGCCAACCGGTACGCGAACTGTCACTCGGCGAACGAATGAAGATGGAACTGATCGCGGCGCTGCTGCACAGTCCGGAAGTCTTGTTCTTGGACGAGCCGACGATCGGCTTGGACGTGATCGCCCAGCACAACATTCAACAGTTCCTTCGCTACTACCAGGAGAAACGAAAGATCACGATTCTGTTGACCAGCCATTACATGAAAGATGTCGCGGCATTGTGTCAGCGTGTTGTGATCATCGCCCGCGGCACCATTCAGTACGACGGGTCACTATCTGGCATCATCGATAAATTTTCGGGACTAAAGATCATTACCCTGCAACTGGCCGAAGGCCACACACCGTCACTGTCGCGGTTTGGCGAAGTGCTTGACGAAAACTGGCCGAAAGTGCGAATTCGTGTTCAGCGCAGTGACGTGCCGCGAGTGCTGACGGAAACCTTGCGGGATCACCCCATTGAAGACGTCGTGGTGGAGGATCCACCGCTGGAGGACGTGATTGCGGAGCTTTTCAGGGTGTCCAGCGAGGCGGAGCAGCGAGAAACTGCGGCCAAAACAATCAGCGGATAATGTTCACGTGCGCCGCGAGAATCGAGTAGAATCGGAGCTTCCTCTTTTCTCCTCATTGTTCGGGCTAGCCACCATGATTGGCTTCAATCAGTTCGGCAGGGGCTCACGTTTGTACCGCTGTCGGCGAAATGCCTTTACGCTTGTTGAGCTCTTGGTTGTGGTCGCGATCATTGCGATTTTGATTGGCTTGCTGATTCCCGCGGTGCAGGCGGCGCGAGAAGCGGCTCGCAAGGTACAGTGTCAAAATAATCTGCACCAAATCGGCTTGGGACTTCATAACTATCACTCGGGTTTCAAGCGGCTACCGCCACAGCGAACCCAAAACGGCTTTCACGGGTGGGCGATCTTTACCTTGCCCTTCATCGAGCAGCTGAGTGTGTACGAGACTTACGACATGGCTTATCGCTGGTCGGCACCCGAAAACGAAGATGCCGTGAAAATCATCATTCCGGTCTTCCAGTGTCCCTCCTCGCGTCCATCGCTGGTCACGATGGCACATGTCGTCGACCGCCGATATGCGGCAACCACCGACTATGCGCCACCAACCGCTGTGTCACGCAGGTTGGTGCAAGCCGGTTTTGTGCAACCGCGGCCTTCCTTGGAAGGGTTCTTTCGCGGCTGGCGGCCGGTGCGATTTCGCGACGCGCTGGACGGCCTTTCCAACACGTTGATTTTTGCCGAGGACACGACGCGGCCGGAATTCTGGACGCGGATGGGGTTGGGACCTGATTTCTTGCCGTCGACCGGTGGCAATTTCGGCGTCAGCAATGGCAAGGTTCGCGGCGCAGCCTGGGCCGATTCGGTCAATGCCATTCCCATGCACGGATTCACTCGAGACGGACTCCGGTCACCGGGACCCTGTCCGATCAACTGCACGAATAACAACGAAATGTTCTCGCTCCATTCCGGCAGTGGCATCATGCTGCTGATGGCGGACGGATCGGTTAAATTCATGACCGATTCGGTGGAGATCGATGTGATGGCATCTTTTATCACCAGAGACGCCCGCGAAGTGGTCAACATTGATGACTACGCGCCGTAGTCATCGTGCAAAGCACCCTTCGAGCCCCCAGCTGCTATTGGTGTTTGACCTCTTTTGTTTAGACTGCTACGTCCGTTATTTATCAGCCAGAGTCTCGCTTGGCAGTAGCATCAACACCCGTAGTCCAGCGACTCCGTTCGCGGGGCGGCAGCGACGGGAGTCCACGCATAATCGGTCTGTATTGCGACAAACCCGCAAATGCCCTGCGAGCGGAGTCGCAGGACAACCCCTGCTTTGATTAAACGATGCCCCAAATCACCATCGAAGCGCTTAGTATCGGTTTTCGCGGACCACCCCTTCTGGATGGTGTTTCGGCGCAGATCGAGGCCGGCCAGCGGATTGGTCTGTTGGGGCGAAATGGCGCTGGGAAAACCACGCTGTTGCGAATCCTGGCCGGTGAAATCGTCCCCGATGACGGGTCGATCACCGTGGCCAGCGGGACGCGGGTTTGCCGTTTGACGCAGGACGTTCCCGCGGATTTGTCGGGAACGATCAAGACGGTCGTGCTGCACAGCCAGCAAGCGGTCGCTGAAGCACAAGACCAGTGGCAGATCGAACATGCGGTCGATCAAACGCTGTCACGAATGCAGTTGGATGGCGACCTGGAAGTTGCCACGCTTTCCAGCGGAATGAAGCGCCGCGTTTTGCTGGCCTCGGTGATCGCATCACAGCCGGACGTGCTATTGCTGGACGAGCCGACGAACCACTTGGATATCGCGGCAATCCTGTGGTTGGAAGATTTTCTCCGCGGCTGGAAACAAACGCTGATCTTCATCACACACGATCGGTCGTTCTTGCAGAACCTGGCAACCAGGATCTGGGAGATTGATCGAGGCAAACTGTTCGATTGGTCTTGTGATTACCAGACGTTTCTGATGCGCAAGGAACAAGCAATCGCAGCGGAAGAAAAACAGAACGCGCTGTTCGACAAGAAACTTGCCGAGGAAGAAGCTTGGATCAGGCAAGGGATCAAGGCGCGTCGCACGCGCAATGAAGGCCGCGTCCGCTCGTTGAAGGAGATGCGCCGCCAACGCGGCGAGCGCCGCACGGTCGAAGGCAAAGCGAAATTGAACCTGCAGGATGCGGCAAGAAGCGGAGCGCTCGTTGCGGAACTGAAAAACGTTTGGTTTTCGTATGGCGACCAGCCGATCGTGAAAGATTTTTCGACCATCGTGATGCGGGGTGACAAGATTGGCGTGATCGGTCCCAACGGCGCCGGCAAGACCACCCTGCTCCGCTTGCTGTTGGGTCAGATCGCGCCCGATTCCGGATCGGTCCGCTTGGGTACCAATCTGCAGGTCGCCTACTTTGACCAGCTGCGCGACACCTTGGATCCAATGAAGACCGTCGAAGAAAACGTTGGCGACGGTTCGGATCGCATTCGCATCGGCGACAAAACCAAACACATTCTGGGTTATTTGCAAGATTACCTGTTCACGCCCGAGCGGGCGCGAACCGAAGTGCGATTTCTGTCCGGTGGTGAACGCAATCGAGCCTTGCTGGCCAAGCTGATGACGCAAAAAGCCAATGTGATCGTGCTGGACGAGCCGACGAACGATTTGGACAGCGAGACGCTGGAACTACTGGAGGAACAGCTGAGTCAATTCTCCGGCACGCTGTTGATTGTCAGTCACGATCGAACGTTCCTGAACAATGTGGTCACCAGCACGATAGTCTTCGAGGATTCGGGAGTCCGTGAATACGTTGGTGGCTACGACGATTGGCTCGCCGCGGTGGCGCGGCGAAAGGATCAGGTGCCAACGAAAACTGAGCCGGCCAGAGGCAAACTGCAGCAACCGCCCAAAGTTGATCGAGAGGGTCAAAAACTGTCCTACAAAGATCAGCGTGAGCTACAGGCGTTGCCGGAAAGGATCGAGCAATTAGAAGCCGAGATTGCGGAACTTCACGAAACGTTGTCGCAGCCGACTTACTATCAACAGCCCGGCGAACAGATCGCCGCCGATGCCGAGAAACTGAAGATGCTGGAAGCGCAACTGGCCGAGGCGTACCAGCGCTGGGAAGAACTGGAGCAGGCATCGTTGCCCTGATGCATACCAGGAAACTCTCCGTCTGCTGGCCACAAATTCCAATCGACAGTACGGGGACGTCCAGCGCACAATCGCGCCAGTGGCACGACATGGCACCGCGAGTCCGTCTATACTCTCCAAGCATCGTCAAGCATCGCCCGTCTGACCGAGTTAAGACTATGTATCGGATTTCCCTGATGTTGCTGGCCGTGTTGTGTGTCGACGCTGTCGCGGACCAGCCCGCCAAACAGCAGGTGGTCGGCCTGATTGATCAAAGACCTGCCAGCGGCATCTTTGTTGAGGTCGATGGCAAGTACATGGTGCCCTATACCGCCAAAATACCGGGGACCGATAGCACGTTCGAAATGATTCCGGTACCGGGCGGGACTTTCTTGATAGGTAGCCCCGAGGATGAAGCGGAACGCGAACCATGCGAAGGGCCGCAAATCGAAGTTGTCGTCGCTCCAATGTGGGTCGGTAAGCATGAGGTGACGTGGGAGGAGTACGACCACTTCATGACGTTGTACCAGGCGTTCACCGAGTTCGAGATTCAGAGCAAGCGGGATGTGAATGATAATAATCAGGTCGATTCCATCACTGCACCTACTCCGCTGTACGAACCGCCGCACACTTTCGAGTACGGCCACGATCCACAACAATCGGCCGTCACGATGACGCAATACGCGGCTCAGCAATACACCAAGTGGCTCTCGGTGATTTCCGCACTGCAGTACCGATTGCCGTCCGAGGCGGAATGGGAATACGCGTGTCGGGCAGGATCAACGACGGCTTATTACTGGGGCGATGATGCTGAGCAGGCGGAAGACCACGCTTGGTTTTTTGACAATGCGCCGGATGGTCAAGAACAAGTCGGAAAGAAACCAGCCAACGCGTTTGGCTTGCACGATATGCATGGCAATGTTGCCGAGTGGACGGTGAATTCCTTTACCGAAGATGGTTACCAATGGCTGGCCAAAAAGCAGCCCGTTGATGCGATTGACACCGTCGTTTGGCCTACCGAAACAGCATCGCCGGCCGTTGTTCGTGGTGGACATTGGCAAGCCGACGTTCAGGAGCTGCGCAGCGCTGCCAGGTTGCCATCGGATGACGAGGAGTGGAAGTCGGAGGATCCCAACTTTCCCAAGAGCCCTTGGTGGTTCACCAGCGATCCGGCGCGGGGAGTCGGTTTCCGACTGTTTCGATCATATGAACCGCTGCATGATTCGCGGATTCACAAGTATTGGGACAACATTGCCGAAGACGCTTTGGCTGACGTCAACTCGCGCTTGGACAGCGGCAAAGGCAAACGCGGCCTCGTGGATAAGCAACTTCCGGCGGCGATGGAGGGAATCGGGCTGGGTGGATCTTAATCAGCTTGATTGCGGAACGAGACTTAGAGAGTGCTCTCAGTACCGGAGTTCGTCCGCCGGCCTACTCTTGGCGCTTCGCTCTACTCAGCCAGATCGACTTTCCGATCGTCTCTCTGTTTCAGCAGGTCGGCGACACGTCTTTCGTCCAACCCTGTTTCGTCGATCAGAATCTGCGATTCGGCTCGGCGGTTGTTTTCCGTTCTTTGATGCCAATCCCGACGAACCGATTCGATGGTGTCGAGACGTTGTTGCTGCGGCCACAATGCGTTGAACCGAAAATCTTGCAGGCCAGGTAACGAACGCATGGAACGGCGACCGATGAAACGTACCGCGTCGTAGGGATCGTTCAAAAGTTGTGCCAGCAACGGCGCGATCCAGTCGCTGCCTGAAGTTTTCTGTGCTTCGGCCCAGCCCATGCTCCAACCGGCCAGCGCTCGTCCGCCCGCGTCGCTTTTCAGTAACCACAGAACTGATGCCGCGACCGTTTCTTGCTCTTCGCTTAGATTCGGAAGTTCGTCGCCGTACCACTGGTTCATCGCCTCCGCACTCCATTTCAACGTCTTGTCCAAGTGACACAGGTTGCACGCATTTGGGCGTCCCGCTTTAAGATCCTGTTCGATCTGGGGGCTGGAGATCGTGTGGCTGCGGATCGCCTTCAGCAGCCCATAAGTCGTGTGCGGCATGTGGCAGTTGTAGCAGCGGGCTCCCGAGGAAGTATCGGAATGATGCGAATGGCTGGATCCGTATTGATCCGCTTGATGACACTGTGTGCAAGCTCGATCGCTCATGCCGACCGGTGACAGCTGATCGTCCGCCCAGGCGGTAAGCGAGCGTTCGTCTGATTCGTGTTGATGCATTGAATGGCAGGAGAAACACGACAACTCGCCGCTTTGATGGCAAGCTGAATCAGTCAGGCCATTGAACTCGCGTCCCGAGACTCGAATCATGCCGTCGTCCCAATACATTCTTCTTAGTGCTGCCTCATCGCCTTCTTTGAATTTTCTGCGCTTCAGGAAATTGCGGACCACTTCGCTGTCGCGTCGCCAGATATCGTGAGTGTCGGATAAATCCTTGCCCGGTCGGTATCCATGACCCTGGGCTTGAAGAACGGAGTTCTTTTCTCGAAAGGAGTGGACGGAATGGCATTGCCCGCAGACCTGGGAGGACAGTTTGCTGGAGAGATCGCTGGGATTCACGATCGGATCGTCGCCGCGGACGTTAAGGTTTCTGTGAAATGCGATGTGATCCTCGCCGGGACCGTGGCATGCTTCGCACGAGATGCCAAACTCAGTGATTTGTGTATCCCAAGTTGCCGGATCGATTTGGCGCTCTCTTTTGTGCGTCGAATGACAGTCACTGCAGCCATCGTTCCAACGCCCCATTTCCGACGAGACCGGAGAGATGGGTTTAAGAAAAGCTGATGCGCGGGGAATCCATTGTTGCGTTTCCTTCAGGAAGATGATCGGCAGTTGTCCCATTGTGCGGGCCACACCTGATGGGTACCAGTAGATTTGCATGTGGTGTGAGCCGGTCGTCATCAAAATCGGAACTTTCATCTGCGTGGCTGGCGATGGTGGAAAATCTGGATCGTACATCTCGACCCAACACACATCTCCTTGCTGTTGCAGAGAGTAATCTCGTTCGCGTAAACGCACGTGTACGTTGTCAAAGTTCGCAATCACCGCATCGGGAGTTGCCAGTTGCGTCATGGTTCGATGATACGAAGCATGCCAGGATCGATGATTCTCCGGATGACACTCGCGACAAGCGTCGGAAGCTGTGTAACCTGCTGTCGCTCGCTCGATTGGCCGGAACCGTTCAAACGTCGCCAGTGTCATGTCAGTGGGCTGAGACTGTCGCTGAGACTCAGGCTGTGGCTGTGGTCGCTGCCGCGCCGACGGTTGCCCGGCAAAGTAGGGCCAAGTCACCAACCCCACACCGCAGACGCCCATCAGCACTCCGCATAAGATTGTCAGCCCGTACTTGCGTTTTTGCCAACACGAAAATGCACCAGCGGCAAAGCTGATGATGAGTGCCAAGAATGCAATTTGGGAAATTAATAAAACGTCCACGATGCCTCTGCTATCGAATCAACAGCCGCTAGTAATTGGTCACGGCCAATCGTTAATCTGGACGAACCACTAGCATTGCACAACCAACTGGCTGTTCCAAGTCAATGCTGCGGTGCGACAATTTTCCGGTGTAAACTCGCCCGAGTGCTTGCCTCAATTCCCGCCGCGGAATGAGTATTTTCCCCGTTGGTGATCGTTCTGGCGGCGGGATCAAAGTTGGTCTGCAATGGATTCGCTCGAACATAGCCGTATTTCTGGTAAACTACAGATTGCTTCGATCGATCGCGTCGAACCATTCTTCCCCCCACCCTGCCCTCTCTGGGACGAAAAAGTTGATGTTTGTTGTGCGACAGCTGATTCTGATGGGATTGATTGCATCTTCGGCAATGCTGCAAGCTGAAGACGAAGTCGATTTCAATCGTGACATTCGACCTCTGTTTTCCAGCAACTGTTTGGTTTGTCACGGCCCGGACCAGGAAGAACGGGCGGCCGATTTGCGATTGGATACCCAAGACGGTTCGCGGGCGGATCTGGGTGGATACGCGGCGATCAAACCGGGCGATCCTGACGCCAGCGAGATCATGGTTCGCTTGACGAGTGATGATGAAGACTTGCGAATGCCGCCGCCTGACAAGGGGCCTCGGCTGAAGGATTCCGAAATCGACTTGATTCGGCGTTGGATCAAACAAGGTGGCGACTACGCCAGGCATTGGTCGTATCAGAATCCGACACGACCGCCGCTGCCTGAAATTAGCCGTCCCGAGTGGCCCCGCAACGGGATTGACCATTTCGCGCTGGCGCGAATGGAGTCTGCCGGTTTGCATCCATCACCGGAAGCGGACCGTTTGACGTTGGCGCGTCGTGTCGCGATTGACTTGACTGGCTTGCCGCCGACTTGGGAAGAAGCCATCCAGTTCGCGAACGATAATCGTGACGATGCCTACGAATTGTTCGTCGATAAGCAGCTTGGCAAGCCGGCTTTCGGCGAACGCTGGGCTCGCGTGTGGTTGGACTTGGCACGTTACGCTGACTCGGCTGGCTATGCCGACGATCCGCCGCGAACCATCTGGGCGTATCGCGATTATGTGATTCGCTCCCTGAACGAGAACAAGCCGTTTGATCAATTCACGATCGAGCAGATTGCCGGCGACTTGTTAGACAATCCCAGCGATGACCAATTGATCGCCACGGCATTCCATCGCAACACGCTGACCAACAACGAAGGCGGCACCAACGACGAAGAATTTCGTAATGTCGCCATCGTGGATCGAGTCAATACGACGATGGCCGTTTGGATGGGCACGACGATGGCGTGCGCCCAATGTCACACCCACAAATACGACCCGATCACGCAAGAAGAGTATTTTCGTTTTTTTGCTTTCTTTAACAGCACGCAAGACGCTGATAAACGTAACGAAGCGCCGCTGCTGGAAGTCTGGTCGGCCGAACAAGAATCGCAGAAACAGGACTGGACGAAGCGGATCGCCGAGTTGAAGCAGATTCTGGATACGCCGACACCGGAATTGGCAGCCGCCGAAAAGGCGTGGCTTGTCCGTGTCCGCAACGAACCAGCTTGGTCACCGCTGGTGGCATCGCAGGCAAAATCGCAACAGCGCGAGTTGAAACCGGAAGCGGACGGCTGGATTACCGCCTCGGGTGACAAGCCGGCGACCGACCGTTACACGCTGGAATATCCCACCAGCGATGGTTCGCTGACGGGATTGCGGGTCGAGATTCCCAAAGATCAATCTGCGAACTTCGTGCTCTCCAAAGTTTCCGCGACTTGGACGCCGACCGGGAATCAATCGATCGACGCCCGTTTCGTCCGCGTCGAGTTGCCCGGCAAAAACAAGTTTCTGCACTTGGCTGAGCTTCAGGCTTTTAGCGGCGGCGAAAATGTGGCCCAGACCGGAAAGGCTAGCCAGATCTCCACGGACTTTGGCGGCGATGTCATACGCGTCAACGATGGTATCACCGATGGTGATTACAACAAGAATTCGGTTTCGCACACCGCCCAGGCGGAGAACCCCTGGGTGGAAATTGACTTTGGCGCGGTCCAGCCAATTGATCGCGTCGTCGTTTGGAATCGCACCGATGGCGGCAAAGCGATACTGGATCGGTTGACGGGCTTTAAGGTGCAACTGTTGGATAACGACCATCAAGTCGTGTGGGAGCAATCGCCGCCGGCTGTGCCCGCACCCAGTTCGACGTTCTCTGCCAGCGGTGCCGTTGACTTGAAATTTACGGCCGCCTTTGCTGACTTCGAGCAAGACGGATTTCCCGCCGCCTCGGTGCTTGCCGAAAAGGTCGGCAAGCAGAAAGGTTGGGCGGTTTCACCCAACGCCGGACAGCCGCATCAGCTGACGTTGATGTTGGCCAGGCCCCAACAGCTGGGTGATGGAACGTTGACCGTTCGTTTGATTCACGCATCCCAGCAAAAAAATCATGTGTTGGATCGCTTCCGCCTGGCCATGACTTCTGATCCTGCGGCCGCGCAATGGGCGCGAATGCCGACCTCGATTCAAACGCTGGTCCGGCTTGATCAGGACAAGCTGAATGACCAGCAACGCCAACAATTGTCTGCCTTTTACCGGACCATCGCGCCCGGGCTTGATCCGCAACGGCAGGAACTGAGTGAAACGGAAAAGAAACTCGCGGCGATGAAACCGCAGACGACCGTTCCCGTCATGCGGCAGTTGCCTGACGACAACAAGCGCGTCACGAAAGTTCAGATTCGCGGCAACTATCTCAGCACCGGTGATGAAGTCAGCGAAGGAATTCCGGCTGCGTTTCATCCCTTGCCCAAGGATGCGCCGCCCAACCGCTTGTCACTGGCCAAGTGGCTGGTTGACGACAACAATCCGTTGACAGTGCGAGTGGTTGCCAATCGTCATTGGGAACAAATCTTTGGCGAAGGGATTGTCCGCACCAGTGAAGAATTCGGCTCGCAAGGAGAATTGCCTTCGCACCCGCAACTGTTGGATTGGTTGGCGGTCGAATTGCGGGACAGCGGATGGGATTTGAAACGGTTCCTCAAGCTGCTGGTAACCTCGGCGACGTATCGCCAAAGCTCGGCTATTTCGCCCGAACTGAATGAGGCTGACCCCTTCAATCGATTGCTTGCTCGCGGACCAAGATTCAGAATCAGTGCCGAAATGGTGCGGGATCAAGCGTTGTACGTTAGTGGCTTGTTGAGCGACAAAATGTATGGACCGCCGGTCAAGCCGCCGCAGCCCGCACTTGGGCTGAAAGCGGCCTTCGGGTCGGCAACCGATTGGCAAACCAGCGGCGGCGATGATCGGTACCGCCGTGGTCTTTACACGACATGGCGGCGGTCGAGTCCCTATCCGTCGATGGCGCAGTTTGATGCCCCCAATCGTGAAGTCTGCACCGTTCGCAGGATTCGCACCAACACGCCGCTCCAGGCGCTGGTCACGATGAACGATCCGGTCTATGTCGAAGCCGCACAGTCATTGGCCCGCAAAATGATAGATCAAGCAGACCAGTCGCGAGAGCGGCTTCAGTACGCCTTTCACACCGCTCTGATTCGTGAGCCGAGCGATGCGGAGATTCAACGATTGACTGACTTGGCCGAGCAAGCGACGAAACACTATCTGTCACAGGCTGAGGAAGCGAAAAAGATGGCGACTGAGCCGATCGGTAACTTGCCGGACGGCGCCAACTTCGCTGAACATGCGGCCTGGACCGTCGTCGCCAACGTGATCCTCAACCTCGATGAAATCTTTATGAAACGATAAGCGCGCACCATGCGTTAACCAGCCATCAGCCAATCACCTCTCCCCTGCCCTGCCCCATGGATCCAAGACTTCAACGACTGCAATTGCAAACGCGTCGGCATTTCTTTCAGCAATCCGCTGCCGGCATTGGCGGGTTAGCGCTGGGAAGTTTGCTCTCCGGTGAAGTGTCGGCAGAACGGTCAGCCGCAAACCCGCTGGCACCGATCAAGCCTCACTTTCAGCCGAAAGCGAAGCGAGTTATTTACCTGCACATGACTGGTTCGCCCCCCAATTTGGACCTCTTCGACTACAAACCCGAATTGATCAAGAACGGCGACAAAGATTGTCCCAACGAATTCCTTCAAGGCCGCACGTTTGCCTTTACTTCCGGCACTCCCAAGCTGATGGGCTCGCCGCGTCAATGGTCACAAGTCGGCAAGAACGGCATCTGGATGTCTGATGCGATCCCCAACTTCCACCGCATTGCCGATGACATGTGCGTTGTGCATTCGATGCACACCGACCAGTTCAATCATGCTCCGGCCGAGTTGCTGGTCTACACGGGGTCTCCGCGAAGCGGGCGGCCATCGATGGGATCGTGGGTCGTTTACGGCTTGGGAACTGAAAACGAAGACCTGCCCGGTTTTGTGGTTTTGATTTCCAGCGGTGTGCAGCCAAACGGCGGCAAGAATTCATTCGGAAGCGGTTTTCTACCCTCGGTGTACCAGGGTGTGCAGTGCCGATCCAAAGGTGACCCAGTCTTGTATTCATCGAATCCGCCGGGAATGAACCGCGACCTGCGTCGCATGTCGCTGGATGCCTTGCGGGATCTGAACGAGATGCAAGCGGCCGAGTTGGGGCATCCCGAAACGCTGACCCGGATCTCGCAGTACGAACTGGCCTTTCGCATGCAAACATCGGTTCCGGAAGTCATGGATATCTCGCAAGAATCACAGCAGACGCTGGATGATTACGGTGCCACACCGGGGGCATCCAGCCTGGCTAACAACTGCTTGCTGGCCAGGCGGCTAGTCGAATCGGGCGTGCGTTTTGTGCAACTTTTTGATTGGGGATGGGATTTCCACGGTACCGGCGAAGGCACCGGATTGCGCAAGGGACTGACCGACAAATGCGCAACGATGGACAAACCGATCGCCGCTTTGATCGACGATTTAAAACAACGCGGGTTGTTTGAAGACACGCTGATCGTCTGGGGTGGGGAATTCGGACGCACGCCGTTTCGCGAGGGTCGAACTGCCAAGAGCAAGGTGCTCGGTCGCGACCATTACCCGGATGTGTTCACGATGTGGATGGCCGGCGGCGGCGTCAAAGGCGGTTTCGAGTACGGCAAGTCAGATGAGTTGGGATTCAAAGTTGCCGAGAACGGTGTGCACGTGCATGATCTGCAGGCAACGATTCTGCACTTGCTGGGCTTTGACCATGAACAGCTGACTTATCGTTTCCAAGGCCGCGATTATCGCTTGACCGACGTTCACGGTCACGTCGTCAAAGACTTGTTAGCGTGATGGTTGATTCGAGAGTCGCATCAATCCAGTCAAAGCGCCGGAGACGATTTCGCCGTTGGGACCGATTTCGGTTGCCGCGTAGTAGCTGTTGTATTTGACTTCCCTGCCGAGTGGAATGTGGAAGACATTGTCTCCGCTGTTCCAGTCAACAGCTTCCAGATTCCAGACTTCGTTGCGGGCACCAACGAAATAAATCAACTGCGTTGCTCGGCTCATCGTCGGAATCCCATTCGGACAACAGATGCAGCGGTTTGCCCATGAGCGTTCCAACTGTCGCGAGACTGGATTCCAGATGAACTTCTCAATTCCGCTGGGGACGATGCCTTCCCGATTGGAAAAGATGATGCGGAACTTGTTGACCGGGCCGCGATACTGAGCGTTGGGCCGCCTTTGCCCATAAAGGTTACTGACCACAAACGCGCCGTATCCGCTGACCAGGATCGATTGCTCGGTCGAAGATTTTGCCGAGTTGGATTGCCCGAACTGCATGGGCAATTCAGCGGCAACGCGTCGATCATAGCCGTCGATTCCGGCCCAGTCTGCCGGGATTTCGTCTCGCCAAATCAATAGCAGGTGCATCACGCGTCGGCCGTCGCCAATCACAACGAACTTGTCTTGATCACCGACTCCCATCAGTGTTGGCGTTGTTCCCGACCCGGCGCCCAGTCTTCCCGTGTAATGCACGCCGCTTGTTTTGTACGGCACCGACCAACGGACACACAATCCATCGCCGTCCCATTGAATGCGATGCATCGTGGTGCTGGTGACCACGTAGATGCCACCATCCTCGTCAATGGCCAAAGAGTTAGAAACCCGCTCGTTCTTGTTCAGGCACAGGTAGCGAACCTGTCGAAAGTCACGGCTGATCACGACCACTTTCGCCATATTGGTAACAATCGCCAGCCAGCCATCGTAGGTCATGTTCAAGCCGACGATGATCTCGTTTTTCGTCCAAGGAACTCCGCACGTGGGCAGCTTCAGTTCCCGCACCTTGCGGATTCCAGACAGGCTGTTCCCGGGGCAGGCGTCGCTGAACGCTTCGATGGTTTCCCCATGGGGAATGTAGAACGTGCCGTCGCAATCAACCAGCGTGTAGGCTCCGGAGATGCCGTTCTTGATCGATTGGCGGCGCTTATGTTCATCCGTGTAAGTCCATTTGCGCCCATTGGCATCGACCTTGTAAACGCGTCTGAGCGAATTACCCCACAGCGCGCGATTGCCAAACTGGTCGACGGGACCGTAAGCCAGAGTGATCGAAATTGGCTCGCATTTCAGATAGTCGAAATCGAAGGCCGTATCCTTCGTTAGCCCGGGCAGCGACGAAGAGCCTTGAACGTAGGGATTGGCATGCGTCATCGGCCAAGGTGAATCGGCCAGAAAAGGATTCACCGGCGGTTCGATCTGATCCGCGTTGGCAGTATGTGGGTGTAGCAGCAGTGCCAGGCTGATGACAATGAACTGACGCATAGGACTCCGGTGATAAATGTGTTTTCCGATGCCGCTCGTGAGTCCATTCGGGCACGTATCGTCACACACTTGCTTGATCGGCAAATCGCCCGTCAGTCAGTGGGCAAACGATCACAGCTGTCACAACATGACCGTTCACGGTCTGCCATCGGCCGTCAACAATGCTGATTCGTTACAACTGTTCCAATCCGACCAGCCACACGGGTCGCTTTCTCCGTTGACGTTGTCGACGCTTTCCGGCAGCCGAGCGGAGAGGAATTGTCGGTCAACTGAATTCGAGCCACTTGTAGCGGGCAATTCTCAGAACTGCAACAATACTCTCCGCCGCGGCGACAGATCTGACCGCTTCGCAGTCAAAGGCATGATGAGGAATCTGCCATGATCATATTGCATCGCTTTCTACTCATCCCGATTCTGCTAGCTGGATCAGTCATCGCGCAGGAGCCGGTTAAAAAAGGCGATCGGCTTCTGGGCATCGGTATCAACGAAGGCAGTATTGGATTCGACAAAGCATTTCCAATCGCTCAAACTGCTGGAGTGCAGTTTGTCGAATTACCGCAGCAGTGGGACGAAATCGAGCCAAAGCCGGGACAGTTCAGCACCCCCTTTCTGGATATCGCGAATGCCTATTATCCGGCGGTCAATATCCGACTCGTGGTCTCGCTGAACCCGATTGATACAAATTCGCTTCGGATGCCGGCGGACTTGCAAGGCAAACCCTTCGACGACCCACAAGTCATCAACCGTTTCACCAAGGCGATCGATTACGTCTTGGAACGTCTTCCCAAAACAACGCTGGTGGCATTCAGTATCGGCAACGAGATTGATGGTTACCTGGGTGCCGATAACACCAAGTGGGCTCAGTACGAGCGGTTCTTCAAAGCGACCGCGACCCACTTTCGCCGCAAAAAGCCCGGCGTTCCCGTCGGCACCAAAGCCATGATGCCCTCGCTGATCGGTGGATTGGAAGCGCAGATTCAGGCGATCAATCGGCACGCTGATGCAGTCTTTGTTACTTATTATCCGCTTGCCGATGACTTTCGCGTTCAGCCGCCGGCGACTGTCCATCAGGACATCAAGTCGCTTTCCGATCGATACGCCGGACGGCCCCTGTACTTGTTGGAGGCTGGTTATCCGTCCAGCCAATTTCTCGGCAGCTCCGAGGCCAAACAATCGCAATTCGTCAGCGAGATTTTCAAGGCTTGGGACCAACACCGACAGCAGATTCGCGGTGTCAACTTTATTTGGATGCACGACATCTCGCGCGAAGAGGTAAATAATTACAAGAAGTATTACGGTTTAAACTCGGCCGGCTTTGGTGAGTATCTTGGGACGCTGGGCATGCGGTCTCACGACGGCAAGGACAAACAGGCATTTCAGACGTTGAAGCGGGAAACCGCTGTGCGAGGTTGGTAGCATGCGTCGTTCGTTGAAAATATTGGTCGCGTGTCTTGGTTTGCTGTCGCTGCCCGCCGAAGCTCAAAACCTGTCCACGGTCAGCGTGGAGGCCCAACCCTTGGCGTCGAATGCGCGACGAGTCTTGCAAACGCTTGATTCGCTGGGACATCCGTTTTCTGACCAAGACGCGGATGCGATGCAAAACGCGATCGATGCGCAAGATGCCGCGGCGATTCAAACCACATTTGACGCTCACGTATTGGCTGTCGTCACCATCAACCCGGAGGAACGCGTCAGCGTGAAACGTGGACCAGCCAAGGCTCGTCTCCAACAAGGCGGATTTCTACCCGTATTGGTGAAAGTCATCAATCACGGCACATCCACATCGCGACTGCAAGTGACCAGCCCTCAAGCAGGCCCACTCTACGCGGGGACCGCCGAGCTTAGTATGCGGCGACAGCAACAGATGCGATTGCTGGAGAATCAAAACACTGCCGCCACCAAAGATCGCTTTTTGGGGATTGAGGTCTATCGCAAACAGCCGATGACCGAGCAGTTGTCAGGCCTGGAAGTCGAATACGTCATCGTCTTACTCGCCTCAAGCGACGCGGGAAAGCGCGAAGCCGTCCTGCACTTTGACATTGGCGACGGTACGGCCGATCTTGAGCATCGTAATGAACTGCCCGTGTTGTTCGACGTTAAACCGTCGTTTCCGTTGCGGCTTGCGATCACGGAAAACGGCACGCCGACGATCGCTCGACTGGAGTTTCGCGATTCACTGGGCCGCGTTTACCCGTTGCAGCCAAAGCGGAGGATGCCCGATTTTTTCTTTCAACCGCAGATTTACCGCCAGGACGGCGAAACGGTTTGGCTTCCGCCTGGCAGCTACGACGTGATGTACAGCCGCGGCCCGGAGTACGTAGTCGGGCGCACCAAGGTAACGATCGATCGTGATGCCGAAAACCAACTGGACGTAAAACTTAGCCGTTGGTTTGATGCCAACGCTCATGGATTCTTTAGCGGCGACCACCACATTCACGCAGCCGGGTGCGCACATTACACCTCGCCCACGCAAGGTGTCACGCCGGCGGATATGTTTCGGCAAGTCCGCGGCGAGGGTTTGAATGTTGGTTGCGTGTTGACTTGGGGCCCGTGCTTCGAGTTTCAGCGTAACTATTTTAGCGATCAAGCGAAGTCATTTGACACGGATGACACCCTGTTGAAATACGATCTGGAAATCAGTGGCTTCGGTTCGGCGGCGCTCGGGCATGTTTGTCTGTTGAACCTCAAGGACCAGACTTATCCGCACTCCGAAGGCACCAAGACAAAAGGTTGGCCGACCTGGACCACGCCGGTGATGCGATGGGCAAAAGAGCAAGGCGGTTATGCCGGCTACGCCCATTCGGCCAGCGGGCTGCACATCGACCCCGAATCAGCCAGCAAGCGGCTGATGTCACGCTACGACCGGGACGCCAATGCCATGCTGGTCGAATCGGAATGCAGCGGCGCGTTGATGCCGATGCCGTTCTCGCGAATCGATTTGGATCGCGACGATCAACTTTCTATGGACGAACTGGTCGCCGCCCATCGCCGCGCCGCCGAGCAGTTGCCGAATCACGCCATCCCGGAAATGAACGGCGTCGGTGCGATGGAGATCTGCGTCAGTGTCGTCGCCGGCGTCTGCGACTTCATCAGCGCGATGGACACACGGCGAATCCAAGAGTGGAACACCTGGTATCACCTACTTAATTGCGGTTTCCCTTTAAAGGTTTCCGGCGAAACCGATTTCCCTTGCATGAGCAGCCGACGTGTTGGACAAGGACGCGTGTACGTGCACTTGGGCAAAGGTGCCAAACTTGACTTTGCCGACTGGTGTCGCGGTTTGGCGGAAGGACGTTCCTATGTTTCCGATGGATACGCTCAATTGCCGATGATGACCGTGGGCGGCGTGGCACCCGGTGATGGCGACGTGCCGCTCGAGAGGCCGGGTAATGTGAAGTTTGTCGCCGATGTTGCTTTCGCACCCGAAGTTCCCGAAGGAGTCGCCTATGGCACGCTTGACGCGGAGGGCGGCCGCGCGGTCAGCGGTGATACGGTGGTCTTGCATCGTCCGCGCAGCGATGGCTGGGTGGTTGGCGGCAACCGCCGAGTAGAAGTCATCGTCAACGGATCACCGGTGGCAACTCGTGACATCCCTGCCGACGGCAAGCCTCACCGTGTGGAACTCGACGTGCCGATCCGTCACAGCAGCTGGGTTGCGGTTCGGCAGTTCCCGCAGTTGCACTCCAATCCGGTCAACGTGATTGTCGCTGGAAAACCAATTCGAGCCTCGGAAAAGAGCGCCCGCTGGTGCATCGAGATGACCGAACTGCTGTGGAAGAACCGCGAGCGAAATATCGCAGAAGATGAACGCGATGAAGCCAAACAAGCATTCGATCACGCGCTGCAAGTGCTCCGCAAAATCGCCGAGCAGTGCGAACGGTTTGATTAGAAAATGAAAACAGTTTCAGTTGCGGCATTGTTGGCCGATTGGATTGACGAACCCAGAGGGCATTGGTCTCTACAGAGTTTTTCCTCTCTGGCTCCCTGGCTTTGGAGGTTCCAAGACAACATGAGTTTCCTGGGAGGGCGAGGCTCCCGCCGAGCCGAAGCGTCGGAAAATGCTTTGCGGCTC
>JBFJVZ010000001.1:0-60492 GCA_041623895.1 Pirellulaceae bacterium | reverse complement strand
TGCAGGCTCACCTGGAAGAGGCACGCTGGTGTTTGCGTTACGACCTGTACGATCAGGCCGCTAGTGAATTGCAAGCCATCTATCGAGTGGATCCCAAAAACCCGATAGCAAAGCACTTGACGCAACAACTTATCCGCGGCAAATACGCCGTCGCGGCACAGCCCGTCGATCCGACGAAAGCGATCGACATCGCCCCTTCGATTCAACTTGCCTCACATCAGCAGGATTTGCCGGGCGAAGATTTTGGTGACCAGGCAATGCAGCGGTTCGCGCGTCACATACAGCCGCTACTGTTAAACCGCTGCGCTCGCTGCCACGGTCAGGACTCAAATCATCAGTGGAAATTGGTCGCACCGGCTTTTGGGTCGCGTCCCTCGGCGCGAATCACGCAAGCAAATCTGGCTGCTACGATGCGCTACGTCGATACGAAAGACCCACTACAAAGCGAGCTGCGTGTTCGCGCGGTGGACGGTCACGCAGGCGACTCGCAAACGCTGGGCACTCGTGCGGCCGTGCCCACGCGGGCGCTCGACTGGTGGTTGCACGATCTGGTCGCGACCAAGCAACGCGATGGCGATGCACAACCCCGGCATGCTGCCAGGCAAGAGCCAAAGGACGACAACCTGATGCAAGCGGTCCACGTTGATGCCGAGACGCCCACTGAACAGTCGGAGCCCCCAACTCCCAACGGCATCAAGCGGTTACCCGCGGTGACCAATCCCTTCGACCCCGAGATTTTTAATCGCCGTTTTCACGGTGGCAAGTGATCAGTTCTACACACGAAAACGCAGTAACGCGTAATTGCGTTTTCCTTTGCGGAGCACCATGACGGACTCGCTGGCCAAATCGGCTTCGGTCAGTTTCTGATTCATGTCGGTGGCACGTTGGTTGTTGATGTACACGCCGCCATCTTTGATTGCTCGACGCGCCTCGCTGCTGCTGTCAGCCAGCTTTGCTTGTTGCAAAGCGTCCACGATCCACAATCCTTCTCCGCTCAATTGTGATCGTTGGGCATCATTGCTGGGCACATCAACAAAAATCTCGTTCAGCTGCGCATCGGTTGCATCACCAATCTCGCCGCCGAATAGGATCTTGGTTGCTCGCTCGGCCGCCTCCAAACCTTCGTCGCCGTGCACAAACCGGGTCATCCATTCGGCCAATCGTTTTTGAGCGGCAGCGCGACCGGGATCCGCAGCGGTTTGCTCGGCCAGCGCGTCGTACTCCTGCTTGTCGATTTCCGTTAAGTATGCGATGCATCGCATCACGTCAGCGTCATCGACGGTTCGCCAATATTGAAAAAACGCGTAGGGACTTGTTCGCGTGCCGTCCATCCAGACCGCTCCTTTCTCGGTCTTGCCCATTTTCTTGCCGTCGCTGGTTAGAAGCAGCGGGGCGGTGATTCCGAAAAGTTGCTGGCCCAACATGCGGCGGCCCAGGTCGATGCCGGCCGTGATATTGCCCCACTGGTCACTTCCCCCAGCCTGGATAAGACAGCCGTGTTCGCGACACAAGTAGACAAAGTCGTACGCTTGCAGCAGCATGTAACTGAATTCCGTGTAGCTCAAACCGGCTTCACTCTCCAAGCGGGCGCGGACGGATTCTTTACCCATCATCGCACCGACCGGAAAGCTTTTGCCTACATCGCGGAGAAAATCCAGGTAGGAATATTTTTCCATCCAGGCAAAGTTGTTTAACAGGATGGCAGCGTTGTCGCCGTCGAAGTCCAGGAACTGCCGCATCTGCGCCGCGATGCCGTCAACGTTTGCTTGCAGCTGTTCACGCGAAAGCAAGTTTCGTTCTTCGCTTTTGCCGCTGGGATCGCCGATCATCCCGGTGGCGCCACCGACCAGCGCGATCGGGCGATGCCCGGCCTGTTGAAACCGCCTGAGCAGCATTAACTGCATCATGCTGCCGACATGCAAGCTGGATGATGTCGGATCAAATCCGATGTAGACCGTTTGCGGTCCGGAGGCGAGTAATTCGCCCAGAGCTTTTTCGTCGGTGGACTGGTGAATCAAGCCGCGCCAGTGAAGTTCGGCAAGCAGATTTGTTTCAGGCATGGTCGGCTTGTTGGGAAAGGATCGCTTCGGCCAAAAGTAAATCTTCCGGTAGCGTAATTTTTAGATTGTTGGCGGAGCCTTTGACAATGGATACCGAATGACCGATTCGCTCAACCAATTCGGCGTCGTCGGTGGCCGGGCGTCCGCGGTGCTTTTCGTAGGCGAGTTTCAGGAGGTCGGGCCGAAACACCTGTGGTGTCAAGGCGGTCCAGAGATCGCGGCGGTCGACCGTTTGGCAATCGCTTTGTCCAATCACACGTTTGATCGTGCCGGCAACGGGGGCAGCAAGAATCGCCGCTCCCGTTTGTGAAGCGACCGCAAACACGGACTGCAAGTCGGCATCGCCCACCAACGGTCTGGCGGCGTCATGCACGGCTACCAGGCGAATGGACTCGTCGCCGGAAAGTTGCCTGAGTCCGGCGGCCACGCTGTCAGTTCGCTGCTCGCCGCCCTCGACCAGTTCGACCTCAAGCTCGCTGACCAGGGCCGCGAATTCGCCCTCGAAGAACGGACGATCGGCGGCCGCGACAGGCATCACCATGCGACCCACCAGGCTGCATCGCCGCAACCTGAATGCAGCGTGGTACCACAGAGGTTTGCCCGCCAGCAGGGCGAAAAGCTTGTTGTGATGCGAACCAAAGCGACGACCGCTGCCTGCCGCCGGCAAGATGGCGGCAATCGATCCGGGCCGGGGCGGTAAGTGTTCGGGCTCTTGCACGTCGTGGAACGGGGCTCAGTCCATTAACCTGTTACCGTCTCGCCGCATCGTGTTTCAGCGGCAACCAGGCAGCGTCCTGGGAACTACTGTTGACGCATTGTTGGATGAAGTACATGCCTTCGACACCGTCGAAAACATTCGGATAAACGGTGTCGCGGCGCTCGACCGTTTCTCCTTCGGCCCGCAACACCATCGCATCGAAGGCCGAGGCATAAATGTTCGCAAACGCTTCGAAAAAGGCTTCCGGGTGACCGCTGGGCAGTCTGCACGCTCCGGCGCCCGCGGCGTTCATGAACGGCGCGTTGGGGTCTCGCGTGTAGATCTGATGCGGCTTGCCGTTTTCGCGATAAATCAGTTCGTTGGGATTCTCTTGCCGCCAGCGGAGCGAACCCTTGGTACCATCGATTTCGATTTCCAAATCATTCTCACGGCCGTGACTGATCTGCGAAGCGGTGACGGTTCCCAGTCCCCCGTTTTCGTAGCGGACAACGGCAGTCCCGTAATCATCCAAACGGCGGCCTTCGACGAAAGTTTTCAAACTGCAACTGACCGCGTCGGGCAACAGGCCTGTCATGTAGCGGCCCAAGTTGTAGGCGTGCGTGGCGATATCGCCGAAGGCACCGGCTGCGCCGCTCTTGGCTGGGTCAGTGCGCCACGCGGCTTGTTTTTGATCATCTTTTTCCAGCGGCGTCCGCAACCAGCCCTGGATATACTGTGAACGGATCGCATTGATTTCACCCAGTTCGCCACTCAGAATCATTTCTCGCGCCTGACGGACAAGCGGATATCCGGTGTAGTTGTGGGTCAGCGCGAACACCACGTCGGTACCGGCAACGGTTTCCAGCAAAGCTTCGGCTTGCGCTAAATCGAACGTCATCGGTTTGTCACAGACAACGTTAAAGCCGGCTTCTACGGCCGCGCGAGCGACTTCGTAGTGAGTGTGATTGGGAGTGGTGACACTGATAAAATCGATCCGCTCGTCGTCCGGCAGTTTAGACTCAGCGTCGATCATCGCCTCGTAGCTGCCGTAGGCCCGCGACTCATCAATGCCGTAGTCCGGCGCAGATGCTTTGGATCGTTCGGGATTGCTGGAAAGTGCTCCCGCGGTGACGACGGCTCGATTGTCCAAGCAGGCGGCGATCGAGTGGACACGTCCGATAAAGGATCCTTGGCCGCCACCCACCAGACCCATGCGGAGCTTACGATTCAGCGGAGCGTTGATGCCCATGGCGTTTTTACTTCCTTACTCGGTGAAAAACTTGCAGTTTCAACAAAATCAAGTTTAGTGAAAGCCGCAATCGTAAAGTTCCCCGCCACCGCGTACAATTGGAGGGCGAGTCAATTACGGCTGCCAAAACTCATTTTTGGTGTCCACTGCCTGTTTCCCTTACTTTTCATGCACGGAGCCGCTCAATATGTCTGATCCGTCCACCCATGAACTTCCCCTGACCGCCGAGGATTCCTCAAGCGGATCTGCCGTCGGTTGTTGCCGATTTACTCAGGTGTTAACGAGTGGTCGCGCGGTCGTTTGTTTGTTGCTCGCAATGCTATTGGCAACTGCAGCGGCGGGGTACTTTGCGGGGCGTGCTGCTCAGGCAACGCAAATGCTGTTGCCGCCAATCGAAGCGACTGCGGCGGTGTCGAGTGAAAAGTTTTCGATGGCGACCGGTATGATCAGTGATCGCGCTGAAGGCTTATTTGTGTTGGACCACAATTCCGGGTTACTGCAGTGTTCGGTTATTTATCCGCGCATGACTCCACCTCGCTTTCTGGGTCTTTTTACGGTGAACGTCGGCGATGCGTTGGCGTCCGGCGGCAAAGGCGGCCAATACATGATGTTGACCGGTTTGGCAGATTTTCCCAGCAGCAGCAATCGCCCCGCGGCTTCGTCAGTGATCTATGTGTTGGACACGTCCAACGGAAACTACGCCTGTTACGGGATTCCGTTCAATGCCGCCACCATGAACGCCGGTCGTCCCCAGCAAGGGGCGCTGGTATTGCTCAGCACTGGCACGGCCAACCCAGTGATCGATCGAGACCGGTTGAATTGATCAAGACCGGGTGAATGGATGGGTCGTTAGCAGCCTCGCGGTTCCGGAAATCTCTGATATAAAAGCATCAACCGACGGTGTGACGGGCGCCGTCGGTTTCCTTTCGCCCGCCGACCTTTGACCCTAGTGGTTCATCCACGTTGAACTTGTGGGTAACGAGCGAAAAGGGGTCAGACCCCAATAGCCGCCAGCGGCCGGAAGGGTGCTTTGCACTATTGGGGTCTGACCCCTTTTCGCGGCACACAAAAACTGACTCGAAGTACCACTAGTGGTGAGCTGCGTCATTGACGTGGTAACCCGAAGCCTGAGTTTTGGAGTTCCGCTTGTTGATAATCAAGGTTATTTCCAAATTCCGACACGAGACATCCCACCAAGACATTCATGACTAAGGGATTGCCCAACTTTCAAGGACTGAATGAAGCGCAGCGCGCCGCCGTCGAGACGCTTTGCGGCCCGATCTTGGTTCTTGCCGGTGCCGGAACCGGCAAGACTCGCGTGGTTACTTTTCGGATCGCAAATCTGATCCGACACGGGACTCCACCGGGGCGGATCCTGGCGGTGACATTCACCAACAAGGCCGCTGGTGAGATGAAGCAGCGAATCGCCGAATTGTTGCCGGCCAGGCAGCGACGGGGAAGCAAAAGAAAAGACAAGGCTGCCGCGGAGCCGACCGTCAGTACCTTTCATTCGCAGTGCGTTCGCATCTTGCGGCGACACGCCAAAGCCCTCGGATATCCGGCCAAGTTTTCGATCTACGACCGCGGCGATCAGGAATCGCTGGCCCGAGGCGTGTTGCGCGAACTGCGTTTACCCACAGCGGCACTTTCCCCGTCAGCCTTGTTGGCCATCATCGGCCGCTGGAAAAATGCTTCCGTCAAGCCCGAAGACGCCGCTTCGCTGGCCGCTACCGATCAAGAGCATTTGGCCGCCGCGGGATACCGCCGCTACCAGGCAGCGTTAACCGCCAAAGGTGCGATGGACTTTGATGATCTGCTGTTGTTGACGGAGACGCTGTTTGATCAGCACCCGGCAATTCGTGATCAGGAGGCGGCAAAATACGATCACGTCCTGGTCGATGAATACCAGGACACCAACGGCAGCCAATATCGGATCACCAAGCACTTGACCTTGCGACATCGAAATTTGTGCGTGGTGGGTGATGACGACCAATCGATCTACGCCTGGCGCGGCGCCGATGTCACACACATTTTGAACTTCACCAGCGATTGGCCCGATGCCAAGGTTGTCTGCTTGGAGAGCAACTATCGCAGCACGGGTGCCATCCTGCAGATGGCCAATCGTTTGATCGCCTTCAACAGCAATCGCCACGACAAGGTCTTGCGGCCAAGTCGACCAGAGGGGACTCGCCCAAGAATCGTACAGCACAAAGACGAAATCACCGAAGCGCAATCGGTGGTTACAGAAATCTCGCACTTGATCGATCACGATCACATTCAGCCGGGCGACATTGCCATTCTTTTTCGCACCAATGAACAGCCGCGCATCTTTGAGACCGAATTGCGGAAGGCCAAGGTGCCGTACGTGATGTTGGGTAGCCAATCTTTTTTCGATCGCCGCGAAGTCCGCGACATGATTGCTTACCTGAAATGGATCGATCAGCCGGATGACGAAGTCTCATTGCTGCGAATTATCAATACCCCCGCGCGGGGTCTGAGCACCAAGACCGTCAAGTCGCTGTTGGATCACGCCGTCGGCAAAGGCGTCTCGGTTTGGAAAGTGATGCAAGATCCCACTGTCGTATCAACTTTAACTCCGCGCGCGCAGCAAGGAATTGCGGAATTGGCAGCTTTGACCCAAGACGTGCAACTGTCGGCCGACTCGGAATCTTTGTCAGCGGCGTTCGGCGTCTTGATGAATCGCAGTGCCTATAATGATGAGATCAGTCGCTTGTATGAACAACCTGAGGAGCGCGAAGCTCGCATGTCGTCTTTGGGGGAAATCGCCAATGCGATCGGCAACTACGAAGAAGGCGGAACTTCGCCAACGCTTACCGGATTTCTTAGCGAGATCGCCTTAGCCGGCCGAGAACTCGGCAACGAAAAAGATAAACTTGCGTTGCAGAATTCCGTTTGGCTGCTGACCATGCACGCGGCAAAAGGACTGGAGTTCCCCGTCGTCTACATGGTGGGGATGGAAGAAGGTCTGTTGCCGCACAGCCGCAGTGTCAACAGCGGCAGCGACAAAGACATCGCCGAAGAGAGGCGTTTGTGCTACGTCGGGATCACGCGTGCCCAGGAAAAACTGACGTTATCGATGGCCTTGACCCGACGTAAATGGGGCAAAGCCAGACCGACCATCCCCAGTCAATTTCTGTACGAAGTGACCGGTCAAGCCGAGAATCCGCAGCAGTATCGGCTCAAGGGAAAACGACGCCCAGTTCGGTCTTCTCCGTGAGCGATGTACTGCGCGGCAATCATTGGCGGACGATCGAAATTGCACCGCGTTCATGCTGCAGTGGGATTGTGGCGATCGCGCGACGAATCGCTGCCAGAGGATGCGGATCATCTCGCTGCATGCACGTGCGGAGTTGGTCACCCAGCATCATCTGCGATCGGTTGCCTGTGTCCAACCCCGGGCCGTATGCCAGGAATGCTTCGCCGGTAGCCATCCGGAAGCTGGAGATCTCGCAACGTGAATCAAGATGGCTGGTCAGTAACGGGCTCTTACCGTCAGCCAATGGACGATATCCGTAACCGCTTGAGATGATGGCCGTGATTTTCCCCGCCGAAGTAACTTCGCCCTCACCGGTTTCAGGATCGATCCTGACGTAGATCAATGAAACGAGTTGTTCGCCCGTGTTGGTTTGCCAAAGCGTGTCACTGATCCGCTGCATCAGTTCTCTGGGAGTGTGGCGATAGCCGGTGTGAGCCGTCAGTGCAGCCCGGCAGGTTGCGGCGGCCATCGCTCCAGCCAGACTTTGATCCTCGGCTTCGGCCATCGCCATCATCAAAGTTCCATCGGGCAGAACATCCCACGTATGCCAACCGATCGCCCAATCCTTGGGTGATTCGATCATGCCGTCGACCAACCAACCATCGGCAAGTTTGGTACCGGCGGGCAGACTCATGAATTGCCACTGAGCGATGTCGCGGAGCAAATCCGCGGCTTTCTTTTTCAATAATTCGTTGTGTTTGAGTTTCGCTAATTCCAGTTGCAAGGCAAGCTGTGTGGACGCCATCCGAGCCGCAGCGTGGTCCGCCGAGTTGAATCGCGTCGTGTCGTTACCGTACAGCCACAGTGTTCCAATTGGGACAGAATCCTGATTGATTGCCGCGCAGATCGCACTTCCGGCCGGTTCGGGACAATTCCAGGTATCGATGTCGGAATCGTGCAAATCATCGATCGCCACGACGCCTTGCACCAGAGCTTCTAAATCGCCGCGGCTACCACGAAGCTCGCGGGGTGGCTGTTCCAGTCGATTGGGCGGTAAGCCGTACACCGTTCTGGCGTTCAGGGATTCTGTGTCGTCGTCCAACAAGTACATCGCCGCCGCGTCACAACGGCAGGCGGCAGCGGCATCAGCGAGAGTTGTTTCCAGAGTGTCCGCGATCGACTCGCGTTGCTGGTCGTTGGTGATCACCGCTCGCGTAGCCAGTTCGACTTCCTGCCGACGCAGCGCCGCGCGGGCGAGTTTCAGTTCTTGCGTCAGAACGTCGGCAGCTTGTGCCAGCAGGGTGGCACTGGAACGCTTGACAACAGGAACGGATTCCAACTGATCGGCTCCGCCCATAGGATCAAAATCGAGGGTGGGCAACAGCGCGGGGCGCTGTTGGGTGGAACCGTTGTGTTGAATCCGCCATCCAGTGGCGTCCGAGAACGCTTGCCAGAACTCATCGGCCAAGTCGGGTGTTGCCAGCGGATGCGGGCGCTGAATCGGGGACGGATCGCGATGGATTCGCAGGTAATCTGGGCGTGTCTCGGTCACAATATGCGTCCTGGGAGGGCAACGGTTCGGCGGCGATCCGTGCCGAAATAGGTGCCCAAGCGAACCAACTGAGACAGGGAGGGAAATGTATCAGCGGGTGAGGTATTCGCTCGTGGCACCGAATCCTGGGGACACTGTCTGCATCGACCAAGACGCATAGATTTGCTCAGCGGAATGACCAGCAAAGTTTACGAAGTCAGCGACGGCGCACCTCCGACCAGCGCAATCGTCACAACCCTGAGTGGCGGCCGGTACCACCGTCATGACAACTTCCGGCCAACTGGGTTTGCTGGCCACTGCGGAGAACTCAAAAGAAAACCCCGCGAGCGGAATCGCGGGGTTATCTTCAACAAGGCAGAGAGCGGTACCTGCTGCGTTACTGTTCGATTTCGTCCGTCAACACGAATTCTGCGAACGGCACGCTACTGTTCTTGCCGCGTGGCGTTAGCATCGCTTGGTAGGCACGGTAGTCAATCGTATCCGAGATGAATCGGGTTGCACCGTCGGCAAAGCCGGCATTGAAGCCAGCGACATGAGCCGAGGATGGACGAGCCAGATCAGGCGCGCTGGCTGGAGATATTTCACGAGTGAAAATTCCGCTCGGTCCGAACCGCGCTGCTCCGTTTATCTTGTGCTCCGGATCGAGGGCGCCAGCTTGAATCGTCGGAATGTTGCAGTTCGGATCGGCAGGCAAAACGCTGATATGAGACTGTCCTGTATCGGCGTCCTCGAAATGCCAAACCATCCCGTTGCTGAACTTGCTTAGCATCAAGGCATGTGACGTTACGATGTCCTCAACGCCGGCGGCTACCACCAAGTCGGCTCCGTTCAAGAATCCTGGGCGGTGCCAGGGCGCTGCCTGGACGTTCTCACCAAACGTCATCGTGCTTGATTTTCCATCCATGATATCGTCCAGCGTCAAATCGGGCCCAACCGTACGGCCACAGTCGGGGCTGGGGTCAGGGTTTGGGATCAGGCCGACATATTTGGTATTGAAGACTCCGTTTTCACGCGACTCCGCGGCACCAAAATTGATGATTTGGCTGCCTCCACGCAGGTGAGACATGCCGTTGTTAGAGACGTAACTGTTATTACCGTTTGAACCATACTCAGCCGGATTGCTCGGACAACGGAAGATGGCCAGGTTGGCGGCGGCCAGTGGGTGAAAACCGTTGCCCGACAGTCGGGCTGTCGCTCTTAGGTCGCCGGATCCGTCCGAAAGGATCGGGTAGCGATCTTGAGACCAATGCTCAAATGTTCCCTGTGCATCCACGAATGGCAGCAAGGCTACGCCAAAACCACCAACTTTCACGTGCCGGGGTACGTTGTTACTAAAATTCTGCGGGTCAGTCGGATCCGCACCGCCTGCAAATACACCATAGCTTCTCACGTAGCCGGGAAGATGTCCCTTCTGTGTCTCATGCTGAATCGCTGCCAGAGCCAGTTGACGGACGCGATTACTGCAATCAGCGCTACGCATTCGCTCGCGTACCGCGCCCAGCGCGGGAAGCAAGAGACCAACCAGGATTCCGATGATGGCTATCACCACCAACAATTCAACGAGAGTAAAACCGCCGCGTGTTCGTTTCATCTTGCTTGCGCTCCGAGATAAGATTTTGGTGAGCGCTGATGACTGACGCCCCGCAAGGGGAGATTAAAGGGAGCCGTCGCCAGCTAAAAGATAGACAATAGAATTATCACCAAACCGCGGCAATCATGCAAATCCGGTCAACTTCCTCTCCAACGGGGATTCTCTTTGAATCAAATGCCTTGCTAACCCCCTGATATGGGTGTAGCGGGTTTGGTTCACGGGGAATCAGCGAGTAACCTGTGTGGTTTGCTGGGATCGAATCCCTCTCTGTCGTCATCACGATTCTCAGATTTGACTGAGTCTCTGTTAGTCATTCCGCATTATTCGCAAAACGGCTCCGGACGAAACGGATTCCGACAGGACTCAAAAGGTCGTTGATTTATCTCGATTACAACCGAACCACGCCCTTGGCCCCGTCGGTTCTCGAGGCGATGGAACCGTTTTGGTCGAAGCATTTCATGCTTCCCGGGCAACAACACGCTCACGCACAACTTGTCAGCGAGGCCCTGGAAAGTGCACGCGAGGGATTGGCTTCGCTGCTCGGCTGTGAGCCTTTTGAAATCATTTTCACCGGCGGCGGAACCGAATCGAACAACCTGGCCGTGCTCGGTTTGCTGGCTGGAAAGCCCGGCGGCCGTGTGATCGTCTCAACTCTGGAACATGATTCGGTCGTTGAAGCTGTCCGGCATTTGGGCCCCGGGTGGGTGATGGATACCGTCGAATGTGATGGGGACGGCTTGGTGGATCCCGACCAAGTTGAGCTGCTGATTGGTGACGACACACGATTGGTCTGCCTGCAGGCCGCCAACGCCGTACTCGGCACCCTTCAGCCCGTTCGCGAGGTCGCCGATATTGCCCACAATCGGGGGGTGCCCCTTCACTGCGATGCGACCCAGATCTTTGGCAAGATCCCAGCAGATGTGAGCCAACTGAGAGCCGATACGGTGGCGGTCAGCGGCCACAAATTCTACGGGCCGAAAGGTAGTGGGGGTTTGTTCATCCGCCGGGGCCTGGAGATCTCGCCGATCGCCTATGGTGAGCCGCGTGAAATGGGTTTGCGGCCGGGAGCTGAGAATGTTCCGGCTTGCGTCGGCCTGGGCGCGGCGGCTTCGTTGGCGGCACGATGTGTGGTCGATGTTTCGGACAATCTGTCCGCACTCCGCGACCGATTCGCAGATGGACTTCGGCGAGTCTTCGACCCGGATGTCGTTGTCTTATGTGATCAATCGCCGCGGTTACCCAACACCCTAACGTTTCGACTGCCATGCAATGCTAGCACGATTCAGGAGTCCGCTCGTCAGCTAGCAATCGCGACAGCACAGTCCGACGAGCCCCCGGATGAAATGACTCGAATGCTGCGGGCGATCGGTTGCAGCGATTCGGACATCAGCCGAACGATCCAAATATCGGTCGGCTGGACGACCAGTCGTGATCAAGTTGATCGCGCAGTCGAATTGATCGCAGAAGCCATGGAAAGTTCTTTGTAGCCAGCTGGCCTCTCAGGTAAGCCCCAGCCCATCGGTCCGTCCGATAAAAAGATGTGTCTCATCGCTTGATTTTTGGGTGTTACCAAGTACTTCATCACAGGACCTGGGACGACCCCCTCCATTGGTGGAAGTCGCGGTCATTGTTGGTCAGATTGGTGCCCGGCCGATGTGGGGATCACGGCTGCTGTTTGCTGGCAACCCAGCCCTGGGATGCAGTCAAAAATCTTTTGAAATCAATTGGTCCGGCAAAAAACGGGGTTTCCTTCCAATTTGCCAGCACTTGACGAAGAGGTGATTCAAGTGGACACCTGGTTTGTGCACAGCGGTGGCTTGCTTGTTTTTCGTGCATCAGGTTTGCTAGCAAAGGTTGGTGAGGGATCGCGCAGGGGTGCCTGAGAATCGTGCATGCTTGCAATTGGCCGCGTAAGTCCCATTGAAAGCATCTCTTAGGCACGAGCGTTTGACCGACCAAAAGCATCGGCCAAACAACGCCCACGGGACTCAAATAGAAGGATACATTTCCCCATGGCACAAGCCGATTCATCGTCATCACTTCGATACGCCAGCGACCCGGTACCGGAATCTGGGCAGCTCGCGCCACGACTTCAGCTGTCTCCGATCAAGCAAGGACTTCCCATCGAGCAGCGGCCTCGAGAGGTGCTTCGCCTGGCCGAAGAAGCTTTTTCAAAGACAGGCAACTGGGTCGTTTTCTACCGAGAAATGCTTGGAGTGGATGGCATTGTTCGCCAGCTTTTTGGCGATAGCGACGAAATGCGGTACTTTGAGACGACACCGGAGTTCGCCGAGCTGCAGGAAATGATCGCGGCGGTAAGAAGTCAGGATTCGTCCAAAGGGGATTCAGCCGAACCCGAGCGGATGATCACGATCCGATTGCCGAAAAGCCTCCATGATGCGCTCCGGATCGAAGCGGACGACATGAAATTAAGCATCAACAAGCTGTGCATCAGCAAGCTGCTTCAGCGTATCGAGTCTCGGTTCGTTCCGGTCCAACAAGGCCGTCGTCGCGGTCGTCGACCGGGTCCCCAGGGACCTCGGAAAGGCGGTGATGGACAACCAGATTCGACGCAGCCGCAAGCGTCATCCCTGCCCACCGGAAATCGTTTTAGCGACACCCGTTCAGGTGGATTGATGTAAACTCTCTGGAGCTGTTGCGGTTAGCTAGATCTAGCTAGCTAGTCTGACTTCGTTGGGCGTCAACGCAGGATGCGTTGGCGCCCGTTTTTGTCTCGTTGCCTTGTAGCGCTTGTAGGCCAGGACATAGCCCGGCACCTTCTTGCCAGGCCCAGGAGAGTGTCCGGCTTGAGAAGCAATCTATTTGCCTCGTCAGAATCCTTCACAGCTGCCGGAAAGGGCGGCACAATGGAGATGGAGTCGTTTGTTTCGCCCCTCTCTGCCGCAAGTACCGTTTCTGCCACCCCAGTTGACGCTTAATCACCCCAGATGACGCTTACGTTGCCTACTTTCAGCACTGCCCGATCGGAAATCGCCGGACACCCCGTCATTGACTTGGCGGCCAAGTTCGGCACTCCCTTGTATGTTTACGATCAGACGGTGATCGACCAACGAATCGCTGATCTGGCGGCTTTTGACGTGATCCGTTACGCCCAGAAAGCAAATAGCAATTTAGCGATTCTGGATCGCATACGGCGCAAGGGAGTCTTGGTCGATGCCGTCAGTGCCGGCGAGGTGCGTCGCGCCCTTGCAGTTGGATACTCGGCTGATCCCCAGTCACATCAGATTGTCTACACGGCCGACATTTTCGACCGAGAGTCTTTGGATTTAGTTGATCAACTTGGGCTTCACGTCAATTGTGGCTCGCCCGACATGATCAGCCAACTTGGCGAGCGGCGGCCGGGGGTTCCGCTGACGCTCCGCATCAACCCCGGCTTTGGCCACGGCCATAGTCAAAAGACGAATACCGGAGGCGACCACAGCAAGCATGGTATCTGGCACACGCAGATCGGCGAATGCTTGCGCCGCGCTGAAGAGCACGACGTGACGATCACGGGACTGCACATGCACATCGGCTCCGGCACCGATCTGGAGCATCTGAGTAAAGTCTGTGACTCGATGCGGCGCGTTGCCGAAGAAGTAGGTCCCACCATTCGTACGATCAGTGCCGGAGGCGGCTTGCCGGTGCCTTACAAGGATGACGAAGCTTACGTCGATCTTGAGAAGTATTTTCAGCTTTGGGACGCCACCCGCAATCGCCTCAGCGATACGTTTGGGCATCGCGTTTCGTTGGAGATCGAACCGGGGCGTTTTCTGACAGCAGAGAGTGGTTACCTGATTGCCGAAGTCCGCAGTGTCAAGCGTGTTGGCGAGAACTCATTCGTGCTTGTCGATGCAGGTTTTAACGATTTGGCACGGCCCGTGATGTACGGCGCGTATCATCCGATTTCGGTTTGTGGGGCCGACGGTGATGCTGCCCAGCGCGAGCAGGCCAGCGTCGTGATTGGCGGACCACTTTGCGAATCGGGCGACATCTTTACCCAGCGTGAAGGCGGATTCGTCGATAGCCGCCGACTTCCATCGGCAAGGGTCGGCGACTTCATCATTTTGGAAAATGCCGGCGCGTATGGATTTGTGATGTCCAGCAACTACAACAGCAAGTTGCGCGCTGCCGAAGTTCTGATCGAAAACGGCGAAGCAAAATTGGTTCGCCAGCGGGAATCGTTCGACGATCTGGTGCGGCTGGAACGGATCCCAGATTAGATAGCCTGGCAGCCATCGATTGGCTTAACTAGAACTCATTTCCGATTGCTTCGACAATCTGGACTCGCCCCAAGATATTTGCGGCCTCTATCGGTCCAAACGAACGACTGTCGATCGAAAAAGGAACGTTGTCACCGACGACATAGTAGTGCCCCTGGGGAATCCGTATCGGGTATTGCGATTGCCCGTCATCATCGCCAAGCCGATACTCCACGGCGCGACTGACACGCAGCGCAGTCAGTGTTGTCGGTCCACCGCTGACGCGGATGGCAACGGGTGCCTCTTTGGTGACCGGCAGATCATCACCGGCTACACCATCGTAGAAACTGATTTGAAACGGGCCGCTCTGATTCACGCTCGACTCGGCCACGACAGCTCCCTCATGCGACCAGAAAGCAACTCGCAGCATTACCGGATACTCGGTTTGAAAGGTACCGGAAATTGACAACCGATCAACGTCCAGCAGTTGCCGGGCTACGGCAGCGTTGTATTGATAGTCATCCAATACGCCCGAGGCCCGGTGATGGTTGTGAACGTTCCGATGGTGGTAAACCAGCCATGGCGAAACTGAATTCCGGTTGATGTACCAGCGGCGCTGTTGGTCGCGCTGCCAATGTCCTGCACCTGGACGTGAGTACCAACGGGATTGCTCCCTGATGGAATCATCGTCGACAATAAGACGGCGTGGTGGTGTCACGCCGGTGGTGCCAGCCAGAAGATCTTCGAGCCGTTGTCCGTTGACTACGAGTCGCCCGCCGCCGCTGCCAAGTTCGTCACCTGCCACTGCCGCAATCCGCTTGATGCGAATTCTGCCGTCCCAGCGAATCGCGACGAGCTGACCGATTGCGAACTCAGCGTCCGATTCGATGACTTCCACGATATCGCCTGCGTAACTGGATAATTCGGGCTGGGCACTAACATCGGTCATGCTTTGACGGTGTCCGCACAGCGCGCAGATCAAGGCTTCACCGGTACGGGTAAGACTTTGCGGATCAAACAAGAACCGCTGGCCACAACCTGGACATTTCATTTGCAGCGATGGACCGTAAAGCGTGGGCACCATCGAGCTGCCCGTAACGCGGTACGATTGTCTTGCCGCGTTCGAGTCAACCGCTTGCCAGAAAGGGTTGATGGCGGATTGGTAACCTCGTGACCAGCCAACCCATGTTGCGGTCAGGATCAGAAGCAGTACTGCGAAACCCCACAAAAAACCTTGCGAATTCACCTTCCAGAGGCGCCGATACACGGATTCGTTGCCTTCGATTTTCGGGTAACGCGAATGGCGGTCCAAAGGTATACTCTCTGCGGAGACTGATGATCGGAATATTCAGTCCAGCTCGGGTCTAGGCCGACCCCAACACTTCATCATAACGCTTCCTGTAAGTATGACCGAATCGCCAGAGTCGACTTCCGTCGCAAATGCAGCCAACGCAGCGACCGGACCTTCGCCAGAGGCCATCGTGCAAACGAATCCCGAGATTTCGCTGGGCACACGGGCTCGCATGGGAAAAGTCTCCGGTGTTCGTGTCGTCGCTACTGGTTCGTACGTCCCCGAACAGATTGTCACCAACGAAGATTTGGCGGCACTGGGTTGTGATAGCGAATGGATCATCAGACGCACCGGAATTCGCGAGCGTCGACGCGCCGCCGCTGATCAAGCGACTAGCGATTTGTGCTTCGAGGCGTCCGTGAAGTGCCTGGCCGAGGCCAACGTTTCCGTTGATCAGATCGATTTGATCATCGTTGCCACCATGACCCCCGATCATCCGACACCTTCGACGGCATGTCATTTACAGCGTCGCCTGGGTGCGGTCGCCCCAGCAATGGATATCAATGCTGCCTGCGCGGGGTTTATGTACGCACTGACGACGGCGGCACAGTTTGTCGCTACGGGCAATTCCCGGTGCGCGCTGGTTGTCGGCGCGGACATCATGAGCGGCACCATCAACCCGGATGACAAGAAAACATATCCGCTGTTTGGGGATGCCGCCGGCGCGGCACTGTTGGCCCCGGAAACAGCTCAAGGTGAGGGCGGTATCCTGTCGTATCAACTAGGTTCCGAAGGATGTGGCGGCGAGATGTTGTGCATCCCCGCAGGTGGGACACGTCAGATGATGAGTGCCGAAGCGATCGCCAACGGTGGTCAATACCTGGTGATGGACGGCCGCAATGTATTCAAGTGGGCGGTCCGCGTCTTTGATGAAAGTGCCAAAGATGTGCTCGCCGACGCGGGACTCTCAGCCGACCAGCTTGACCTGATTATCTTGCACCAAGCCAACCAGCGGATCATCGACTCTGCGGTCTCCGACTTGCACGTCGATCCCAAGAAAGTGTTCGTCAATCTGGACCGTTTCGGAAATACTTCCGCGGCAAGTATCCCCTTAGCATTGGACGAAGCGGTCCAAGCCGGATTGGTGAAGCGCGGCGACCATCTGTTGCTGTGCGGATTTGGCTCAGGTCTGGCCTGGGGTACCGCTCTGTTGCGGTGGTGAATCGGTAAGCATTCGTTACCGCTTGTCCTTACCCGGCGGGATGCTTAACAAAACGGGTTTGCCCGTCGTTTCCGGTAACGGATCGGAAATCGTCGACCCGGCAATCTTTTCATCCCAGTCGAACGACATCAACAAATCGAATCCAGGATTCTGTTCTTTCACCTGACACGAGCAAGGCCCGACGATAAACCGCGATGCGATCCCGATGGTTTCAGGAGCGATTCCCTTGCCGACCAATGCATACAGCACGCGCCCGCGGCCCAACACGGGGAACGCCATCGGCTGTTCAAGCTCTTCCAAATCAGGCTCGCTGGCCAACAGCATCTTGAGCATAAATTGTTCCTGAGGGTCATCTCGATTGAGCGTCACGATCGAGAAACCGAGTCGCAATTCAATTTCGTTCTCCGCCAAGAACGCCTCGTCCGATTCTATTTCTTCCTGCGGCGGCAGTTTCAACTGTTTCTCGTTCAGCAGGACTTGTTCGTTCAGCATTGCTTGTGCCACTTCGTCGTCTTTCGCATTTCCGCTGGGCACGTAAATCCAGACCGCTGATTCACCCTGAATCAATTCTTTGGCGATCTTTTGTCGAACGGGAGAATCGATGATCGACTTGATCGACTTGTCGGTCAGCGGTAGTGTCCCGACCAGGTGGTCAGGAACTTCCCGAGCATTGCGGGGGTACATAATTGTGATGATCGGCTTACCGCTCTTGCCATGCTCCTGCCAGACACTCGACAACAAGTCGTCAGCGGAATTGGCGACATCGACGGCACGGACCTCAAAGTTCCCCACGGCGTTGGATTTGCGAAGCGTGGTCAACCGAGCTTGATCGGATTCGTCTAGCGGCCCGTTATGCAAGATGACTAATTCGTAGCGATCTGCGGGCCAACGCTCCAGCGCGTAGCGAAACACGGGCACCTGGCAGGCGAGGAGCGGAGAAACTGCCAACAACATCGCGAAAACGGAAGACAGCGGAATTCGAGCGACGGAAGTTGTGTTTGAGATTCTCATGGGCGTTTTCCTTCTGGGCCAATTGTAAACCACCGGACTGCCACCGGCGTAGAACCACAGCACGGGGATTCTCAGCCGTTTTGCAGTTGTTTCGCCGAGCCAATCTACGGGCCCCGCTGCTGGGTGGATCCCTGAGGATCCGTTTCGTTGGTAAGGAGTGCTATATTCTCCCAGGTTCATCATGAATTCAGGCACGTCCATCACGCCAAGATTTGTTCGTTGAAACGCTTTCTCTTCGGTTCGGTCGTCTATCGAATGGTTGGCGGCTTGATCGGATTTGTGCTTTGCCCCATTTCGTTGACGTCTCTGGCCGGGCCTTTCTGTCACTTGTTTCCGCCGGCGTTCGGATTCTGGTTTGGTCGAGTGTTGCTGGTCACGGCGGCATTGATCTTTCTGTGCAATCTGTATTTGAGTTGCCGGCGTATTGTGGTCCAGGGGAGTGCTTCGTACTTTCCCCTGTTTGCTGCATTGGCTGCCTCGGGAGGTGTGGCAGCAATCTACGGTGGCAACTGGTATCTGCCCGCGCTGCTCGGCTTCGCCATTTTAGATCTGATTGGACTTCCGATCGTTGCCGGCATCGTCATCGGCTTGACGCGACTGGAACCATGCTCGGATGCTGACCAGCACTGAATGTTAGGCAGTTGGGGCGCGGTGAAAGTCATTGAGGTTATCGCTCGCCCCCAATGCGTTCTCGGATTTGATTTGGATCTCTGCCCGTTTTGATATAGTCATAGATCAATTCGTCGGGGTCGCCACCGTAGCTCACTTGTCGACCGCTGGTCAATCGAACGTGGTCCATCGGCCCATTGGACTCGCGTATTTCGGCAATCGAAACGTCCCAATCGACCTGAATAACCGTCTGAAGTTCTTGAAATGACCAAGCGTAATGCTCTGGGACAGCCAAGCGGTCGAATTCGTCACGCAGATCGTGCCAGCCTCTCGGCCATTCTCCGGTAGTGCGGATGTGTTCGATGATGAAAACGCCCGTCCAATCAGAGGCATAGGCTTCTCGCGGAATACCGGCCACTTGCCTTACGAACCAGACCACCCAACCGGTAACGGCAAGTACCAAGAGCAACACAGCAGTCAAAACAAGCCTGCGACGCATGGTTATGAATACATTGTTTCAGGCCACGGTGCCTTGTCCAGCCAACGCGTGAGCCACTGTTCAACCGTCTCGTTCATCGGCTTGACCGCATTTGCCATTGGATCATCCATAAACAACCGGCCCGCAGGAGACGTGCAGTCGACACAGATTGCAATATTACACCCAACTTCGCAGTATCGAATGAATCGATCCGGGAATTCGCCAGACAAGTCACCCGCTTCCTTCGGATCGCGATACAGCTGATGCCATGATTCCACGGACATTTCGACGTCATACCATGGCCCGAACGGACGATTCGCCGGGTGCCTCAGCCGATTGATGCCCCAATTGGGACCGAAGCCGCCATCAGCAACCTCAAGGCTGATTCGTCGCACAATCTCGGGGAGTTGGAAGCCTAATTGTGCCTCGACGTGTTTCACGTCATCAAGTTTTAATCGTTCATTCGGTCGACGTGGTGGCAGCACTTCCCCCGCGTCGTTGGTGTGGACGCAATCGGCGTCCATTTCGATTGCGGGTGCGTAACGCACACGGTCAATGAGTCGGGCGATCAGTTCATCCACGATGGTCTTGATTCAGCACTTGGAATCCTCGCGGTTGTTGACTGGGAAGACAGTCCCGGGCCATTCCACCCCGTTGTTTTCGCGGTTTGCAAGCACGAAAAGGATAACAGGTTTCTTGGTTCGGCTCGGAATCCAACACCCGATGCATCGCCAACTCCTGTCCATCGTCTATCTCGCCGGGGCATGGCCGCAAGCTGAGATTGCAAGGAAAAGCGTACGGCACGGAGACAGGGTACTAGGAAAAGTACGCGAATTCATGGATGACACGTGTGGTCTTGTCCCGATTTGATTCCGGGTTCACATCATCGCCCGCCCGTTAGAGAATGATGGCATTCATGTCTTTTCCGCTGAGGTTAAATCGTGGCACGGAACGAACAGCTCATTCGCCAACACAAGCTTCTCCAATTGCTCGAAATCTCGCGATTCGGCCGCACGCTGGAAGAACTCCGTGGTGATTTGGTAGCGGATCTTGGTTTGTCCAACCTGCATGAGCGCACGGTGCGCCGCGATTTGGAAGCACTGCAAGCAGCCGGGTTCGATATTCAAACCGACACGGTGGAGCGAGGCAAAGTGTACAAGCTTGGTCAAAACAACACCGGCGTCCATGAAATCGGTATTTCAGCTACGGAACTGATCGCGCTTTCGATCGGTCGCGACTTGCTGTTCCCCTTGATGGGGACCCAGTATTGGCGAGGCATCGAAACGTTCTGGAACAAAGTGCAGGAAGCAGTTCCCAACGGTGTCTACGATCACTACTCGCGTTTCCGACAATCGCTGCATGTTTTCGGCTCGCCCAGCAAGACCTATGAGAAACACGAGGGCATGTTGAAAACAATCAATCGAGCGATCCTGGAACATCGTGTCGTGGAAATCGAATACGAATCGGTCGGCAAACCGGTATCGACGCGAAAGATCGAACCTTATGGATTGGCCGTCTACCAGAGCAGTATTTATGTTGTTGCCGCGGCCAGCGAAGTCGAAGATCGATCGCAGCGGATCCGCAACTGGAAACTTGATCGGTTCAAGCACGCCACGGCCCTGGACGAATACTTCAAGCCCGATCCCAATGTTGATGTCTCGAAGTTTCTCGGCCGCAGCATCGGAATCTTTTCTGGCGAATCGGCAACGATGGTCAAGATCCGGTTGGGAGAGCGGGCGGCTGCCTGGGTTGGTGAAGATCCATGGCATCCCGATCAGCAGTTGGAAATGCAAGGCGACGGATCGGCGATCTTGACAGTGCCAGCGTCGCATCCCCGCGAAGTGCTGCCTAAAGTGTTGTCATTGGGCGGCGACGCGGAAGTGATCGAGCCGCAAGAGTTTCGTAATGCTGTGACCGAGGCAGTGCAACAGATGGCGGCCCATTACGCGCCCGCAGGCCAGGCGACATAAGTTTCCTTACCTGCCGCGCACAGCAAAACAAACCCGTCCGCCAAGGGGTCGCTGGCGTAGCGATAAGTGTAAGCTTCGCCCAACAAGTTGCCGCGCAAGTCGAATACATCCACGATCACGCGGTCATACAAATCGGCTTCGCCCGCCTGGTTGAATCCTTCGATGCGATCGAGCACTTCAAGCACGGCAGGCATTTCAGCCATCTCGAACTGCCAACACTCTCCCAACACACGGTCATGGCCGCCGGTCATCGCCGGATAATCTTCACGCCCGAACAGCGATCCGAAGACAAAGCCTTCACAAACGGTCGCCGGTGGCGCGGGCCACATCGATTCACGGCACTGGCCCCGTTTAAGTGTTCCGTAGACGAAGACCGCGGCGGTCGTGACGGAAAGGTTGCTGGATTGCGGCATAACACAGAATTCGAGACTCAATCAACCAAGAGTGTATCGAGCGTCACCCCCGGCTGGCAAACAATTGTGGCAAGGTCATCCGCCGTCGTCGTCTGTCGCTGAGTCAATGGACCTGCGTTTCTGTGTGAATGCACCAAGTGCTTCCAGCAACAAAAACGTGCCCAAGGAGATCAAAATCGCAGCCACGAGCATCGTCCAGGCGATGTCCCAGCGGGCTCGCGAATTGACGAAGTAGCTCCATGGACCGCTGTGGCCAAACGTTCCAGGTTGTGGCAAGAAGGCACAAGTTGCGGCGAAGAAACCGGCGTCAATCAGCAGCAATCCGGCGATGGCAACGAGTCTCGCTTTCATGGTGTACTCGATCTAGCGCGGACTGCAGCAAAAAACATCGGAACAAGGATCGATAATGCGATACCGTTGGCAAACCAACACATCGATTGGTACGCAGGGTGCATGTACCAAGCATCGAAATCGACACCGATCACATCGTACCAACCGATATTGGCTAACAGCCCCGTCATTCCGTGGCTGGCCCCGAATGCAAGCAGGACGATGCCCACCATCACTTTGATGACGATACGTTCTTTCTCGCTTCGTGCTGCCATGTGCGAATGCCCCGCCGTGGGTAATGCGGTAGCGCCAGCGAACGATGTTGGAATTGTGATCGGCACAATCAAAGTATAGCAATCGCATCGAAGCGAGCAAAATCCTTGGTCCAATGCGAAAACTGATCGTAATTCACTGTGTGACTCGGTCGGTTTCGTCGATTCGTTGAACCTGCAATCCGTCTATCGCATAGATCGAAGGGTCGTCGTCAGCAGGATAGGTCTCGGCGAGCACAAATGTGTCGGCCGATTGTTGAATTAGCAATTCACGACCGCCAGCGTAGCCGTTGAGTTTGAGTTGATCGTTACTATCAACCCATTTTCCTGTGAAGCCGACTGAAACGGCGAGATGCCCTCGGTCTCCGCGTGGCCGTGGTGGATCAAAGGAGATCTTGATCGTCGCATCGCCATTTTCAAACAGCTTGATATCGACGGTACGATCGCCGACCGTACTGACAAAGATGTATCTTGCCTTTCGGTCGCTGTGTGACCACCTGTAATAAATGAACGACGGTAATGCAAGCAGCACGATGAGCGTGCCGAAATCAGCGAATGCAGCGAGCCACCAGTAGGGTCTCGTCAATTCGAAGCCCAATAATCCGGCGGCAAGAAAGATGCCGCCCAACAAGGGAATTGGCGAGACATGCTTGTCAGGCCGCGACAAAAATATGCTCCCCCAGTTAAATAATGACAGCAGAAGACCAAAGGTCACCGCTATTCCGGCTAGTAGTTGCATGTCTTGACTTTTCGTTTGCCCCGGAAGCGAACCAATCAACGAGCCCGAGAGGTTGAGCAACCATTGCCCAAGATCAACTCGAGGATCCGTGACCATCCGATGGTTCTTCGTAGCGGGGGATGAGCGACGGTCGGCACCGATACCGACAAAAGCTAATTCATAATGACGTCAGCCGCGAGCCATCACCCACATCAGCATGACCACCACGATCGCGGCGCTGGTCGCGGGACGGGTAGCGGAATATCTTCGATCACTCAGAATGGAGTGACTTTTGATGAATACGGAGCACGAAAAGCCAGTGCCAGGTGCCATATGCAAACTTTCGATCTAATCGCCGCCTGTGCGTTTGGGCTGGAGGCTGTGGTGCGCCGTGAACTCGAATCTCTTGATATCGAAGCGACCATCGGCGAGTCAGGTCGCGTTCACTTCAACGGCGACTTGGAAACGGTTTTTCGAGCCAACCTCTGGCTGCGCGCCGCGGATCGCGTTCTGATTCGTGTTGCCGAGTTTCCGGCGGGAGATTTCGATGCGCTGTTTGAATCCACCAGAGCGATTCTGTGGGGCAAGTGGATACCTGGCGACGGTAAATTTCCCGTGACTGGGCGTTCGGTCAAGTCGACATTGACTAGCGTTCCGGCCTGCCAACGTAGCGTGAAGCGCGCGATCGTCGACGCGCTGCAGCGCGACCACGGCAGGAGAGAACTGACTGAAACGGGCCCCGAGTACAAAGTGGACGTCGCGATTCTGAAAGACGTGGCGACACTGACGATCGACACGACCGGACGCAGCCTTCATCGCCGCGGTTATCGAACTCAGATTTCCAAGGCTCCGCTAAAAGAAACATTGGCCGCTGCGATGGTCATGCTCAGCTTTTGGAAATCGGACAAGCCGTTGATCGATCCGTTTTGCGGCAGCGGGACCATCCCCATCGAAGCGGCCTTGATCGGACGCAACATCGCTCCGGGATTGAATCGCGAATTCACGTTCGGGTCGTGGCCGATGTTCCCGGCGGAGCTGGGGGAATCGATTCGCGCGGCTGCGCGCGCGGAAATCCTGCCGCCGCTCGAACAGCGGCTGATCGGCAGCGATATCGATGCAAGGATCTTGTCGGCAGCCCGCGAAAATGCCAACCGCGCGGGTGTGGCCGAAGATATTCACTTTCAATCCAAAAGGCTGCAGGAAACAACCAGCAAACGTCGTTTCGGGTGCTTGATTACCAACCCGCCGTACGGGCAGCGGATCGGCAACGATCGGGATTTGGAAGCTTTGTATCTAGCGATACCTGACGTGCTGCGCAAATTACCAACCTGGTCACATTACTTTCTGACCGCGTACCCGCGGTTCGAACAAATTGTCGGACGCCAGGCGGACCGCCGTCGTAAGCTTTACAACGGGCGGATCGAATGCACTTACTATCAATTCCACGGTCCAAAGCCGGTTGTCAACAAGCTCGATCACGTTGACGTTGATTTGGATCAACGTCCCAAAGCGTCTTACGTCCATGCCTCTGGGCCAGCCGCGTTTGGGCAGTTGGATGAAAAGGCCAAGCATCAAGCCGAGTTGTTTTCGGTGCGGCTGAAAAAACGAGCGAAACATTTGCGCCGCTGGCCAACGCGTCAAGGAATCACCTGCTTTCGTCTGTACGAGCGAGATATTCCTGAAATTCCGCTGGTTGTTGATCGCTACGAGGATTACCTGCACATTACGGAATACGAGCGACCGCATGATCGCGATCCGGCGCAACACGCCAATTGGCTGGACTTGATGGCTGAAACGGCCGCCGCGGCACTGGAGATTCCGTCGCCGCATGTATTTCTGAAGCAACGTGGTCGGCAACGTGGAAAAACACAGCACGAAAAGGTCGCCGAAACGAACCGGCGCATTGAAGTCCACGAAGGCGGCTTGAAGTTTCTGGTCAACTTGGCGGACTACGTCGATACAGGATTGTTCCTTGACCACCGCGTCACGCGGCAAATGGTACGGGAAGACGCCAAGGGGACGTCGTTTCTGAATCTATTTGCTTACACGGGAGCGTTTACGGTTTACGCGGCCGCTGGCGGTGCAAAACGTACTGTCAGTGTCGACTTGTCCGCGAATTACATCGACTGGGCCAAGGCAAACATGTGACTAAACGGATTTACAGGTCAGCAGCATTCCTTCCTTGTCCGTGATGCGGAGACGTTTGTGCGAAACCATCAGCCGGGCGAGGCTTATGACTTGGTAGTGTTTGACCCGCCGACGTTTTCCAACAGCAAACGCATCGACAAAGATTGGAACGTGCAAACGGATGCCGTGCCGCTGTTGGTGGAACTGCTGCCGCTGGTTCGAGTTGGCGGCGTCATTTATTTCTCCAGCAATTTTCGTCGCTTGAAGTTTGATGAAAATGACATCCCGGCCAGCGAAATTCATGAAATTTCCAAGCAAACGGTACCGCAGGACTTTCGCAACCGCAGAATCCACCGTTGCTGGCGAATCGTACGGTAAGTGCGCCGCATGTATCAGCTCTCGTTAAAACGCGGAGATTGCGGCAAGAAACGACACCAGCGGTGGGCTAAGGCCCCGCCGACTGAGCAAATCGTTAGATTATCTGGCTAGGCTTTGTCTCAAAACGGGAGGGCGAGGCTTCTGCCGAACCGCTCTTTGCCGAGCACGCAAAGGCTCAGCGGGAGCTTCGCCCTCCCTGTTACCGCGAAACTGAGTTTTGAGATATAGCGTCGCAAGTCATCGTAATTGACGTCTGTAAGCCAAAACTTGCCCTGGCCTACATTTATTGAATCGTCACCGAAAGCCTACACAGCGAAAGTGAAATAACGATGGAATTGGACCCAGTCAAACTTGTTGAAGAAATCAAAGCAACAGCTCCGTCTTATCAAATGGACGGCGATACCTACTATGTCGTGGAGCTCGATCGCAAGGTCAAGGAGTCAGACTTACTGAGTTATGCCCAGGAAGTGATTCACGCCGTTGATCCTGATACTCCAGCGCCGACCACGCTGGAACGTCTTGTTGCGGCGACTGTCGACGGGCGGCCGATGCGCTGGGAGATTCCCGTCACGCTGACTTGGGCGATCGACGAGAGCAGTTTCAAAGGGCGTTCCAAGGAGTTGGCGAAAGCGAGAAAGATCTGTGCGGCGGCCACCGCGGACTGGAATGCCGCTGCTGAGGAAAAGGGAATCAGCGATCAGATCTCATTTGAGGAAGATGCGAAGGATCCAGTTTTTCATTTTGTGTTTCGGGATTTCGGAAATGCCGGCCTGTACGCGGTTGCTTTCTTTCCCAACGATGAAATCAGCAAGCGGGTGGTCGACATCGGTCCGCTGACTTTCGAGGAACCGAATGATTTTGATCCCGTGGGCGTCCTCCGTCATGAGTTAGGCCACGTCTTGGGATTCCGTCATGAACACATTCGTCCCGAAGCTCAGAAAGGGATGAGCAAACGCGACAAAAGCCGGATGGAGCAATGGGTGATTGGCAAAGTCGGCGGTGAGGCGCTCACGGATTACGACTCCCAATCGGTGATGCACTACCCATTGAATGGTCGCGGCACGCTTGACTTCCAACTCAGTGATGCGGACAAGGCTGGTTTCCACAAGCTTTATTCGGCCGACGTTTCCGACGTCAAAGAGTTTCCCGTCTAAGGGCTGTAATGAAAAAGGAAGCCCAATTCGCACTGGCGGACGCACAGGCAACGCTGCAGAGCTGCCGGAGCTTGATCGAATTGTTACGCGGCAAAGACCAGGCCGCTGATGGAATCTCGATCGCCCCGCGTCAAGCCAATGAACTTTCGCAATTCATCGAAGCACACAGCGACGAGCTCCAACGTCATTGCGACTCGGTGCGCAAGTCGGATTCAGAATTGAACGTGCAATTGCTGACGACGCGTTACATGGAATTGGAGGAAGCGCTGCGTTTCGTGGAGCGGGCGTTCATTGCCCCGCGGACTTCCGGCACCGAACGCCAAGTGTTGGAGGCGGCGGATTGGTTATGTGTTGAGGGTTTTCAGTTATTCGTTCCGGATACCGAGAGCAGTCCCGTTGGTCCGTTGGTGGCGATTGATTCCAGCCAGAGTCCGGCGGTTTGGGCTCCCGATGCCAATCTACCCATTCCCTCTTTGTTTCAAACTGAGCCTAAGCAGATTGGTCGCAAAGGCGATGGGCCCCGTACGCTTGCTCCGTTCGCGCTCGTCTGCCTGCCAGGGCATCTGGCAAGATCTCCGGAATCGTATCCGTTGCTGTCCCACGAGGTTGGCCATGCAGTGGACAATGCGCTCGGTGCGACCGATCAGATCATCAAGGAACTCCCCAAAGGATTGCGACTGAAATACTGGCAGAAATGGATGCGGGAGATCTTTGCCGATGCGGTGGCGGTGACGCTCTCAGGCGAGGCTTTTTTGTTGTCGCTGGCTCAATATCTGGTCACGATGAAACCATTCGAGGAAGTTTCTGCTGCCAACATCTATCCAGGAAACACACTCCGCCGCGCGCTGATCGGTGAATGCCTGAGTTACTTTCAAACCGAACTGACCGTCGTTGACCAGATACCGACAGAGGAGGAGATCAGGGGCCGGTTTGGGAGAACGGCACAAGCCCTGTTAATCGAATTCCGCGAAAAACTGCTTCCTGTGATTGCCCGACACACATTCGTCAAGAACGCGAATTGGCCGCAGGAGCAGGCGGCGATCACGGAACTGGTTCCAAAAGTCGAACGGGAGACGACGCTCAAGTGGTCCAAACAACCGTTTCGCTTGATGCCGTCGCTGATGGTACGGGCACAACAATCCAACCCGGCGTTGGATACGCTGGAGGTGTTCCGGAACTTGCAGCAGCATGTCGCGGAGCGTCCAGAGTGGGTCGAGGCGCCGTCGAAGTGGGTCTTTTCCGAAGAGTATCTGCCTTCCTTACGGCCCACATTGCTGGGCGCGGATGGACAATTCAAAGTACCGCCACTGCTGCTGTTGGCGACCTACCAAAAGATTGCTTTCATTGGAGCCACCAATTGGCAGCTGGCAAAAATGATGGAAAAGGCATTCCAGGAGCGCGGCGAAAAAAGCTGGGATCAAATCCATTTGTTCTTCGCCACGGACGAATTGCTGAAACAAGTGGAATATGGCAAGCGGGATCCCCAGCAAGAACGAGATCAGTCGGAAGCTGAGTTCATCGAATTACTCGGCCAAGGTCGCTGGGCGAAGCGGTGGGCGATCTATCGATTCAGTGGGCCACCGGTATTTGCTTCTTATTGGGATTGGGATCGTCGTGGAGGAAGGATTCACATTAGCCCGGCATTGCTGGGGACGGTGATCGGCAAGTGCCCGTCGTCCGACCACATTTGGCATGACAAGAATCCCACTGACCATTACGAAAAGTATGTCAAGCACCTCCAAGTCCTGATGCGTCCCGGTCCGGCAAGCGTGGTGATCCAAGGTAAGTCGTCGTCCGCTCCGCGGACCCGCGGTCCATAGGGGCTCGCTGGCGGAGCCAACGACGACGTTATGAGACACGAATTGCCACGGTTCCCAGCATCGAGTTGACTCGTCATCATGTCGGCAATGTCGCTGGATCCTGATTTTACCGCCGCACTCCATGCCCACTCGATGGAAATCGATGAGGCAGTTGCTTTGCGTCTGCAGGAATTTGCGCAGGTGGTGTGGCAATGGAACGAACAGTTGAACCTGACTCGGCATACGACCTGGGATTTGTTCGTGGGCCGCGATCTGCGTGACTGTTTGCAATTGGCGCCGCTGCTGGAGCCGGAAGAAGAGGTTCTGGATCTTGGCAGCGGCAACGGGGTGCCGGGAATTCCGTTGGCGATCCTGCGATCGGACGTCGAGGTGGCCTTGGCAGAATCGGTACAGAAGCGGGCCAAGATCCTCAGCGAGATTGTCAACACCCTGGGATTGCCGGTGCCGGTTTATGCGGCGCGCGGCGAAGATTTGCTCGAAGATTTTCGCTTCACCACGATTGTCGCGCGGGCCGTGGGCAGTATCGCCAAATTCTGCCGCTGGATGGAACCTCATTGGGCCAATGTTGATCGAATCCTGTTGATCAAGGGGCCCAAATGGGTCGAGGAACGGGGCGAAGCGAGACACCTTGGAATGATGGCGGATTTACAGCTTCGCCGCGCGGCAGAATACCCGCTCGGAGACGACGACAGCAGCAATGGCGTGATCTTGGAGATCCGCCACAAACGCGGTCGATAGGCCGGATTGCGGGCGTGGGTGACGACAGCTAGGGGCGCATCGCTCTAGCCAGTTTCTGGCATCTTTCTATACTTCGGGGCGCAGATAGCCTTTATCCATCCCCGCAAAAATCGCGTGATGTCGGACTACAACCTAACCCACCTGAAACAGCTCGAAGCCGAAAGCATCCACATCATCCGCGAGGTTGTTTCGGAATTCCAAAAGCCGGTCATGCTGTACAGCGTCGGCAAGGACTCCGCGGTGCTGGTCCAGCTGGCTCTGAAAGCATTCTACCCGGCCAAGCCGCCATTTCCGCTGATGCACATCGATACAACGTGGAAGTTCGGCGACATGATTAAATTTCGCGAAGACTACGCCCGCAAAGAATTAGGCCTGGACCTGATCGTGTACATCCACGAGGAAGGCCGCAAGCTGGACATTAAACCGTGGGAGGACAGCGAAAAGCACACCGAATTGATGAAAACAGACGCCCTGAAAGCAGCTCTGGACAAGTACCAGTTCGACGCCGCCTTTGGAGGGGCACGTCGTGACGAGGAAAAAAGTCGTGCCAAAGAACGCGTCTTTAGCTTTCGCGACAAGTCACATCGCTGGGATCCTAAAAACCAACGACCCGAGCTTTGGAACTTGTACAACGGCCGGGTCAACAAGGGTGAATCGATTCGCGTGTTCCCCATGAGCAATTGGACTGAACTGGATGTTTGGCAATACATTCACTTGGAGCAAATCCCGATCGTGCCACTTTATTTTTCCGCACCACGCAAGGTGGTCGAGCGAGATGGCATCTTGCTGATGCGAGATGATGATCGGATGCCGCTGCTGCCGGGCGAAATAGAAGAAATCAGAAGCGTCCGTTTTCGTACGCTGGGCTGTTATCCCCTGTCCGGTGCGATTGAAAGTACGGCCACCACGCTGCCCGAAATCATCCAGGAAATGCTGTTGGCAACAACCAGTGAACGCCAGGGCCGCATCATCGACCAAGACGAAGGCGGGGCAGGAATGGAAGAGAAGAAACGACGTGGATATTTTTAGCCGCACGCCCGGAAACCAAGATTTGAATACGCAAGTATGACCATCATCTTCCCACAAGCAGAACTTCTGCCACCCAATAGAACCGCAAGTCTGTTGGACGAACTGGCACAAATTACGCGAAGGCAAAAGGCCTTGCGGAAAACCCTACGGTCGAAAGCTCATTATCCGTAGCGTCCATCCCCGTTTGCTCGCTACTCCCCGCTCCATGCTCCCCGCTCTCAGCTCCCCATGTCTCATCAGTCCGAACTTATTGCTACCGACATCGAAGCTTATTTAAAGCAGCATGAGCACAAGCAGCTGCTCCGTTTCATTACTTGCGGCAGTGTCGACGACGGCAAGAGTACGTTAATCGGCCGGCTGTTGTATGACAGCAAGATGATTTACGAAGATCAGTTATCGCAATTGGAAGCCGACTCAAAAACCGTCGGCACGACGGGTGGGAAGTTTGATCCGGCATTGTTAACCGACGGCCTGAAAGCCGAGCGAGAACAGGGCATCACGATTGATGTTGCTTACCGTTATTTCAGCACAGCCAAGCGAAAATTCATCATTGCTGATACGCCGGGGCACGAGCAGTACACGCGTAACATGGCTACCGGCGGCAGCACCGCTGATTTGGCTGTGATTCTGATCGACGCGCGTCACGGGGTCCTGACGCAAACGAAACGACATAGTTTTATCGTGTCGCTGTTGGGGATTCGTCACGTCGTTGTTGCCATCAACAAGATGGACCTGGTCGATTTCAGCGAAGACCGCTTCAACGAAATCTGCGACGCCTATCGTAGCTTCGCCGTGCGTTTGGACTTGCCCGACTTGCACTTCATCCCGATCAGCGCGCTGGATGGCGATAACGTGGTTGATCGGAGCGAGCGGTCGCCCTGGTATGACGGCAACACGATGATGAGTTTTTTGGAGAACGTCTACATTGGCAGCGACCGCAACATGCAGGACTTTCGCATGCCGGTGCAATACGTTAACCGCCCGCATTTGAATTTTCGCGGATTCTGCGGCACGATCGAGTCGGGAATCATTCGACCCGGAGAAGAAGTCATGGTGCTGCCCAGCCGGCAGAAATCGAAGGTCAAACAGATCGTGACTTTCGACGGTGACTTGGAAGAGGCTTTCACGCCGCTGTCGGTCACGTTGACGCTGGCGGACGAGATCGATGCCAGTCGCGGCGACATGATTGTCAGGCCAGGCAATGTGCCCCGCAGCCGCGACTTTTTCGATGCTATGCTGGTTTGGATGAATGCTGAATCGATGGTTCCCGGCAAAACCTACCTGATCAAACACACGACGCAAACGCTGCCGGGCATCATCGATACGCTCAAGTATCGAGTCGACGTCAATACGCTGCACCGCACGCCGGCGCCACAGCTTGAGATGAATGAAATCGGCCGCGTCAGTATTTCCCTGAGTGGGCCGATTCACTACGACGCGTACCGCCGTAACCGCGGCACGGGCGCATTCATCGTCATTGATCGTATCAGTAACGCCACCGTTGCCGCAGGAATGATTCTGGACAAGTCGGGTGACGCTTCGACATTATCGGTCTGGGACGACGATGTCGCCGCCACAGAATCACAAGACCCCAACCAAGTCTCGACCGTCGCAAGCGAAGAGCGGGAGGCACGGTTTGGCCAAAAACCGGCCACCGTTTTGCTGACCGGACTGACGGGCAGCGGCAAGACGGCGATCGGGGGCGCGGTGGAGCGAAAACTATTCGATCAAGGTCGCGCGGTCGCCATGATCGACGGCGAAAGTGTCCGCCGTGGGCTCAGCTTGGACCTCGGTTTCAGCGCTAAAGACCGCAGTGAGAACCTGCGCCGGAGCGCCCATTTGGCCGACACGCTGAACGATGCCGGCTTGATTTGCATCGCGTCGTTCGTGGCGCCGGCGGAAGACGTGCGGCAAAAAGTGGCGAAACTGATTGGCGAGAACCGCTTCTTGGTTGTTCACGTGGCAACACCGATCGAGGTTTGTCGCCAGCGCGATAAGAAAGGCCAATATGCTAAAGCCGACGCCGGTGAATTGTTGAATTTTCCAGGTGTGACCGCCGAATATGAAGCCCCCCAGAATCCTGACCTTGTCATTGATGCCGCCGAGCAATCTGTTGACGGGTGCGCGGATGCGGTGATTGAGTTGCTGCGCGAGAAAGGTGTGATCAAGTAAATCGTGGCAGAATTGAAAATCGCGTTGCGTTTGGATTGCCTGGGCTTGCCGCTGCGAAAAGCTCTAGACGAAGCCGCACGGATGGGCGTGTCCGCTGTCGAATTGGATGCGCGGAATTCGATTCGTGCCGCTGAGTTGACGGATACCGGCGTGCGACAGCTTAAAAAGATGTTGTCCGACGCGAATCTGAAAGTTGCCGCACTTCGATTTCAAACTCATCGCGGCTACGACAACCCCAATGATTTGGAGCGGCGTGTTGAGGCTACCAAAGCCACGATGGCGCTTGCTTATCGCTTGGGTGCGGGCGTGGTCATCAATCAAATTGGCATGGTACCCGAATCAGATGAAGATCCGCGCTGGCATTCATTTCAATCGGTGGTGCATGATCTGGGCCGATACGGAGCCCGCGTCGGTGCGTTTTTGGCGGCAGAGACGGGCACGGAGTCAGGTGAGCGGCTTGCCGCACTGGTCGGTGATGCTGACGATGCCTATGTCGCTGTGGCGCTGAACCCGGGGCAACTGATCATTAATCGGCATAGTGTTTGCGATGCGGTGAGGGCCTTGAAGGATCGCATCCAGATGGTCTGTGCCGTGGACGGCGTTTTGGATTTGGCGGCCGGGCGAGGCATAGCGGTACCGCTGGGGCAAGGATCTGCCGACTTTCCCGAACTGCTGGGGATGTTGGAAGACGTCGAATACCGAGGTTACTTCATCGTCGGCCGAGCCGATTCCACGATCGGCGAACTGCAGCATGGCGTCGAGTATCTGCGAAATCTGTAACAGAGACGGCACCTGCTTCTCGACCGCGATTGACATGGAGACTGGGAGAGCGAGGCTCCAGCCGAACCGAAAATGCATGATCTCTCGAGCTACCGTGCCAACGCCGCTTGCATGTTTTCCATGCTTTCGCTCACTAATCGTTCGATTCCCGGTTCGTAGTCGAACACTTCGACGCTAACCCAGCCGTCGTAGCCGATCTCTTTGAGCGTCTGGAAGATCGGGACGAAGTCGATATCGCCCATGCCGGGGCCTCGTTTGTTGGCATCATTGGCATGGAAGTGCAACAAGGCGTCAGCGTTATCACGAATCAAATCAGGAATCGGGGTCGCTTCGCTGCTCATCGCTTTGACATCCAAGTGCAATTGCACATGCGGGCTGCCGATCAGCGCTTCCAACTGTCGCGCCTCGGCGGCGGTGTTCAGAAAGTTACCTTCCTGGGGACCGAGTGGTTCCAAAGCGATTTGAACACCACACTGTTCTAAGGTTGGTACTGCGGCCTTGATCACCTCAGCGGCGTTGGCCATCGCTTCATCCATCAATTGTCCCGCGGCCAGATTCCGCTGTTGCGGAGATCCAAGCACCATCACTTTACCGCCCAGGTCGCTGCACAATCGTGCGAGTTCGCAAAGGTATTGCGATGTTCTTTGTCGAATCGACGCATCCGGCGTGGTCAGATGCAGACCTTCTGTTTTGGCCAGCAACCAATGCAAACCAATGATCTCCATGCCGGCTTTTTCAACGTCAGCCCGATATTGGTTTCGTTGCTCTGAAGTGTAAGAAACAATATCGTCGGTCAACATGAAGGGAGCGACTTCCCAGCCCGTGTAGCCGGCGTCGACGGCGTATTTCAGAGCTTTTTCAAGCGGCCAATCGCAAAAGGTTTCATTGCAAATCGCGAACTTCATGGTTCCAATACTCACGTGGCGAACGGACGATTGGTTTGTCACGTCCAAGAATAGGTTCAACCGTAGCGGACGTCGCCAAGACCTTCGACTGTTTTTGGCCTTCAGACCGAAACTCTTGGCGAGTTCCGCTACCTCACACAGCTAAATCACAAATCAAACTGCTGTCGCTAGGATAAAGGAATATAACGATGCCTACCGAGGCCGCACAGAAGCTTGCCGAATTGGTTCGTGATGAGTCGAGCGAAAAGCAACAAATTGAAGCGGCGCTGCGAGACCTGATGGACTCGGCCGGCGGATCGAAGGATGCCGCCAATGATATTTTGAGAATCTTGGCAGACCTGATCGGCATTGAAAACCATGTTCGTGGCGGGCTAATTTCAGTGTTTTGCGGCGCATTGGTGGAGCAGGGATGCGACGCGAAGATCATTTCCGCCCCAATCACGCGGAGTTTGCGTGAGATCTTGCCCGCGTGCTGTGAGTTGCTGGCTGCGACGAAACAGCAGATGCCGAAGATCGACGAGGATGACGAAGAGTCCGACCCCGATGCGGTGTTCGCCGAAACGCTGGAAACGGTCAAAGAGCAAATGCCCGATCAGGGCAAGGACTGGAAAGCACTGGAGGCTTTTTGGCGTGCCGCTGTGGTCGCTTACAGCCTGGATACCGAGGCGCGAAGAAATGCCGACGATTTGCGCCCTCTAGCGGTACAGCTGAGCGAGTTCCATGAAGCCGGCTATTGGCTGACAATGCTGTTGGCCGTCCTGGATAACGAACCAATGATCGCGATTGATCCGGCAAAGCGGTTGGGAATCATTGGCCACATGTCGGGGATCGCTGATAACTTTCAACTCAACGCCTTACTGATGGACGTGTTTCCGAATCCCGGTTTTTTTCGGCGTCGGCGAATTTCAAAACGGGCCGCAGCAATCGCCAGAGGGGAAGGACCACAGACGTCGGAAGAGATCTTGACGGCGTCTTGGAACTTGTACACCTACGAAGCGATCAGCGGTGGCAGGTCATTGCCCCAGCACGATCGCATGAGCAACGATTACTGGATTTGGAACGAAGGTACCCCGGAAGATATTCCTGTTGCCTTTGACAAACGCGTGATTCTGATCGGACCCATGTCGTACCCGCGAATGTTTCCCAGCCAACGAACGTTTGCCAAGTTGTCCGCATCGATTGAAATTGATGAAACTTTGACGACTGAACAGGTGGATGGCTGGGTTGAAAAGTTGAGTCGGTTATGAAGCAGGAATGAGGTCAACTTTTTCAATTCAAAAGCGATGCTGCCGATTCACACAGCGCTTCCGCCTCGTCGACCGACTCCGCTTCGGCAATCAGACGAACGATCGGTTCGGTGTTGCTTCCCCGCACCAGCAACCACTTGTCTGGCCAAGCCAATCGCAATCCGTCGCCGCTGACCGCGACTGCGTCGGAGTGCTGCTGCGTGAGCGCGTCGAACAGTGCCGGCAAGCGGTCTGCCGCCACCGACGCTTTCGCTTTGTGAATGTGCAGCTTGGGCAAAGTGGCAGCTAGCTGGGCGAGTGATTTTCCGGTGGATGTCATCAAGTCCAGGACTTGTGCCATGCCCACAAAACTATCTCGCACGTACCCGACGCGGGGATCGATCGGACCGCCATTGCCTTCACCGCCATAAGTCGCACCGTCGGCGATCATCATGTCGGCAACGTTGGCTTCACCAACGGCGCTGCGGTGACACGGAACTCCGGCTTTAGCAGCCAGACGCTCGCTCATCCCACTTGTCGCCCCATTGATAACGATGGGCCCCCGAGTCGCCACGTCTGCGAGCGCCCTTTTGACGCAAAGCGCCAATGTATATTCTTCGCCGATGTAATTGCCACCCGCATCGACCAGTGCCAGGCGATCAGCGTCAGGATCTTGGCAAAATCCGACAACGCATTGCTCATCTCGGACCCGAGCTGCGATGCCCTGCAGATTCTCGGCCGTTGGCTCCGGTACATGAGCAAAATTTCCATCGGGCGTATCGCCGACAGCAACCAGTTCGCAGCCCAGCGCGGCGAGCAAACGCTTGCCGAGCGGGCTGCCGGCACCATGATTGCTGTCCAACAAGACGCGATGCCCGGCGGCCTGGATCGCCGCGACATCGACTGTGGCTAGTACTTTGGCCAGATGGGGAGCATGTGGATCGGCAGCTTTTCCAGCCGTGCCAATCTGATCGAATTTGCACCAGGCAGCCGTTTCATTGAAATAGTTGTCACGAATCGCTCCCCCGGTCTTGGCGTCCAGCACCCGGCCGTCGCTGCCGAATAGCTTGATCCCGTTGTAGGGTGGCGGATTATGACTCGCGGAGATCTGAACGGCCCCGGCGGCTGAGAGTTCTTTCACCAGCACGCCGATGGTTGGGGTTGCTGCGACGTCGGCGTCAATCACTTCGCGGCCGCAGGCGGCCAAGGCAGCCACGATGACTTGCCTGAGCATGGGACCGCTGCTGCGACCGTCTCGCCCCACAATGATCATTCCGGGGGGAATCCGCGCCGCAAAGGCACCCACGAAACGGCAGGCCACATCAGGAGTCAGTGTTTCTCCCACGATGCCGCGTAATCCACTGACGGAAATGATCAGCTGGCTCATAACGCTCTGGCAAAGAAAACGAGGAATGAAAAAGTCGCGCCGTTGCAGCAAACAACGGAACAAATAGAATCCGGGGCAAGAAAGTCAACAAGGTCACTGTCGCAATCCAGTGAATCCCAGTTTGCCCCTTTCCGCTTCCATTTCGCAGCCCCTAGCCTCGGTTTACCATGAGCACCGCCGAAACTGCCCTTCAGGAGACACTGACCGCGATTAGCCAAGCGGAATCGAGCGGTAAGATTAGCAAAACTGCCTTGGAAAATCTGCGTTGTTGGCTGACGGAAGATCGTTACAGCGAGTATCGCGATCAGATCATCGCTCACGTCCGCGAGGGCCAGTGGCAGGAACTGGATGATGCTTTTTGGACGATCATTCCATTTGGCACGGGCGGCCGCCGTGGACGAATGTACCCGATCGGATCCAATGCGATTAATGATCGCACCATCGGCGAAAGTGCCCAAGGCCTGGCCGATTATGTGGTGGAATACAGCGGCGGCAAGCAAGGTCTTTCCTGCGCGATCGCCTATGACACTCGACATCGTTCCCGTCATTTTGCGGAGCTGTGCGCGGGCGTGATGGTGGCCGCTGGATTCAAGGTCTATTTCTTGGATGACTATCGGGCGACGCCACAGTTGTCGTTTGCGGTTCGACACAAGAACTGCGACTGCGGCATCATGGTGACGGCCAGTCACAATCCACCCAGTGACAACGCCGTCAAGGTTTATTGGTCCAGTGGCGCGCAAGTGCTGCCGCCGCATGACAAAGCCATTATCCAACGCGTGATGAATTGTCAGCAAATCAAAAGCGTGCCGTTTGCCGATGCGCTGGCCGACGGGCGCGTAGAGATCGTCACCAAAGAAATCGACGAAGCATTCTTGGACGCAACCATCGCCTGTCGATTCGACGGTCCTCGCGAAGTCAAGATCTTGTACTCGCCGCTTCACGGTGTTGGCACTGAAGCGGTGATTCCGTTATTGCAACGGGACGGATTTCGGGATGTTGAAGTTTACGGACCACATGCGGAAAAGAGCGGTGATTTTCCCAATGTGCCCGGACATGTTTCCAATCCGGAAAACTATGCCGTCTTTGAAAAACCAATTGAGTACGCGCGTGAAAACGGTTTCGACGTTATTCTGGCCACCGATCCCGACTGCGATCGGTTAGGCGTTGCCGCGCCCCAAACGCTGGACACTGCTGGTCCGTGGGGAACGTTCACCGGCAACCAACTTGCCGCGATGATGGGCGACTTTATTCTCAGCAAGCGGTCTGCCGCGGGAACGTTGACGGCGAATCACTTTGTTGTCACCACGCTTGTCACCACCGCCATGATTCGGAGAATCAGCGAAAGTTACAACGCCCGGTGCATCGACGATTTGCTGGTTGGTTTTAAACACATCGCCGCGGCTGTCGATCGTGAAGGTCCTGATGATTTTGTTTTCGGCACCGAAGAGTCGCATGGTTACGTCGTCGGCCAGTACGCACGTGATAAAGATGGCGCGGTTGCTTGCATGCTGATCTGCGAACTAGCCGCAGAATTGAAATCCAAGGGACAGACACTGCATGATTATTTGGCCGAACTTTACCACAAACACGGCTATCACCATGAGAAGACACTGAGTTTGTTTATGGAGGGAAGCGAGGGTATGGCCGCAATGAAACGCTTGATGCAAGCCTTTCGCGATAATCCACCCAAAACCCTCGCCGGCATCGCCGTTTCGCGAGTAAGAGATTATCTCAATGGATCGATCCGCAGCGCCGATGGCACAACAGAGACGCTACAGGGACCTGTTGGTGATCTAGTCATCATCGATTTGGCCGACGAGGGCAACTATGTGGCGGCCAGACCGAGCGGCACCGAGCCGAAGATCAAGCTTTACGCGTTCACGCGGCTACCGGCAACGGAATCGGCTGATCTGCAAGCGGCGCGGGAAAAACTGAACGCACGGATGGATGACTTGGAACGCGACCTGCGGGCATACGCGAGCGAGAATAGCTGATTCTGGCGTTCCGCTCACTGATTCAAAACGACGTCGGCGCCAGGGCCAGTCCTGGCGATCCGCTTACACGCTCATCGCCTGCCAGACTTGTTTGGCAGCGTTGATGTCATTTCGTGTTGCTTTGCCACGACCGTAAACAATTCGGTTGTATGCTTCCACGATCTCGGTGGCCGCGGCCGCGGCCTGCGGCACGCTGCCGGCAACGCGGCGGATGAATTCACTGGGCGTTTCGTCCTTGTTCCGCTTCCAGCCTTGTTCGCGAGTCCAGGCCTCGAATGCTTGAAATGTGATCACGATCACGCGGCGCGGATCCTTCTCGCTGCCGATCGGGTTGCGAAAAGAAGCGAAGGGACGCGGCGGTGCTTCGGGATCAACGTTGCTGGATAACCCTAGCTCCGAATCCGTAATCGGGTCCTGCTCGCGCTGGAATAGACGTCGCCACCAAGCGGCAATCGCATCGCGATGAATCCAGAAGAAGGCAGCGACGATGACAAACAGGACCAGCATGATCAGGTATTTCAACACGCCGCCAACCGTTGAGAACAATTGACTCATGGTTTTTAAGGCGTTGGAGGTTGAGGAACTGTCCTCGCCGCTTTGCGACGCTGAATCATTGTTTTCTTGCTGCTGTGATTCTTGCTGGTCAGACTGCTGTTGCTCAGGTGGTTGCTCGGACTGCTCGGACTGCTCAGACTGCTCGGACTGCTCGGACTGCTCAGACTGCTCGGACTGCTCGGACTGCTCGGACTGCTCGGACTGCTCGGACTGCTCGGACTGATCGGACGGCTCCGGCTGATCGGGCGGATCGGACGGCTCCGGCTGATCGGACTTTGGCTGGTCGGACGGATCCGGCTGATCCGACTTTGGCTGGTCGGACTTTGGCGTTTGCTGCTGTCGCTCAGCTTGTGTCGATTGCGGTGCGTCGGGCTCGCCGCGGTTACTTTGCTGACTCTGACTGGCGTCATCGGACGCTTGCTGCGCGTCACTTTTGTTTCCCGATTGTTGGTCAGCGGGCGGTGAACCCTGCTGATCTGACTGGTTTTGCTGTGATTTTTCTTGGCTGCTCTGCTGGCTTTGCGCATTCTGCTGCGACTTGCCGGATTGCTGCGATTGATCTCCCGATGTCTTCTGGCTTTTGCCGGACTGCTGTTGTTGCCCGTCTGGGCCGGCCGATTGGGGCTGCGAATCTGATTTGGAATTTGACTTGCCGCCGGAGTTATCACTGCCGGACTGTTTTCCATCTTTTTGTTTGCCGGTCGGGCCGCTGTCTCGTTTTCCATCACCGGCATCACCCGCTGGCGCACCCTCTTGTGAGCGAATGTTTTCGATTTGCTTGCCGGTTTGATTGGGATCATTTTCGGTGGTAGCCGCGCCGGGGCTGGTTTTTTCGGCAGCTTCATTTCCCCAACCGTATTTGCTGGCCGTATGTTCCTTTTGTGAAGTCAAGAAGTCGGGCAACTGGATGGATGCCAGAGCCCGGCCGGGCAGCGGAGCGAGATAAGCAAGTCCCAGGATCGCGGCCACGATCAGTAATCCGCCGGCCAGCCAAGCAACAGAGACATCGCCCGGCATGTCAACTTGCCGCTGCCGCAGATAACGCCGTAGTCCCAGGAAGCTGGTGGTCACCAGCAGCGACAAACTGGAGAACAGGTACAGCCCCAAAAATTTCAAGGCGCTCGACCACGTTTGCGGGTCACCTCGCATCAGGAACTGACCGAAACCGAACAACGGCAGCGCCGCGAGTGCCAAATACATCACGGTCCGACCCGGTTGGTGTGGCTTTCGCTTTGGCCGTTTGCTGGTCTGAGTCTCCGGTTCAGGATTTTGGTCTTGATCGGCTTTCATCTGTTGCTGGACAAATTCATGGCCGACATCGACAAGGCCTTGTCCGCTGGAATCCACCGAATCATCGATTAAGGTGCAATCGTGGACGATGCGGTCGGCGAGATATCCGATGACGCCCAGGATCAACGCGGCAAAAAGAATGTTGCTTAAGAATTGCGAGATCACCACAAGCGCTGCAAGTCCGAGAGCGATCGCGTAGCCAATGGAGTAAGCGCGATCCTGCTCAATGGCAATTCGGGCCACCGCAACCGAGCCCATCGTGAACATCAGAATGATCCACGAAACACGAGCCGGGTATCCGCCCTGGTAAAGAATCAGCATCAAGAAATTCGCCAAACTGCTGATCATGATGAAGATCAGCAACGGCGCGACCGCGATGGCGGCGTAATCAGCGGCGGTCTTCGATCGAGTCGTCAGATTGGCGGCCTACTCTTCTTCTGGATGCAATTGCTTCCAACGCTTCATTGCCGGGCCAACGGAATTCATTGGCACCCACTTACCTTTGGTCTTACTGCTTTGCACCAAAGTGTCGGGTTCGATCTTACCCTTATCGATCCGTGCCAACAGATCGGCTTCTGTAATTGGTCCCACACGACGTGACTTACGCAGCCAGCCACTCGCCATGTAATACCATCCTGTTGCCATCGATCCTCTCCCGGTTCAGGAAACGAAGAACGCGGATTAAGCATCAGCTGAGACAAGAGACCTCCCAAATTGCTTTGGCCAGTCCGTCCGCGTTGTTGCCACGATGTAACCAATCGGGTTGAACCGATTCTATTGATAGTCTACCGCGACTTTGTACACCTATGTAGAGCTGTAACGGGAAATTAGCTAGCAGAACAAGGCCAGCTGCCTCCTGTTCGGATTTTCGCCTACCTCTGCGGGGTGGCCTCTTTAAGAAAAGCGAGGAGTTTAGGCCTCGTGGAAGGGCTCCGTGCTGGCGCTTTCAACTCAGGCCACACGTCGACTGCGACACTTCGGCTCCAGCAATTCGATGGCCGTTTCAAGACAATTGGTGGAATCGACCAGATGTTTCAACTGAAACGCAGAATCCGCGGAGTCGTCCATCCCCAAGGCACCCAACAGCTCTTGCACCTCGCCGACGGTCATCTGAATGATCAGCTCTTCGGGGGTCAGACATTTTGGCGAATATGAATCCATCGCGACGTTCCATCAGCGCTATGGTTTGCCGAGTTCCATCTCTTAATTAAGGGATCGGCCATTGGGGCGACTGTGTCTTGGATCGAAAACAACGTCCCCCGCAGGCAAGAAAAAAGCCCGAAAAGCAGCGATCACGTCAGCCCACAACGTCGGGTCGTAGTGATCAGGCAGTCATTCGGGAGCTATTCTTTGAAACGGTAACCGACGCCGCGAACGGTCTCGATCAAACCGGATGCATCGCCCATTTTTTTCCGCAGGGCACGAATGTGAACGTCGATTGTTCGCTCCAAGACCATCGTGTCTTCGCCAAGCGCGGCGTCCACCAGTTCGCTTCGACCGAAAGCCCGACCAGGTTGTCGAATCAGCGTATCCAGCAAACGGAATTCACTCTTGGTGAGTTTTAGTGGCTGATCGCCGATTGTGACCACAAATCGTCGGCGATCGACTGTGATACCGCAATGTGAAACCGACTCAGCATCCTCGACGGCCGGCTCGCGACGGCGCAGTAGAGCTTTCAGCCTTTGCAGCAATACCTTGTAACTTTCAACTGGTTTGACAACGTAGTCGTCGGCACCAACGGCAAATCCAACGACTTGGTCCGATTCTTCACCCAGGGCACTGATCATCAGGACCAAGGTATCTTTGGTTTCGGGATCTGCACGAAGCTGTTTGCATACTTCCACGCCGCTGAGAACGGGAAGATCCACATCTAAGAAAACAACATCGGGTAGGACCAGCTTCGCTTGATTCAGGGCATCGCGGCCATCGGCGGCACGATAGACTTCGTAGCCGGCCCGTTCCAGCTGGTACTCCAACGTTTCAGCCAGCGGACGATAGTCTTCGACGACAAGAACTTTGGTCTTGGCCATGCGAGATTCGATACGTTGCGAGGCAGTTGACGATGTGTGTGCGAGTAACATTGCTGCTCACTTATGAATGTATGGGCAAGTTTCGAGATTGATAGGCGTCAGAGAAGGGGGCAGAAAGGCTTCTGCTATGTGGCACTATGTTGGAGAAAACGAGAGAAAAGTACACCGGTCGAAAGCGTCAAGTTTCTTTAAAATTTGATGAAGATTTGCGGGCTCGGCGTGGATCGCGCCTCACATGCCGATCTTTCATCCGGATAAACCACGAGACTGGTGCTTTGCTTGGGAAAAAGCGGTCAGACAGCAAAAGTGCAAAGCACCCGAAGGGCCGTTTCGGCTTCTGGTGTCTGACCCGTTATTCCCGGCCCTGACCCCGGCCCTAATCGTTGGGATCAGCTGCGGGGCGCCGTGGCTGACTCCGCGAAATCCGCCGCTTTAAGATGCACCTCGAATGTGGCTCCCTTGTTCGGGCTGCTTGTTACTGCCACACGGCCGTTGAGTGCCTGAGTCAGATTCTTGACGACCGAGAGTCCAATGCCCGTTCCACCGTCAGCTGATTCACGAGCCTTATCGACACGATAAAACCGCTCGAAAATCCGGTCTTGTTCTTTCAGCGGAATGCCCACACCATCATCGGCAACAACCAGGGCCCAATTATCTGATTCGCGGCTGCAACCAACACAAACGTTGCCGCCCTCGGGTGTGTATCGAATTGCGTTGCCGATCAAGTTGTTGGTAATCGTCAACAGCGCTTCATGGTCAGCTCGAACAACAGCATCTTGCTGGAAGCCCTCGACCTTCAAGTTAATCGACTTGGCTTCCGCCACCGGTCGATACGATTTCAGTGACTCGTTGACGACGTCTATCAATTTGACGTTACTAAGTTTCATGAACTGGCTGCCCGACTGTGCACGAGCCAGTTGCATCATGTCCGCAATCAGTCGCTCAAGCCGTAGACATTGGCTGTGGATTTGGCTCATGAAATGCATAGCGGCTTCGGGGTCGTCCTTGATGGCCAGATCGACCGTTTCCGCATAGCCTTTGATCGCGGCAAGCGGTGTCTTCAGTTCGTGAGAAACGTTGGCAATGAATTCGCGGCGAATAGCTTCGACTCGTTTGGTTTCCGTCTCATCGCGAAAGATAAGCAGAACTCGCGTATTGTCGGCCTGCGTGATGCGGTGGACTTGAACGCGGAGCGGGCGAACCGTCGCTTCGTCAACGATTTCAACGTTGATGGTTTCGGTTCCGTCACCGCGGTGAACTGCTGCGACGGTACGATTGATTTCGGGAATCCGCACCACTTCGGCAAACCGGCGGCCATGCAGATCGGCCGTGTTTGGCAACGCAAGCAGTCTTAACGCACTATCATTGATCAACAAGATGGTGCCATCGGGCGAAATCATGATCAGCCCGTCCAACATATGAGAAAACGCAGTGGCCGTTTGCCGCGCATCGGAATACAGGGTTCGCCATTTCTCCTGCCACCGCTGAAGTTCCAGTTGAACATTGGCATAGGCCTGTTCGGCTTGTTCCCATCGCTGATTCTGCCAAGTCACCAAGAACGTGCCCACGACCAGCGAGCCGGCGGCGGCGGCGATGAAGACGGTGATCGCCGATGCATCCAGCATTACAGCGGCCAAGACTGCGGCCACGATCAAGCTGAGACCAGCCATTCGTTTGAGAGGGTAAATGCTCGTGACCGGCAATGGTCCCGGCTGTTGCGGCGATGGACCGAGATCAGACGGGCTTCGCACTCTCGCCAGATACTGCCCAGTTCCGTGATTCGCCTGGGATGGTGCGGCGGTTGGCTGATCCATTGAATGATTTGACCGAAAAATCTTCAGCTTCGACTGCGTTCAAAACAGTCTCAAGGTAACCTCCATCTCGAATCACGATACCCCGTTTCGATCCAGTTGTTCCAGTGGAGTGGGGGCTTCCTTGCTTTCGCCCGCGTTTTCCAAATCCCTGGCGGAGGAAACGAAATTCAATGAATCGCAGCGATCGCCATCTCGGACGTCGGCTCGCAGTCGCTGAGTCCAGGATGAGAATTGACACCATCGTCGAACCAACCATCGCGCCAACTCGCTACCACTGGTGCGGCGGAGGTGCCCGAAAAAATCGACCTGGGTCACTTCGTACGTCTCCAGGTCAATGGCCGTTAAGTAACCGCGTCCAAAACAGTAGGTGTCCAGGCAGACGAGATACCCGAGATCAAGAATATGACCGAGAGACTGTGGGGTATGTCCGACGAAGACTCGTTTGCCACTGGCGTGGGGTGGAGGCCACGTGGGACCCAGATGTGTCCAATACATCATTTCCTCGCGCTGCTCGCTCATCGGTAAATCTGCTTCGTAACAGGCATGAACGAAGATCTCTTTCTCTGTTTCGTGGAAGGGCATCAGGTCACGAAGAAAACGAATGTGGTCGGCGGGGACTTTCTCGATTGCACCCCCGTAACTACACAAGGTGGCAAATCCTCCACTGGCCAGCCAGTGAGAAGGGTCCAGCCCAGCGACAACTCCGAGCATCATGATTTCATGGTTGCCGCGTAAGGCCACCATTTGACAGCGGTCGCGCAGTTGCAGCAATTGAGCAATCACATCGCGGCTATCTGGGCCGCGATCAACGTAGTCGCCCAAGAAAATCAATTGATCATCGGGTTCAGGCGCGAGTTCTTCGATCAACGTCCGCAACGACTTTGAACAGCCGTGAATATCGCCAATCGCAAATCGTCGCATCGCTCGTTCAGCCCGCCAGTGCGTCGTCAGTCCAAATTCAGGTTAGCGGAAGTTGCCAAGAGTTTAATTATGGATGCCGGGCCAAAATAGCGGTGGCTTCCGCTACGGATCACGCCGCAACGCCGTGAGCGATTTTGCCTGGTGCTGACCCCTTGTCGCGCACACAAAAACTGACACGAAGCAGCCAACGAAAGAGTCGTTCACGCCGTTATCGACCCCAAGGGACGATGCACCAGCTTACTGCGTGCAAATGCGAGCCGCTGTCAAATCAGTTCAAATTGGGATCGCCAAATCGAATTCCGGGCGAGATTTCTGTGAGAATCTCGTGGCCGCAACGCTTGACGGCCTTTTCCCAAATCTCATCAGGATCGCCGAATATCAAATCGGTTTCCGCGTCTCCAACCAACCAGCCTCCGACACGCAACTCTTCATCCAATTGCCCTGGTCCCCAACCACTGTAATCGGAGACATATTTGACGCGGGCATCCGGGCGTCTTAGCAAGATCCTCAGATGATCGTCATCGCCCGTGATCCAAGCAGGCGGATTTTCCAGTTCGATTGACATCGAACCCCAAGGCTCCGAGGGATGATCGTGAACGACGAATTTTGATCCCTGGCCGGCGCTGTCGAGTGGACCACTGGAGTCATCGCATCTGCTGTCGATCCGGCCGCACGGTTCGCCGACGCCCGCCAGGTCATGCAATGCCAGCAGCGGACCATTAACAGGTCCACCGCGAAAGATGAAATCATCATCGCGTGGTTGGCCATCCGTGCTGCTCAACTCCACCAATTCACGAAATCGGCGTTCGGTGGGCCGATTCACGGCCAAGCCAAACGCACCTTCCACATCGTGCCTGATCACAAATACGACCGAACGCAAGAAGTTGCCATCGCCCAAGTACGGAGATGCGATCAACAATCGTCCCGTTAGATTCGTTTTCATGGGTGCAACCCTCCACCAAACAACAATGGCACCAAACGTCAATGGCACCAAACAACAATGGCACCAAACAACAATGGTTCGCAATCAAGCTGGCAAAAAGTTCCTAACCTGATGACGCATATTGGTCTTTCCAGAGGCAACCACCCCAGGAAAGGCCGACACCGAAGCCTACCAGCATGTTAACTGATTCGCTGCTCCAGCAACCACTTTTTCTGAGCCGATTGATCAGAATCGGTAGCGTACAGGAGACGGTATTGCCAATGTCGGAAAGTTCGATCGGCATCCGATCTTCGTTCACGCCCATGTTTCGACGCAGTTCGTCCAGCATCTTCCAGGTCGCCTGATGCATCAGGTACATGTGAATGTCGTCGTCGCAGAGCTGATTTTTTTTCAGGATGGCAGCAACCAATCTGGGAACGGCGTCGACGGTGAAGTTGATCAAGCTTGGACCATCCATGTACAGTCGGCTCTTCCAACGCTTTCGTCCCCGCGGACGGATCGCGTCGTCTTCGTGCCGGGTTCCCCCATCGCCCACCAGCAGCGTGTCACCGCCGCTGCCATCACTACCAAACTGAAATCCCCACATCGATTGCTGGTCGGAGGGCGTGATCAGGGTGGCTGCGGCGGCGTCTCCGAAAATGGTTCTCAGACTTCGGTCCTCCGCGTCGATGTATTTGCTGTACGTTTCGGCGGTCAGCAGCAAAACACAGCGGGCGACTCCGCTCTGAATTAGCCCATCCGCGACTGCCAACCCATACACGTATCCGCTGCAACCGAGGTTGAAATCCAAGGCTCCACAGGTCGTCGGCAGGCCCAGGCGGTCTTGAATCAGACAGCTGGTTGTCGGCAGCGGGTAATCAGGCGTCTGCGTGCAAAACAGAACGAAGTCGATCGACTCTCTGTCAATCTTCTGATCACGGAACAGGCTTTCGGCGGCCAATACCGCTAAATCGCTTGAAGTCTCTCGCGGACCAGCGATGTGTCGCTGGCAAATACCTGTTTTTTCCTCAATTAACTCCATGTCCCAATTGGGAAACGCCTTTGCGAGCTCCTTATTGGTCTCGATCCTGGTGGGCAGGTGAATAGCAATAGGACCGAGTTGAGCGTAAGGCACAGTAGTTAATTTCCGTTCAGTCAACGGGGTCAATTTCGCTTCAGCCAATGGGGCGTCAACCGTTCAGACAATGGGGGATTGCCATCCCGGTATGGGGTTTCGGCGTGGATGACACGAGCAATAGTGAGAAGCCTAGCAACCCAGGCAGCAGGGCGGCAAGCATCAGCGCCGACCCAGGATCGCGTCACCGCCGTATGGGCATCGCAAAAATTCTCTCTGCAAGCGTATTTTTCGCGCCCCAAGTTTCGTCGGATCTTGCCACACTGATGCATTCCAACTTACTCAAAGCCCGGGGGCTGTGATGCGATCGCTACCGAAATTTCTCTCTTTGGCCACTTTGCTTGGTGTGACCGTCACTTCTTCAGGCTGCATCGAGCGGAGTCTCGTTGTCAAAGTCAAAAAGGACGGATCGGGCGTCGTCCATCTTCGTAGTCACGTCCAGGAAGTGACGATCGCCTTCGCATCCAGCGATGAAGACGATGAGAAGCCGAAAATGCCGACACAGCAGTGGTTAACGACAATCACGGCTTCGATGGGCAACGGCGTCAAGTTGATTTCGATGGAAGAATCGACCAATCGCAGCGGATGGCCCGGCTTCGACGTGATTTGGGAGTTTGACGATGTCAGTCAATTGCGGCTTCCAGATGCACTTTTGGGCCCGAAAGAACGCAAAAAAGATAAGGCAGAACAAGCAGACAAAGGTGACCAAGAGAACGATCGTGAACCCGCCGAAGAGGTATCCGGCTTTCGATTCGCGATGAAGAGCGGGGAACTGATGATTCATCCGTACGGTGGTCAAACGGAGCCGGTTGCCGAGCCCCCAGAACAAACAATTGGTGCCGTCGACCCGTTTGCCAGCGAACCGGTTGCGGTCAATCCGTCTATCGACTTAGGCGCGGCCTCGCAGCAGATTCTGGCAGCAGTGCTTGCAGAGATGCGTGTCGGGGTATTCGTCGAAGTCGATGGCGAAATCACCGAATCCAACGCAAAACACCGGAAAGACAACCTGATCACCTTGATCAGCATTCATGTTGGCGAGATGCTCAAGCACCCCGATGCTCAACGAAAACTGAAGAAATGGGGGAAACGCAAACCATCACGCAGCCAATTACAACAAATGGCAGACACCATCGATGGTCTGGAGGTCGATTTCCAAGACCCGATTCGCGTCAAATTCCAATGACTGATTGGGACGACCAGGGAAGGCGACGCACCAAAATTTAGCGTGCATCACGGCTCGCTGAGCCGGCTGCAAAAGGTGGTGTTTGAGAAAGAGCGGCTGATGGGATTCGAACCCACGACAATCACGTTGGCAACGTGATGCTCTGCCAACTGAGCTACAGCCGCATCAATGAAAACGCTCGCCTGCCGGCTTCAAGGAAGGATCGGCAGAGTGAGGAACCGAGCTTAGGAAAGTTCCAAGCTTCCGACGATTATAGAAATCGCCCTGCTACCGGCAAGTCCGCATTCCATCCCGCCCACAAGGCTATTTTGGTGGCTGGACTGCGAATCCGTCGAATTGGCGAACAAGAACGCCCCTCAGTCCCTCCCTGCCCCCAGGAGAGGGCGAGATCAGCCAAAACCATAGCCCACTACCAAAACCTTGGCCCGCTTGCTGCTTTTACGACTTTCTCGGTAAACTCATTAGTTCAGTCGCATCGTTCCGACGGGTACCAGAAGTCCGTGCGGCATTACCGTCTAGCCCAATCACCAATTTTGAGGTCTGTCAAGGGATGTCCACCTCTGCCGAACCCGACGCGGCGGCCACCGAAGAAAAACCGCCGATCCAACTGCAAGTCACGGTTGAAAAGCCTGAAGCCTGCGTTCGTCAAGTCGTCGTGACGATACCGCACTCGGAAGTCGAGCGGTACATGAAGAACGCCTATGACGAGCTTGTTCCGGAGGCCCAGGTCCCCGGATTTCGGCCAGGCCGGGCGCCGAGAAAACTTGTCGAAAAGCAATTCCGAGATCGAATTGTCGAGCAGGTGAAAGGATCTTTGTTGATGGATAGTCTTGCTCAGATCACCGAGGCGGAAGATTTCTCAGCGATCAGTGAACCCGATTTTGACTACAACGCGATCGAGATCCCTGAGCAAGGCGACTTCAAGTTTCAATTCACCGTCGAGGTTCGTCCGGAGTTCCCGACACCAAAGTGGCGCGGCTTGAAGTTGACCAAGACGGTGGAAACGATCAGCGACGACGACGTTGATGCGGCGCTTAATCGCGTGCTCTCTCGCTACGGCAGTTGGGAAGCAACAGACGATGCCGCAGAAATCGGTGACCGAATCCTGCTGTCCGCAACCTTCACGAGTGACGGTAAAACATTGTCCAGGCTGGAAGAAGAGCGGGTGTCTTTGGCGGAGCAGCTGAGTTTCTCCGATGGAACGATCAAAGACTTTGCCAAGTTGATGAAGGGCAAAAAGGAAGGCGACAAGGTCGACGGTAAAGTCAGCATCAGCGAAAGCGCAGCCGACGAATCGATGCGCGGAAAAACCGTGGATGTTTCCATGGAGCTGATCGAAGTCCAGAAAAATGAGACCCCCGAACTGACCGATGCATTCTTAGAGGAATTGGGTGACTTTGAATCCGCGCAGGAGCTGCGCGAGTTTGTTCGCGATTCCCTGGAGCGGCAGGCTGAGTATCGAACCGAACAGGAAATTCGCAAGAGCGTCATCGAATCACTTGCCGGTTCCGCGAACTTCGAATTGCCCGCTGAACTCGTCAAGCGGCAGACGATGCGTGAATTGGAGCGCAAGGTTTTGGAACTGCGTCGCAGCGGCTTTGACGAGGATGCTGTGAGGCGATACGTCAATGCCACAAAACAGAATGCGCAGGCATCGACAGAGTCGGCACTGCGTGAGCATTTCATTCTGGAGCAAATTGCTGAGGAAGAAAAAGTCGACGCTGATCCGGCCGACTATGATGCCGAAATCGCCTTGATCGCGCAACAAAGTGATATGCCTGAGCGACGTGTTCGCGCTCGCTTGGAAAAGAGTGGACAAATGGACGCACTGCGAAACCAGATCGTTGAGCGCAAGGTGATCGCCAAGATCGTCGAGGAAGCCGATCTGACCGAGGAGAAAGTTGACAGCAAGCAAGAGGAGGAGGACACCGGCGAATTTGCTGTCTACCACAGCGTGTTGGCGACCAAGGAAGAGGCCGCGATTCCCGAGGCAAAGTACGAAGACAACGTGCCCGCCTCGCCGGCTGGTGATAAGGAAAAGGACGCCGATTGATCGATTCGCTGCCGCAGTGACCACTGTGGCTTGGGGCACAAGTTTGCCGGATACCAAAATTCGTTCGGAGCCACTCGCAGGACCGGGCTTGCCAGCCGTTGGCATGACGACAGACTGAAGTCTCGTTCTACCCCCCCAAAGCTTTCCCCCTAATCAGACCTTCGTTGTTGGTACGGTTCGCGGCATTTACAATCGATGCTCGTTCTCGTTCCACCCTTGGCGAACCCTCCATGCCTTTTTTGTCAACCAACACCAACGACTCGGATGCCGAAAGGTTTGAGCTGGTCGGTGAAGAAACGGCGATTGGCCGGCACCCTGAATGCCACATCGTCGTCGAAGCGGGGGCCGTCAGTCGTTTTCATGCCAAGGTCACCCGCAAAGGGGACCAGTTTTCCGTCGAGGACTCAGGTAGCCGCAATGGTACCTATTTGAACGGACAACTACTGCAAGGACCGGAATTGCTGCGCGAGGGAGATCGAATCCGGGTCAGCGACGTCGAGTTCGTTTTTCACCATGACGCAGTCCCCGAATTCGCCCGCCCCAGCGACTCCGAAATGACCTTCGATGGATCCAACTTTGGGATCATGATGGTCGAAGATTCCGATTCGACCGAACACCTCTCGGCGGCGAGAGTGGAATACCGAAGTTCGGTCGACGGGTTGAAGATGTCGGCCACGCCCGAGGCCAAACTCGAAGCCTTGATGCAGATCAACGCCAACTTGAGCAACGCGCTGGCAATTGATGAAGTCCTACCCAAAGTATTAGAGAGTCTGTTCACGATCTTTCCGTCGGCCGATCGCGGTTTTGTTGTGATGCAGAACGCTGACGGCGAAATCATTCCCACATGGGTGAAGACCCGCCAAAAGAGCGACGAAACTGAAACGGTTCGGATCAGCCGCACGATCATCCGTAAAGTCATGGACAGCGGCGAAGCAATCCTGTCTCTGGATGCGACCGAAGACAGCCGCTTTGATAGCAGTGAATCGATCGCCGATTTTTCGATTCGTTCTATGATTTGCGCTCCGCTGTGTGATGGCGGGGGTCGGGCTTTTGGCGCATTGCAAATCGACTCTACGCAAGGCCGCGGGCAATTCAAAGAAGAGGACGTCGACTTGTTGGCAGGTGTGGCCTCTCAGGCGGGCTTCGCCATCAATAACGCGCGGATGCACGAAGAGGTACTGAGGCAGAAAGAAGTCGAACAAGATATCATCTTAGCAAAGGATATTCAGCGGGCATTCTTACCCCAAGACGCACCAATCGTTGCGGGCTACCGATTCAGTGCCTTCTACAAGGCGGCTCATCACATCGGCGGCGATTATTATGATTACATCAGTTTGCCTGATGGACGCTACGCTGTCGTTGTCGCTGACGTTGTCGGTCACGGTGTGGCCGCAGCCATGTTCATGGCCAAACTTTCCGCGGAAACACGATTTTGCCTGGCCAGCGAACCGAATCTGTCAAAGGCGGTGGAGCGGCTGAACGATCGCATGAGTGACTTGCAGGTCAACCGCTTCATCACCTTCCTGTTGATGGTGATCGACCCCAAAAGCCCGTGGGCAACCATCATCAACGCAGGTCATATGCCTCCCATCGTCCGAGATGCAAGCAGCAAAGCCATCAGTGAACCTGGCGAAGAAGAGTCGGGATTGCCGATTGCCATCGACTCGGGTATGGAGTACGAAGCTGTCGATTTTGAGATGAAACGGGGTGACATTGCTGTCCTGTACACCGACGGGATCAACGAAGCAATGGATGCTGAAGACGAAGAATTCGGTATCGACAACGTCCGCAGCCTGGTGGCCCAAGGCGGTGACGCCGAAGCGGTCAGTAACCGCGTTGTTGACGCCGTGCTGGAACACGTCGGTGAGGCACCTCCCTTTGATGACATGTGCGTCGTGATCATCGAACGTACCGAAGACCCGATCACCGAGACGGGGGCAATCGCGGACACGGATGTCGATGTCGATGCCGACGTTGACACGGATGGTTGATCGATGCCGACCTCCCAACAGCGATACGTTGTCCGTTTTATCGGCCGCGTTCAAGGTGTTGGTTTCCGAGCGACCTGTGTGTCGCGGGCATTTGGCTTGCAGGTCAACGGCTTTGTCCGCAACGAACCCGATGGATCCGTCTTGCTGGATGTTGATGGTGACGTCACAGATTTAAAAGAATTGATCGCTCGAATTCGATCATCCATGAAGGAAAACATCGATGACATTGTGTTGGACAAGCGAGAATCGCTGGGCAGAAGCGATGGAGTTCAGATCGCCTGGTGAACCGGTTTGATCATCGATTACCACTTTCCAAACTCACGCCCGCGTCCTGCCGGCTCACGCGGATGGATTGGGCAGATTCTCTTTCGCGCGGGGCAACAACCGCGTGGCGGCAAACGCCGGGTGAGCCGCAAGCAGAAATGGGAACATCGGTGCCGGCGACTCCGATAAATTGGCCAACGCCGTATCATCGATTAGCCCCAGGCGGCACTGCAGAATGGCTCGATTCATCAATTCGCCAAATGGACCATAGGGCAGATCCACAAGACGCCGCTCACGTTCCTGAAAATAAGCTTCTTTGCTTAGCGGCGCCGGGACATCGAATTCATCGTGTTCGGCAGCCGCTTTGCCCCACTCTTCTCGCTGCTCGTAGATATCCATCAACAGACCACGCGTCAGAGGATGACGCTGATAGCGATTGCGATGGCGGATCGCGTCGGAGATCGCGCGTTCGGTTCGGCCGGTAATCCAGTCGGCCCTGGCTCGATCGACTTTGACCATCACCGAGTGCGGATTCAACCTTGATGCGTCACGCAGTGCCCGAATCGCACCGGCATGATCACCAATCGTCAACAGCAGCAGCCCATATTGATGTTGGACCTGCCAGTTATCCTCCGCAACCATCGATAGCTCTCGCAACTCGACTTCTGCTTCCTTGTAACGCAGCACCGTTTGCCAATCCAACATCGCTTTTGCCAGTCGAGCCTCAACCGATCCCGGCTTCAGCGCAAGTGCCTTGGCGGCTTCAGACCTTGCTTGCTGAATGTATTCGGCCGTCGCTTGCTCGTCGCTCTGTGCCGCCAGCGTGATGGATGTCAAGGCGATGCCCGCCGCGGGATCCGCAAATCGAGGATCGAATTCACTTGCTTTCTTGAAGCACATCAGGGCTCGTTTCAGTCCTTCGACACTGTCCGGATCAGCACGTGCCTTGCCGTCAATCAGGCAACTGTAAGCACTGTCCTGCGGTGGTGCGGATTGGTCGGCGGTGGTTGTCAAGCGACGACCGATCGTACTGGCGATGTCACCAGCAAATTTTCCCTGCGCCAAGAGACTGTCACTGGCTTCCGTAATGAATGTGTCACCCCAAAGCTGTTTTCCATCCAGCGACGAGACAATTTGCAGGTTCAGCTGCGCATGTTCCTTGTTGCCGGTCTTCGTGGTTTGCACCGTGCCCGTCAAAAAAGCGTCGACTCCCAGTTCATTACCAAGTTGCTCGAATTCGTGCGGCAGTTTGGCTTCCAGCGGACGAAAAGGAGGCACTGCGAATTCCTTCAGTCGCGATAACTCGTTCACCAGAGCGATGGCAATCTGCTGACCGCGATCCAGGTCTCGAACGCCCACCGGTTGCCCGTCGCCGGGCATTCTTTTCTGTTGCGGACTGGCAGTTAAGTCTTCGATTGACAAAACGGCGATAGAACGAATGTCCTTTAGTCGATGGGAGCGATGTTGCGTCAGCAAGACCCCGACAATCGCTCCGCACAAGCCGCCGCCGACCGACATCAAGAATCTTCGCCGCGCGATGCTATCGGATCTCGGCCCTGCATCAGGGCGGACAACATCCCCGGGCGACTGCTGACGCAGCAGCATCGCGACTTCACTGGAACTGGGACGGTGCGTGGGCTCCTTGGCCAGGCAACGCTGAATCAAGTTCGCGAGTGAAACATCTTCGAGTCGCCGTATTGGGTCCGGTCGCGGCGTGTCACCCAGCGTGGCCGCCAATCGGTCGGCCAGGGTCGGCCCCTGGATCGCTTTTTGGCAATAAAAAGCTTCGTATAAGACGCAACCCAGACTGAATACATCGGCCGCCAAGGTGGCAGATTCACCGCGCGCCTGCTCCGGAGCCATATAACCGGGTGTGCCCAAAATCATTCCGGCTTTGGTTGTATCGGCATCTTCATGGCCGGTCTCCCGCGGGGCGCGGGAAAGGCCAAAGTCAAATAGCTTGACTCGGATTCCTTTCGAACTTGCCTCCGCTAAAACACCAGGCGAAACAGATTTCGCAGAATCAACGCTCGCAGAATCCGTTCTTGATCCCAGCAACATGATGTTCTGCGGCTTCAAGTCTCGATGAATGACACCATTTTCATGCGCGAATGACAGGGCATCGGCGATTTCTGCGCCCAGGATGCGTACTTCGGCGGCGGACATTTCTTCACGATCAAGCCGCTCGGCCAGAGTCTCGCCTTGCAGGTACTCCATCACCGCATAAGGAATTCCCTTTTCAACACCAACATCGAACAACTCCACAATATTTGGATGCGTCAATGCGGCCACTGCCCTGGCTTCGTGTTCGAAGCGGTCGGTTAGTTCCTGCCGCTTGGGACCGACCAGGTTGAGCATCTTAATGGCGACTTTGCGGCCCAGACGCGTGTCGATCGCGTCATAGACAATCCCCATCCCACCATGTCCAAGTCTGCCTGTGATCCGATACGGACCGATTGAGATGTCCTGCCCGCCCGGGGCGGTCTGATCGATCACCTGTGTCATCACCTCATCGTCGCTATTGTCAGGCGTTGGCACGGACGCTGCAGCAAACGGCAGCGGGGCATGCCGCTGCGCCTCGGACTGTTCAATCTCCGTTTGGATCGCGATCAGCTCACGACGCAGCAGATCCGCCTGGGGACCCCCGTGCTCACGAACAATCTGCTCAATCGAGACCTCTTTACCGGCACGCAGGCGACGCTCGAAATCCAGGCAGATTGAATCGAGGCGAGCCAATTCGCGGGCGGACAGATCATTCAGGTTCATTGCCATAAAATGCTCAATTAGGAACCGCAGCCGCCATCATATCGAGATCTCGTTACCGTGTGCGCTAACCCTCGTGCTCAGCTTCTTCACTCCAAAGCCGGCGAATCAATTGAAGGCGACGTTCAACCGCTCGTTTGCTGATCTGCAGTCGCTCGGCGATTTCATCGACCAGGTAGCCATCCATCCGCATCACCGCAATTTGCCGCAGTTGTTCATCCGGTAGCTGATCCAATAACACATTACATGCCTCAGCTAATTCTGCATGCACATCCGCGGCCGCCGCATCTCCGGTAACGCCTCCGATTCCGCCCGCCCGCTGGTCACCGCTGGTGTCGATGAACACCGATTCACCGCGAATCTTGCCGCCGCCACGTTTTTGCCGAGTCTGATGTCGCAAGTGGGCATGTACCTTTCGACCGGTCAGCGTGATCAGCAATCCCCACAGATTCTCGTGACCGCTCAGATCCGGAAACTGATCCCGGCGCACCCCGGCGATGAAGCTGTGAAATGCCGATAATGCGATATCTTCTTCGTCACCGGCACGTCGCAAGTTGGCCGGCAAACGTTTGGCAGCGATTCGGACTAAACGCTGGAAATACTTCTCCCACAGCACCGACGTTGCCGCTTCGTCTCCGTCGCGGACCTTATCTAGCAACTCGGCGAGTTCGTCGCTGGAATCTGGCATAAGAAAATGATGACTGAATTCGTCGAACAATGGAACGAGGATCCCGGCTCAGGTATCTGTGTGGCGGATCTCGGAGGATTTCCGATTTCCCGTGCCTCTGGGATCAGGAGGGGCCAGGGGTCAAGCGGGGAAAAAGGGGTCAGACACCAAGAGTGCAAAGGGGCCGTTCCGGCTTTTGCTGTCTGACCCTTATTCCCTACGATTGACGCATCTGATCCTAGCATACGGTCGCGGTAAATCCGCCGCCGGCTGCCGTGCCGGTTGCGACCGAACCGGGATCAAAGTGGCTGCGACGAGCGATGCCAATTGCCAGCGCCTCATTCTCTGCCGTTGTTGCAATGCTGGTCAAACGGCCTACGGTTTTCTCGCCGGAAACGACTTCGACGTTGGGCTGCGGAATCGCCCCGCTAAGCTTCCAGCGGACTAGCTTTTTCTGAACCTGTCCCATCGCATCCAGTCTGGCCACGGTTTCCTGACCCAGATAACAGCCTTTGGTGAAGGAGATCGCTTGCTTGTTTCGGTCAACTTCTTGAGGCAGATTCGATTCGCTAAAGTCGACTCCGAACCAGGGAAATCCGGCGATCGTCCGAGTTACGTGAAAGGCTGTTTCCCCCGCCTGGCTAAGTGAACGCTCGGCAAGCCGACCGCTAACAGTTTCCGCATGGTCAATGCTCGACAGCAGCGTCACCGTGCCTGGTCCTAACCAATCAACTCCGAATCCAGTCGCGTCCAAATCCGGAATATCGACGAGTTGCAAGCAGTCCTTAAGCTTGAACCCCGAAATAGACAGCTGGACGGCCTCGGGCGGCACGACCACAACCGAAAACTCGTCATCACGAATCGTCACCTGCGCATCTTCGACGATCGTGTATCGATCCAGGTGCGCTGCAATCCGCTCTGATTGTCCGGCGGCTCCGATCAGACGGAGGCTTCCATTGAAACGAAAAACGCAAACGTGCCCGACGATCTTTCCTTTGAGATCGGTAAAAAACGTTTCCCGGCCGGCCGGCCTCTCGAGCGAATTGATTTCGTTCGTCGTTAAGTTATTTACGATCTTGCTCGCATCGGCACCGCTTACGTCCAAGACGGAAACCGCGTGCAGCGAATAAAAGCGTGGCGTGTTCATTGCTCGGTATCATGCATATTGCACGCCAACCACAGGCTAGACTAATTGCTGCTTCGAGTCAGTTGTTGTGTGCCGCGAAAAGGGGTCAGACCCCAATCGCGCAAAGCACCCTTCGGGCCGCTGGCGGCAATTGGGGTCTGACCACTTTTCGCTCGTTACCCACAAGTTCAACGTGGCAGCACGACTAGGCAGCCTTGGAGATTGTGTCCTCTTCGACCGACTGCTGCATGCGAGCCATCTTTTCCGCCGCATTGCGATAATCGACGACGTCCCAGAACAAACCGCAGGCCTTTAACAATCGGATGACTTGCCACGTCATATCAAACTCCCACCACTTGTGACCGTGCTTTGCCATCCGCGGATACGCGTGGTGATTGTTGTGCCACCCTTCGCCATAAGCAACGATTGCGACGAGCCAATTGTTTCGGCTATCGTCAGTCGTTTCATAGTTCTTGTAGCCCCACATGTGCGATGCACTGTTGACCATCCAAGTCGCGTGCAGCACGGCAACTAAGCGGACAAACAGTCCCCACACCAGCAGCGACGACCCAAACGACGCGCCGCCAATCCAGTATCCGATTCCAAAGAGTGCGAGTCCCGAGACGATGTGCATCGGCAAAAACAACATGTCCAAGATGCGGATCCCGCGGTCTTTATACAGGTCCGGCACCCATCGCTTCAGGTAAGCCTTGCGGTCGCCGTCATGAGTGTGGAATGCCAGCCAAAGCATGTGACTCCACCAACTACCGTCATGCGGCGAATGCGGATCACCTTCCTGGTCGCTGAGCGCATGGTGCTTGCGATGGTCGGCGACCCAGTCAAGCGGTGAGCCCTCGCCCGCCAACGAGCCGATGGTCGCGAACGTGTAACGCAACCACTTGTGAGTCTTCATGCCGGAATGCGTCAACAAACGATGATAGCCAAGGCAAATCCCCAGGCTGCCCGTAAACCAGTGCAAGGCAAACATGACTGCCAATCCGGTCCATGAGAATGTTGCATAGGCTGCCGTGATCACGACAACGTGGGCAAGTCCCAGCCATCCCAAGGACCACCAGCTGACGTTGTCCCATCGCCGGCGGCCCTGAGCCGAACCGTCATCATCAGTTGACTTATCATTGGCGTCCACGGACGAACCGACTTTCTCGCTAATAGCATCCAGCTCGGCAGCAGCATCCTCAGAAGGACTCTCAGTCATTGATTCGATTACGGTCGCCATGCAAATATTCCTTTGAAGTTGTATTTCCAGCCGCAAACAGGAGCCGCAGCATGCAGGAAGTTTACAGAAGTAGCCGGTGGCGTCTGTCACCGGCAAGGTCAAGCTGTGTAACGGGTGGGTAAAAGTCGGTAAGACACTGGGGAAATCAATCTGCGGCGTCGGTGCTGGCAGGCGGCCGAGGCTTTTATTTTCGAGAAATCCGCACGGTCTACCCACTTTGGGCTTGCAGCATTTGGGCTTTTGCCATCGCCTCCTCGGCCTTGGCGATGAACTGCTGATCTTGCGTACCGGCCCAGGCACGCTGATACGTCACGCTCATGGCGGTGAAATTGAAGGGATCTTCCGGCTCTAATTCACATGCTTTTTCGCCATGCCTGATCGCCAGTTCGTGTTGACCCGTCTTGGTATAAACGCGAGCGAGCGCCAAGTGAGCGAGCACGAATGAATCATCCTCGGCGACGATCTCGGTCAAACCTGCGATCGCCTCTTCAAACTTTTCGTCATCGATGCATTTCTCGACTTCGTTGTACTTGGCGTGGATATCGGTCATGTGGTTTGCCTGATGTGAGTTACTTTCGAAGCGCCGCTTGCGCCGCGGACAGGATTGCGATGGGCACTCGGAACGGACTGCAGCTGACATAGTCCAAGCCGACCTTGTTACAAAACTCGATCGACGCTGGATCGCCACCGTGCTCGCCGCAGATGCCAACCTTTAAATTCGGTTTGGTGCTGCGACCTTTGATTACGCCCATTTCCACTAATTGCCCGACGCCGGAGGTGTCCAGCGACTGAAACGGGTCGACGTGCAAGATATCTTCAGACAAATAGTCCGGCAGGAACGTATTGACATCATCGCGGCTGTAACCAAATGTCATCTGCGTTAAGTCATTGGTGCCGAAGCTGAAGAAATCGGCGTGTTTGGCGACTTCATCCGCCGTCAGTGCCGCACGCGGAATCTCGATCATTGTGCCGATCAAAATATCCAACTTGCCGGTAAATTTCTTGGCCGTTTTCGTCTCGTCGATCGTGTTGACAACCTTCTCACGAAGCAACTCCAGTTCGGCGGCCGTGCCAACCAAGGGAATCATGATCTCGGGCTGAGCTTTGATCTTTTTCTTGGCGCAGTTGATGGATGCTTCGACGATTGCCCGCACCTGCATTTCCAGGATCTCTGGATAGGTCACACTCAACCGGCAGCCTCGGTGACCGAGCATGGGATTGGATTCGTGCAACGCTTGTCCGCGCTTGGCAATCTCCGCCGGCTTGACCCCCAGTTCCTTGGCAACGTCTTTCTGAGCTGCAGCATCGTGCGGCAGGAATTCATGCAGCGGGGGATCCAGCAAGCGAATGGTGACGGGCAGGCCGTTCATCGCTTTAAAGATTCCCTCAAAGTCCTTTCGCTGGTACGGCAAAAGTTTTTTCAGCGCGGCCCGGCGATCTTTTTCGGTCTCCGACAAAATCATCGCTCGCATGTGGATGATGCGTTCCGGCTCAAAGAACATGTGTTCGGTGCGGCACAGCCCGATGCCTTGCGCACCGAAGTCACGCGCACGTTTGCTGTCGGCCGGAGAGTCGGCATTGGTGCGAACCGCCAGCGTGCGGTACTCGTCGGACCACTTCATCAATTTGGCAAAGTCACCGGAGAGTTTCGGTTCTTGCGTTTCGACTTCACCCGCCATTACTTCGCCGGTCGTGCCATCCAGGCTGATGGTATCTTTGACCCCAAAGCTGCGGCCGTCGACTTTGATCTTTTTCGCCTTGGCATCGATGTCAACTTCGCCAGCACCAGCCACACAACATTTGCCCCAGCCGCGGGCAACCACGGCAGCGTGACTGGTCATTCCGCCCGTGCTGGTCAGAATGCCGGCCGCCGCATTCATGCCGTCGACATCTTCGGGGCTGGTCTCTTTGCGGACCAGAATCACGCTCTCGCCCGCGTCGGTGAGCGT